>CAVIIB010000015.1:0-32458 GCA_963642815.1 Oscillospiraceae bacterium | reverse complement strand
CGCATACTTTTTGATGTCCAGGTCTTCCATGGACTGCTCGGTGATGACCGGGCGGATGATGATATCGTAAGCCGTTTTCATCAGGCGAACACCTCCTCGATCTTCTGTACCGCAGCCTTGTCGATGACCAGTGTACCGCCGTTGAGAAGCGTGTAGGGCGAGATGACAGTCGCGGTGGTGATGGAGACACCGGGCAGGTTGCGGGCGGACTTGATGACCGCCTCATCCACGTTCTCGGTGATGACCATGGCCTTACCGGCGACACCGGCGGTCTCAAGGAATTTCTTGAAGACCTTGGTCTTGATCTCGTCCATCTTCAGACCGTCGACGACGATGATGGCGCTTCCGGCCGCCTTCGCGGACAGGACGCTCTTGAGCGCGAGGCGCTTCGTCTTCTTCGTCAGGCTGAAGCGGTAGTCTCTGGGCTTGGGCGCAAAGGCGACGCCGCCGTGACGCCACACGGGAGAGCCGGTGTAACCGGCGCGGGCACGACCAGTGCCCTTCTGCCGCCAAGGCTTGCGGGTGGTGTAGGAAACCTCGCCCTTGGTCAGCGCACTCTGTGTGCCTTGACGCTGGTTGGCAAGATAGTTCACTACGCTGCTGTGGACAACGGACTCGTTCGGCTCAATGCCGAAAACAGCCTCGGAGAGATCATATTCGCCGATCTGCTCGCCGGCCATATTGACCAATTTCGCTTTAGGCATTTGCTATCTCTCTCCTTTCTTACTTGGAACGGGCCGAAGCCTTCTGCGGGTTGCGCCCGGAAGCCTTCTGCGGGTTCTTGGAAATGTCGGTCGCGGTGTGCTTCTCGACGATCGTCTTGACCGTGTTCTTGATGTAGACGATGCCGCCCTTAGGACCGGGCACCGCACCGCGCAGGACGATCATGTTCAGCTCAGGATCGACCTTCACGACATCAAGATTCTGCACCGTGACTTGATCAACGCCCATGTGACCGGCGCCGATCTTACCGGGGAATATCCGGCTGGGATCGGTGGACGAGCCCATGGAACCGGCGTGACGGTGGACAGGGCCGCCGCCGTGGGTGGTGGGAGTACGCTGAGCGCCCCAGCGCTTGATGACACCGGCGTAGCCCTTACCTTTGCTGATGCCGGTAACGTCAACGTGGTCGCCCTCCGCGAACACGTCCGCCTTCAGCACGTCGCCGACGTTCATCTCGGCTGCGTCCTCCAGACGGAACTCATGCAGGTGTTTCTGGGGCGCAACGCCGGCCTTGGCGATGTGTCCCTGCTCCGGCTTGGTGAGCTTCTTTTCACGAGTCTCCTCAAAGCCGAGCTGGACGGAATCATAGCCTTCCTTATCCGCCGTTTTCTTCTGGACGACCACACAGGGACCGGCCTCGATAACGGTCACGGGAACGACCTTGCCCGTCTCGTCGAAGATCTGCGTCATGCCGACCTTCTTACCGATGATGGCTTTCTTCATATTTTCCTCCTTAGGTTATTGGTTGGGAGCCGGTAACGGCGGCCTCCAACTTGACCCGCCTGCTCTCAAGGAGCGGGCTGTGGGTTGCTGACTACTTATTAAATAGTGTGTCAGAGCTTGATCTCGATCTCGACACCGGCGGGAAGCTCAAGACTCATCAGAGCCTCAACGGTCTTCTGGGTGGGTGCGATGATGTCGATCAGGCGCTTATGGGTGCGGCGCTCGAACTGCTCGCGGCTGTCCTTGTACTTGTGGACGGCACGCAGGATGGTGACGACCTCCTTCTGCGTCGGCAGAGGGATGGGGCCGGAGACCTTCGCGTCGGTGCGCTTTGCGGTCTCCACGATGGTCTCGGCGGCCTTGTCGATGAGCTGATGGTCATAGGCCTTGAGACGGATGCGGATCATTTTCTTCGCTGCCATGGATCTCTTTCCTCCTAAAAAGTGTACGGTTTTTACGTTTTACCGCACGGCCATCGGAAATCTGCACACTCAACCGTGCGTATCAGACCCTGTCTCAAAATATGTACCGGCGCAATGCCGGTTTCACATCGATCCAGACGATATACGCGGTACAGGTCTCCGACCCGTCCGATTCTGGGGCTTACCGTTGACCCCCGGACTGCTCCACGGAAGTTACCGCCCGTCGGCGCAATCTCCCGCTTCATCGCATAGGTACACTTCGCCCCTCACGGGGCGCGTACCTCGATAGAGTAGCAAAAATCCCCTTGGATGTCAAGGGGATTTTCACAATTTTTCAGGCTTTTTTCGCAATTTTCCCGCTCTGGTCGGATATGCGCCAAAAAGCGAGCCGATTTTCGCCCGGATGGTCGTATTAAAACGCGAACGGATGGGGCATGAGCTGCGAGAGGCGGTAGCTGACGTAGCGCCCGCCGGAGCGGGTACACAGCACCTCCATACTTCCCTGCGGGTCAAACTCGTTCATAAACTGGCGACACGCACCGCAGGGCAGGCAATAGTTCTCGCCCTCGCCATAGATGGCGATACGCACAAATTGCCGCCGTCCCTCGCTCACCGCCTTGCATATCGCCGTGCGCTCGGCGCATATCGTCGAGCCCAGCGCGGCATTTTCCACGTTGCAGCCGGTGAACACGCTGCCGTCGGCACATTCCAGCGCCGCCCCCACGGGAAAATGGGAATACGGCGAATAGGAATCCTGCGCCGCGTCCCGCGCCATGTTCAGTAGCTCCCTGTCTGTCATTTTGTCCTCTCCCCCTGTTGTTTCAAGCTCTTTTTCACTCGGTAGCGCCCGTGAGGTCAACCACCCAATTCTCCATACCATTAAATATATTATCCTGCGTCGGGTCCATGCCGGATATCACGCCGCGATGGTAGAGAACCTCGCTCTTTTCAAAGCAGACGACCGTGATGGGCGCGGTCTGCGCCATATAGCCGAACAGCGAATCCACGGCGGCTGCCTCCCCGTCCGGCGACGCGGACAGGAACTGTGAGTAGGCACTGAGCAACTGCGCGTCGCTTGAGCGGGAGAAGTTGAGCGAATCCTCCGCCGACCAGTCCGCACGGAACAGGGTGCTGATGTCCCAGTCGGGACGTATTTTGACCTCGGCATAATAGAGGTCGAAGTCGCCGGTTCGGAGCGCCTCCTCATAGTCGTCATAGCTGAGCTCACGCAGCGTGACGGCCAGCCCCGCCTTTGTCATCTCGTTCGCGATACGCCGCGCCGCGGAGACCTTGGCCGAGGACTCGGAGCAGACGATAAAGTCCAGCCCCTGCGACACGCCCGCCACACCGGCAAACATATCGACCAGTCCGTCGCCGTCCGCGTCCACCATGCCGAGACCCTCCAGCGCCTCGCCGAATTTCTCCGGCGCGTAGCTGAGCGACTGCGCCAGCTCCTGCGGATAGAGGGAGTTGTACGGGTGTATGGGCAGCGTCGCCGGAACGCCCGCACCCGACATATAGAGCGAGACAATGCTGCTGCGGTCGATGATATAGGTCATCGCCACCCGCACCGCCGTCTGCGACATCACCATGCTTTGCATATTATAGCCCAGATAGTGCATATTCGTGCTGTCCACATAGCGGATGATGTTCGTCTTGGAATAGCCGAGATTCGACAGTGAGTTCGGGTCGTTCACCACGAGGTCGATATACGAGCTCTCAAACGCCTGCAATATGTCGCTGGAGGCGGTGTATTCCTTGAGATAAATGCGCAGCAGCGGCATGGAATCCGCGTTCGGATGGCTGCCGTTCAGCACGAGCATATCCCCCGTTGCCGCGAATTTATAGGGTCCCGTGCCGCCGGGAATGCTGTCATAAAACGTCCCCGCCTCCACACAGGGAACGTTCAGCAGGGTATAAAAGCGCCAGTTGACGCTGCGAAGCCGAATCTGGAGGCTCGAATTGCTCAGAGTCGACACCTCATCCACGGAGGAAAAGCGCTCCTTGTAGGCATCCGTCGTCAGCGCGAGCTGCAGGGTATAGGCGCAGTCAACGGCGGTGAGCGGTGCGCCGGAGTGGAAGCTGCGTGTGGTGTCGACCGCAAACGTCCATGTGAGCCCGTCCTCCGTGCTCCACGAGGTGAGCAGCCCCGGCTGCGCCTCAAAGCTGCCGTCTATCTTGACCAGCGGCTCATAGACAAGCATATCGACCACGCGATTCCACGCGCTCGTCAAGCGGTAGGGGTGGAACGAGGAATCGAACACGGCATTGAGCGAAAATACGTCGTCCGCCGCGTGACCCAGCCCCATGACCTCGCCCTCCGGCTGCGCCGCCTCGACGGCATCCGGCACGGGCACCTCCGCCGTGTCGCTCTCCACCGTCGTCTCACTCGCACAGCCCGCCAGCATACAAAGCGCCAGCAGCAGCGCGATTATTTTGCAGTAAAGCTGTTTCATAGCATGATAATGTTGGCCTGACTGCCGCGCACACCGCCCGTATAGCGGTGCGACCAGTAGCGCTTCGGGTGGCACATCGTACACTCGCCGAGCGCCTCCGCCCGCTCCACGCCAAGCTGTCCGAGCCGCCGCAGTACAATGCCCGCGAGATCGACCGTAAATTTCCCGTTTTCCTTTTTCTCAAAAAGCCCCGCCACATCGCCGCCAAGCAGCGCCGCAGCCGCCTCCGGCACCTCCGCGCCCGTCTCGAAGCAGCAGAAGCCGATGCAGGGGCCGACGGCGGCGCGTATGTCCGCCGCGTGTGCGCCGAGCGCCTCCATTTGGGACACAGCCACGCCCTCGATGTCGACCACAGCGCTGCGCCAGCCGCAGTGTACCGCCGCCACAACGCCCGCCACAGGGTCATGCATGAGCAGCGGCGCACAATCCGCCGTGAACACGACCAGCGGCAAGCCGGGTACGCTCGTGACATAGCCGTCCGCCGCCTCCCATATGCCCTCGTCGCTGATGGAACGGGCATCCGCCCAACCGACGCTGCGCACGGTCGCGCCGTGTACCTGACGACCATAGACAAAGCGCTCGGTCTCTATGCCCGCCGCCGTCCCGAATATCCGCCAGTTCTCCGCCACGTTCTCACGGCTGTCGCCGCGCCCCTGCGCGAGGTTGAGCGAGGCAAAAACGCCGCCGCTCACGCCACCCAGCCGCGTGGAAAAGGCGTGCGGGCACTCGATAAGCCCGGATTTGATAAAGCTCATTTCACTCAAGAAGATACCTCATAGTTCACGGCTCCCGCAAAGGGAGACCAGCGCGTCAAAAAGTGCTTTGTTCCCAAATTTGCGCCAGCCAAAGCCTCCCTTGTGTAAAGGGAGGTGGCACGGCGCAAGCCGTGACGGAGGGATTGTAGACTAGCAAAAGTCCACGATTTTCAATCCCTCAGTCAGCTTCGCTGACAGCTCCCTTTGCACAAGGGAGCCGGGGCGCTCCCGCGCCAGTGCATCGATTTTTGCCAATCTATGCCTCCCCTGAAAGGGAGCGCCGCGACAACCTCCCAATCCCAGCCTCCCCTGAAAGGGAGGACTGCGACAACCTCCCAATCCCTGCCTCCCCTGAAAGGGGAGGGGGACCGCGAAGCGGTGGAGGGGTTTTCTGGAAGCCCGCACAGACTACGAGAGAAACCCCTCAGTCAGCGGCTTTGCCGCTGCCAGCTCCCCTTTCAGGGGAGCCTTGGGCTTGTACTGAACGTCACTCGGCGCGGCGATCTATCGTGCGAAAGGACCGCGCCCTCGGCGCAGAGATTTTCGTGCGAGAGGAAGCCAAGCCGCCGAAGCTGTACAAAGGTACTGCGAGGCGGTGCGGCAATCTATCGTGCGAAAAGATCGCGGCGAATCATTCATTCCTGCCGCAGCATTCCTTGTATTTCAGCGGTCTCGACCCATCCGCCTTCCATTTGCCGCAGGGGCAGGGGTCGTTGCGACCGGGCTTTTTCGCTCGCTTGACCGGCTGCTTTTTGGTCGATGCGTCGCCGCCGACGGCGTTGAGATTGGCCTTGACCGCGCTCTTGCGCTCAATGGACTGCTCCTTGCGGATGCGGACGACAAAGACGCGGCGCACGGTCTCGTCCTTGATACCGTTGACCATGGCCTCAAACATATCAAAGCCCTCCTGCTTGTAGGCGTCGATGGGCTTGACGTTGCCATAGGCGCGAAGCCCAATGCCCTGCCGCAGGTCGTCCATCGCGTCGATGTGATCCATCCAGTATTCGTCCACGACCTGCAAAAGCACGACGCGCTCCAGCTCACGCATGACCGGCGTACCGTCCGGCATGAGACCGAACGCCTGCTCGCGGCGCTCATAGAGGCTGTCCGCAATCGCCTGCAAGCGCTCACACAGCACATCCGCCGTCAGTGACGGAAGCTCCGATTCCGTGGCCGTCAGCTCACCACGCTGCAAAAAGCTCTTGTAGAACGGCTCTAGCATCTGCTCAAGCTGCTCCACGCTCTCCGGGTGCGCCGCGTGACCGAGCCCGTCTGTGACACCGCTGCGGATGACCTCGGAAATCATGTTGTGGATGTAGGCGCGGATATCCTCGCCGTCCAGCACCTTGCGGCGCTGCTCATAGATGATGTTACGCTGGACGTTCATCACGTCGTCGTATTCCAGCGTGTTCTTGCGCATTTGGAAGTTGCGGCTCTCGACGGTCTTCTGCGCCGTCTCGATGGCGCTCGACAGCATTTTGTTGTCGATGGGTGTGTCCTCGTCAAGCCCCATGGCCTCCATCATGCCCATCACGCGCTCCGAGCCGAACAGGCGCATGACATCATCCGTCATGGCGATGAAGAAGCGGCTCTCGCCGGGGTCGCCCTGACGACCGGACCGCCCGCGAAGCTGGTTGTCGATACGGCGCGACTCGTGGCGCTCCGTGCCAAGGATGAACAGACCACCGGCGGCACGCACCTTTTCGGCCTCCGCCGAGGTCACGAGCTTATGCTCCGCCAGCCTTTCGGCAAACAGCGCCCGCGCCGCGAGTATGTCCTCATCCTCCGTCTCCGCATAGCCAGTGGCCTCCGCGATGACCTCCTCCGCAAAGCCGGCGCGGCGCAGATCCTGCATGGCGAGGTATTCCGCGTTGCCGCCGAGCGTGATGTCCGTGCCGCGTCCCGCCATGTTCGTGGCAATCGTGACCGCGCCGAGCTTACCGGCCTGCGCCACGATCTCCGCCTCTTTTTCATGGTGCTTCGCGTTGAGGACGTTATGGGCAATGCCCTCGCGCTTTAGGAGCTTGGAGAGGTATTCGCTCTTTTCGATGGACACCGTGCCGACCAGCACAGGCTGCCCCTTTGCGTGACATTCGGCGATCTGGCGTATAATGGCGCGATTTTTGCCGTTCTCGTTCTTGTAAACACTGTCCGGCCTGTCAACACGGGCAACCGGCTTGTTCGTGGGTATCTCCACGATGTCAAGCTGGTAGATGGACATGAATTCCTCCTCCTCGGTCAGCGCCGTGCCGGTCATGCCGGAGAGCTTGTCGTAGAGGCGGAAATAGTTCTGGAAGGTAATGGTGGCGAGGGTGCGGTTTTCGCGCTGCACCTCCACGCCCTCCTTGGCCTCGATGGCCTGATGAAGACCCTCGGAGTAGCGCCGCCCCAGCATGAGGCGACCCGTGAATTCGTCAACAATGATGACCTCGTTGTCCTTGACAACGTAGTCGATGTCGCGGCGCATGACACCGTGCGCCTTGATGGCCTGATTGATGTGGTGGGACAGGGTCGTATTGTCAAGGTCGGAGAGGTTTTCAAGCCCGAAATAGCGCTCCGCCTTGGCGATGCCGCTGGCGGTGAGCGAGGCGCTCCGCGCCTTTTCGTCCACAAGGTAGTCGGCCTCGTCCACGGCCTCCTCAAACTCCTCCTTGTCCTCAACCTCCTTGACAACGCCGCGCCGCAGTGTGCGCACAAAGTCGTCCGCACGGCGGTACAAATCGGTCGATTCATCTCCGCGCCCGGAGATGATGAGCGGGGTACGCGCCTCGTCGATGAGGATGGAGTCGACCTCGTCCACGATGGCAAAGGGATGACCGCGCTGCACCATGTCCTTCTTGTAAAGCGCCATATTGTCACGCAGATAGTCAAAGCCCATCTCGTTGTTCGTGCCGTAGGTGATGTCGGCGTTATAGGCCGCCTGCCGCTCCTCACGGGTCAGACCATGGACGATAAGCCCCACGGAGAGCCCGAGGAAGCGGTGTACCTTCCCCATCCACTCCGAGTCGCGCCGCGCCAGATAGTCGTTGACCGTGACGACGTGGACACCGTTTCCGGCAAGCGCGTTCAGGTAGCTCGGCAGCACGGCGACAAGCGTTTTGCCCTCGCCGGTCTTCATCTCGGCAATGCGCCCTTGGTGCAGGACGATGCCGCCGATGAGCTGCACCCGAAACGGGCGCAGACCAAGCACACGGTCAGCCGCCTCCCGCACGGTGGCGAACGCCTCCGGCAAAATGTCATCCAGCGTTTCACCCTCATCGAGCCGCCGCCTAAACTCGTCCGTCTTGGCGCGAAGCTGCTCGTCATCAAGGGCGCGGTACTCGTCCTCCAGCGCCTCGATACGCTCCACGATGGGCGTTATCTTCTTCAGCTCACGACTGGAATGATTGCCGAATAATTTATCCAAAAACATAACGGTGCTTATCCCCCGATACGATAGTTATTCAAGCTATTGTACCACAGCTCCGCCCAAATGAAAAGCAAAAAAGCACCGGCCACATAGCCGGTGCGAGTTGGTCAAAAGAGCTCAAGCGTCAGCAGCTCCCAAGGCTCCCCTGAAAGGGGAGCTGGCGGCGGCGTAGCCGCCGACTGAGGGGTTTCTCATGTAGCTTTTGCGGGCTTCCAGAAAACCCCTCCACCGCTCCGCGGTCCCCCTCCCCTTTCAGGGGAGGCAGGAGTTGGAAATCGTCGTTGCCCTCTCCTGTTACATCCGCTCAACCCTGCTTCGTATAGAAGATCTCCACGACGAGCTGGCGGAGGGCTTCCTCGTCGGGGTAGAACTCCATGAACTCCTCGCCCTGTACGGCCTCGCCCTCCATGGTGTATATCTCGCCGCCCGTATACTCCGTCCAGCGCTCATAGGTCTGCGAGAGCTGGTTCACCGTGCAGTCGGAGAGCATATACGGCGACACCTCCTCCAGCGCGTGGAGCAGGAAATCATCGTCCGCCGCGAGCTTCGCGGATATGGCCTCCGCGAGCGTCGTCACATACTGCCGCTGGCGCTCCATGCGGTGGAGGTTGCTGCTGTCGGCCAGACTGGAACGGGCGCGGACATAGGTGAGCGCCATATCCCCGTTCAGCGTTACGGTCGCGCCCTGCGTCATCGTGGGGTCGACGGCACTGAAATCGTCCATAAGCTCCAAGGTCACGCCGCCCGCGAGGTCGTTCACCGTACCCACCGCGTCCATCGTAAAGGCGATGTAGTGGTCGATCGTCTGCCCATAGAGCAGATTGGACACGGCATCCACGGTGTTCCGGCAGCTATCGCTGCCACCGCTGCCATAGGTGTGCGCGAGCGCAAGCTGACCTGTCATGCTTCCCGCACTCTCACCGCGCACACCCAGCACCGGAATCTCCGTCATGGTGTCGCGGTTGAGCTGCAACGCGCAATAGCTCCGGTTCTCTCGGTCAAGCACCAGCAGCAGGAGAAAGTCTGCCTGCTGGTCGTTGTTATAGCTCTCGCTCTGCGTCCGTGTCGCTTCCTCATACTTGTCAAGACCGATGAGGAGAATGGTCTCCAGCTTCCCTTTTGGGGCATAGACATCGTCGCCGATATAGACAAGTCCCTCGTCGGCATCGTCATATTCCGCCGTATCCACCACGCCGAGGCGCGAATCCAGCCGGGACAGGAGGACGAAAAGCACGGTGGCCACCAGCGCCACGCCCAGCAGGACGACCACTATTTTCAAGATCCTGCGATCAATTTTCAGACGCATGGGTACACGCCTCGCTTTCTACCGGCTCACTTCCCGCCGTTTATCCTTCCTAAAAAACGGCAGCCGTCGCCATTCGGACAACGACCGCCGTCTGATTTACGCCTTCGAGGACGAGCGCTTGCGGCCAAGCACCAGCGCCGCCGCAGCGAGCGCGAGCGCCGCGCCGAGGCAGACCGTGGCAAGCGGGAGCGTCACGCCCGTCTGGGGAGACTTCGGCGCACTGGGGTTCACCGCCGGAAGCTCGCCGTTGTCGTAGAGGAACGCGATCACGCCGAGGCGGTCAAGCGTGATCTCCACGGTATAGTCGCCGTTGCGGGTAATGCTTCCGTCGTCGAGGATACGCCACGTCGCGCCGTCCACGCTGTCAAGCGCGGCGAGCAGCAGCGCGGAATCCGCCGTGAGCTTGAAGCGGACGGTGAGAGTGTTGCCGGCGGTCTTGAAGTATTCCTCATAGTCGCCGATCACGGACACGTCAAAGAGGTCGCGCACAACAAGGTCATCCACCGAGACATCCGGGTACAGCGATTTGATGGTCGATTCAAGCTGACTGTTCAGCTCCCGCACACTGGACACGCCCTTGATACGGTTGAACGCGGCGCGAAGACGCGCCTTGACGTTCGCGTAGGTCGTGCTCTCCATCTGCGACACAGGGGTCACGACCAAGTTGGCAAAGGGTACGGAGGCGATCTCTTTTCCGTTCTCATCGCGGATAATGGCGGCGCAGTCGTTGCCGTCCTTGTCCTTCTGGGTCACGACCTCCGGCGCGTCCTTGGCCTCCACACTCGGCGTGTAGGTCGCCGCCAGCGCGGGCAGCGCCATCGCCAGCGTGAGGACAAGAGCCAGCAGCAAAACCATGATTTTTTTCATCGTTCTATCCTCCATTTATTTTTTACAACATTTAATATGTGGTTCGCTCATTTAACAAACCTCGTCGGAATCGTCTCATCCAGCTTTGCGCAGACCAGAAAACGATTGCTGCGGTTTCCCTGCAAGCAGGTGGACAATATCAGCACGCGGTCATCCGTTCCAACGGGCGTATCCTCCGCAAACGAAGCCTCCAACGCCCGCACGGACAGGATCTCGTTGAGGAACAGGCGGAAAATACGCTTGTTCGTGAAATCATAATTGCACAAAATATGGCGATTGTCAAATGGAATTGCGGCAAACACGGCATAATGCAGCTCGCGGTCGGGCAAATAGACGATGATCTCCGAATGCTCCGCCAGCTTTTCCGCCGAGGAATAGCTGCTTTGCAGGTCGCTGAACATAAGTCCGTTTTTCATGTTGTGACCGTAGACGATGGTGACGGGGTCGGACAAATCCGTGCCGTTGTAGCTCGCCTCGGTAAAGAGAACGCCGTTTTCGTCGTAGCGCCGCTCCATGCTGCGCCGCAGGTAGTAGCTGTCATCATCCGGGCTTTGCAGCAGCGGATAGCTGATGTCCGTGTTCGGGATATAGAGCCATGCGTAGATGTCCTCGTTGACCTCCCACAGCCCCTCAAAATCCACCGGGCTTACATATTCCTCCGGCTCGGCCAGCTTTTCGGAGGTCGCCGCCTCCCGCGTGTCCAGCGCCTCGGCGCTCTTTTCCACGGGTGGGGTGAAGTATTGCCGCAGCTCCGGCTCCGGCTTTGACCGCAGAAAGCGGAGACTAAGAAAGACCAGTAGGCAAAGCAGCGCCGCCACGCCCAGAATGAGCGCCATCGTCTTCCGTTTCACCGAGCACCGCCGCCTCCCTCCGTACAAGCGCGTCCAGCAGCTCACCGCCGCCGCGCCGCTCTATGACCCGCAGCGCCTCCTCCAAATTCGGGCTGCGGCTGTCCATGTTATGGGAATCCGTTCCGAGAAAATGGATTTTCCCCTCTCGCAGCATACGCATGGCCTTGCGGCTGCGGCGGATGAAAAATTCCGTGCTCGCCTGCATGAATATGTCATTATCGAGCAGCAGCTCCCATGTTTTCGCGTTCTGGAAGCGCAGATAGCGCTCGATGTGCGCCAGCATAACGCGCATATCCCGGCGCTGGTTTATCTCCAGCACCGCATCCAGCATTCGCAGCGTCCAGACGCAGACGGGCATCTCCAGCAGCAGCAGCTCCGTGCCCTCGATGCGGAAGCGCTCCAGCGCGTCATAGCGCTGGATGCCCTCGAAATACTGCACCTCCGCGCCCAAGCGAAGCTCCGGCGCGTCCGCCCCCAGATGGGGCGCGAGGCACTCCCACGCGGCCTGCCGCCGCTCGAAGAATTGCTCCGGCGTGGTGCGCTGGGCGTAGAAGTGCGGGGTCGCGGCAACGCCACGCGCCCCCTGCCGTGACAGCGCCGCAAGCATGGCGAGGCTCTCCTCAACGCTCCGGCTGCCATCGTCCACAGCGGGCAGGACGTGGGTGTGCAGGTCAACGATCCTTTGCATATTTATTCATTTCCGCCCCTGTATACTGGGGGGGGGTAAGCTCTGTATCATTCATATTATTCATTTCACTATTGGATGATCTTCTTCCATATCCATAGCCGTATGAATAAGAGTGGTCGTAGCCGTATTTATATTTGCCGTAGCGATAGCCGTATTTCTTGTAGCGCTTCTCCGGCGTTTCCGCGCCGTTGAGGACGAAGCCCAGCAGCTTGACCTCCATCAGCTCCATGCGGCGCATCGCCTCCGCAAGCGAGGACTGGTCGCAGTAGTTCTGGCGCACGACCATGATCATGCCGGAGAGCAGCCGCGCCACCGCCAAGCTGTCACTGACGGCGTTGACGGGCGGCAGGTCGATGATGATGTATTCAAAGGAGGGCTTCAGCGCCTCCAGCACCTGCTCCATGCGCTTGGAGGACAGCATTTCCGAGGGGTTGGGCGGTATCTCACCGGCGGTGATGACGGACAGCCCCGAATGCAGCGGGGTCTTCCGCACCGCGTCGTTGAGGTCGCTCAAGCCGGCCAGAACGTGCGACAGACCGGGTGTTTCGTCCAGCCGCAGGATGGAGGCCATGACCGGGATACGCATATCCGCCTCGACGAGCAGAACCTTCTTCCCGCTCTCCGCCAGCGAATAGGCGAGGTTGGCCGCCGTTGTGCTCTTGCCCTCGCCGCGCAGGGCGCTCGTGAGACCGATCACCTTGCAGGCCTCCTCGTCCGCCATGCTGAACACGAGGTTGGTGCGCAGCAGCTTATACGCCTCGGACGCGCCGAAGCTCAGGCGCTTGCCGATACGCTTGCGCCGGTCAGCGGTGGTGGACATACTTTTGGTCTTGGACTGCTTGTATTCCTTGATGTAGGCATTTTCGTGTCTTTTCGCCATATCGTCCTCAACCCCGCTTTCCGTTTTCCGGCTTTGTCGCCACGTCCTCCGACGTGTCCTTTACCGGCTTCGCCACGCCGGAGCTTGCCTTGCCGTCCGTCCTTGCCCGTGTGCCTGTCTTCGCGGCGGGCTTTGCCTCGGACTTCGCTTCGGGCTTCTCGGCGGGCTTTGTGGTGGATTTTGCAACGGGCTTGCCCGCTATCTTTGCCGTGGACAGCGTTCGTGTTCGCGACGACCTCGACGACGACGTATGGGCGCTATAGGAGTAGGCGCTATAATAGGAGTTGTCGCTCCGCTCCTCCAAGTCGGGTATGACCGCCAGCACCGGCAGGTCGTAGGTGTTCATGAGGTAGTCCTCGTTGTGGATGAGGGTGTCGAGGAGCATGGAAATCGTGATGACCGCACAAGCGGCAACAAGACCAAGCAGCAGCCCGATCGCCGTGAAGCGCGTGATGTTGGGCGAGGACTTCACAGAGGGAACGACCGCATAGTCAACGACGCGCACGGAGCTTCCGTCCACGATGTCCGCAATGCGATCCGGCAGCACGTCTACGATGGTGTTCGCGATAAGCTCCGCCTCACGCGGGTCGGTGTCGGTGATGGTAACACTAAAAATCTCCGTGCTGTTGACCGAGCTCGCAGAAAGCATTTGCTTCAGCGTGTTATAGCTCATATCCAGCCCCGCCTCATTGATGACCTCGTTGAGGGTGGCGCGGCTGTTCAGAATGACGATGTATGTATCGACAAGGCTTTGCGCCGCCGTCAGGTCGGTGCTGCTGATGGAGAGCTTCGCCGAGCCGACGGAGATGTCACTGTTGTTGACATACAGCATGGCCTGTGCCTCGTACTTGGGCGTTATCGCAAAGGCCGCGATGCAGAACGCCGCCACGCCGCCGACAGCCGCCGTCAGCGCGATGATCCACGCCTTGCGCCACAGCAGCCGCAGAAGCTGCAAAAGGTCGATTTCATAATATTCGCCGGACTTGTTCATTTATATGTTCTTCTCTCCCGTTTTATTGACCCTCGTCCTCCGAGGGGGTCTCCGATGGCGCGTCCCGAAGAACGCCCATGTCAAGAAGCAGCGGATAAAGGTAGCTCGCGCCGAATACGCCGAGCCTTTTCGGCCCACGAACGCAGCCCTCCGCCTTCATGAACTGCTGCGCCCGGTGATAGGCCATGTTCACGGTTGCCCGTGTGATGGATTTGTCGCGGCGGCTGATGAAAAGCTCATTGCCCCGAACATTGTAGGAATACGGAAGCCCCCGGCTAGTGAAAAAGGTGCATCCCTGTCTCGCCTCGATCTCCCGCCACAGCCGCGTCTCATCAGCGGTATAGCGGTCTGTGTCCGCATATCGCGCCATTTGCTCACTCCCCCACTCTCCCGCGGGACGCTATCGCCATGACGGCGGCCATCAAAAGCAGCCCCGTCAGGCTTCCCGCCGTGTCGAGCAGGACATCCGTCACCTGCGCGGCGCGTCCGGGCGAGAAAAGCTGTATGCTCTCGTCCAGCACGGCAACGGCCAGCGCACAGAGCAGCGCATAGCTCCAATGGAAAAGGGAGCGGCGCTTTTTCAGCCACAGCAGCGCCCCCATGAGTACGCCAAGCAGGGTGTACTCGCCAAAGTGCGCCAGCTTGCGGACAAGGTGGTCGGTGACGTTTTCCGCGCCGACAAAAAGGCTGAGGAATGGTCTTAAAATGTTCCCGACCCAGCGGCTTTCCTGCGACGAGCCGGAGGCGGGGATCATGGAGTGTATCCAGATCACCGCGATCCAGACGAGCAGGATAATACCGACGCGCTTGATTTTGCTTGTCATGGTCAATGATAGGTCGGCGCAGGGGTGCGGCTGCACCCCTGTCGGCTCATTTCAGCTTTTCGAGGATCTCTCCGGCGCTCACACCGCTCGCGAGCAGCTTTTTGAGAACGTCCTCCGCCTCGGCGCGTTTCGATTCCTCGACCGCCTTTGTCTCGGCGGCAAGGCGCTTCGATTCGAGCTTTGCGATCTTCTTCTCGGCGGCGCGTACCGTCGCCTTCTGGACCTTGATGGATTCGCGCAGCGCTTGGATGTTGGATTTGAGCTCCGCGATTTGCGCCTCGGTCTTGGCAATGTCGGCCTCAACGCCCTGCTTCTCCTTGAGCTTCTCCTCGATTAGCGCGGTGAAATCGGTCTTCTTGCGGTTTTTGCTTCCCTTGGGTCTGGCCATGATTCTGTTCCTCCTATGATTAGCTTGTAATTTGCTGACAGTATAACATCTTTCGCGCCATTTGGCAACCATTTTTCCGTCAAATCTTTGTCGTTTGTATAAAGTATTTTTTAACGGCTATTTTAGCGACGTTTTTTTGTCGCTTTTCGCGATATTTTTACACGAGCTTGCGCCCCATGAGCACCCCCATGACGGAGCTCATCATCAGTCCGCGTGTCCAGCCGGAGGAGTCGCCCAGACAGTGCAGACCGGGCAGCGAGGTGTTGAAGTCGGCGTCCATCTTCACGCGGTTGGAATAGAATTTAAGCTCCGGCGAATACAGCAGCGTCTCATACGCCGCGAAGCCGGGGACGACCTCGTCCATCGCCTTGATGAAGTTGATGATGTTCATCATGGCGCGGTAGGGCATGGCGGCGGTAATATCGCCCGCCACGGCATCCGGCAGCGTCGGACGGACATTCGAGCGGCTAAGCTCCTTTTCCCATGTCCGCTTGCCGTCGAGTATATCGCCGAAGCGCTGGACGAGGATATGGCCGTTGGCCAGCATATTGGTAAGCTCGCCGACCTTTTGCGCGTAGGCGATGGGCTGGTTGAACGGGACGGAGAAGTTGTGGGAGCAAAGGATGGAGACGTTGGTGTTGTCGCTTTTCAGCTCCTTGAACGAGTGGCCGTTCACGACGGCAAGCCCGTTGTCATAGTTCTCCTGCGCCACAAAGCCGCCGGGATTCTGGCAGAACGTTCGCACCTTATTCTTGAACGGCGCAGGGTAGCCGATGAGCTTGGACTCATAAAGCACACGGTTCACCACGTCCATGACCTCGTTGCGCACCTCCACACGAACGCCTATATCCACCGTGGAGGGAACATGGTCAATGCCATACTCCGAGCACTGCGCTTCAAGCCAGTCCGCACCGCGCCGCCCCGTGGCGACGACGGTCTCCGCCGCCCGCAGCTCCCGCTCCTGATGGCCGTCATGGTAGGTGATACCGGCACAGCGCCCGTCCTCCACGAGAAAGCCGGTACACTCCGTGTCAAAGAGTATGTCCACGCCGCGCTCCTGTAGCCAGTGCTCGATGTCCTCATAGAGCTGGTGCGCCCGCTCCGTGCCAAGGTGGCGGATGGGGCAGCTCACGAGCCGCAGTCCGGCGCGTATGGCGCGGGTACGGATGGCCTTGACCTCCTCCGTCTCCTCCTGCCCCTCGATATGCTCATCCGCGCCGAATTCGAGATAAATGCCGTCGGTATAGTCAATCGTCTGCTGCGCCGTCTCCGCGCCGATGAGCGTGGGCAGGTCGCCGCCGACCTCATAGCTCAGCGAGAGCTTGCCGTCGGAGAATGCGCCCGCGCCGGAAAAGCCTGTGGTGATGGCGCAATAGGGCTTGCAGTTGAGGCAGCGTTTTGTCTCATTCTTGGGGCAGTGGCGCTTTTCCACGGCCTTGCCCTTTTCGACGATGGTGATCTTCTTGCGGCTGCCAAGGCGCAGCATTTCCACCGCCGTAAAAATACCGGCAGGACCCGCGCCAACGATAACAATGTCCGTTTTCATGGGCTACACAACCATTCCAAATAAAATTGGTGTCTTTGCACCGCACACATGATATAATAGAATTCGGATAAAATCAAGGCAGGGAACGCGAAATATGGACATAGTATTGATAGGACACGATTATAAATACGCCGTGGAGCAAATGCTGCTGACGCTCTATCCGGCGGAGCGCCCCAGCTATCCGGCACAGCCGACGGACGGCGACCGCGTGACGATCTCGCTCGCGGAGGGTATGGTACACTGCGAGCTTGTCCTGCACGGCGGCGTGTTTCACGGCGAGGCGGCGGTCGAGCCGTATAGCTCCGTGCTGGAGCAAAACCGGCAGGAGCAGCGGGCGGTGAAGCTTGCGTTTTACCGTGCTTCGCTCGCGTCGGGACATGAAAAGCCCGTGTGGGGCGCACTGACCGGCGTAAAGCCCGGTAAGCTGCTGGCACGGTATCTCGCCGAGGGGAAAACGGCGGCGGATTTTGCCCGCGACTTCGACGTATCGCCGGAGCGGGCGGACATCTGCCATACGACCACGCTGGCGGCGCTCGCTGCCAAGCGCTCGCTGGCGCCGGGGGATATATGCCTCTATGTCGGTATCCCGTTCTGCCCCACGCGCTGCGCCTATTGCAGCTTCATCGCCTCGGCAGTCGGTCAGAATCTCAAGCTGACCGAGCCCTATCTCGCGGCACTCCACAGGGAGATCGCGCAGACAGCGCAGCGGGTGCGTGAGGCGGGGCTGCGCCCGGTGGCGCTCTACATGGGCGGCGGCACACCGACGACGCTCTCCGCACAGCAGCTTGACGCGCTCTGCACCGCGCTGGCACGAGAGTTTGACCTCTCCCATTTGCGGGAGTACACCGTGGAGGCCGGACGACCCGACACCATCACGGCGGAGAAGCTGCGCGTGCTGCATGACCACCGTGTCACACGCCTGTCCGTCAACCCGCAGTCCATGTCCGACGAGGTACTTGCGGCCATTGGCCGCTTCCACACGGCGCAGGATATACGGGACGCGGTGGCGCTGGTGCGCGAGGCGGGCGATTTTGCGCTGAATATGGATCTCATTGCGGGGCTACCCAAGGACACGCCCAGCGGCTTTTCGCACACGCTCGACGCGGTGCTGGCGCTCGCGCCGGAGAACATCACCGTCCACACCCTCTCCATCAAAAACGGCTCCTACCTCGCGCAGAGGCCGGAGACGCTTCCGGCGGCGCATGAGGTCGCGTCCATGCTGGACGAGGCGGCGGTGCGCCTTGCTGCGGCGGGCTATGCGCCGTATTATCTCTACCGCCAAAAATATATGTCCGGCGGCTTTGAAAACCTCGGCTGGGCGAAGCCGCATACGGAGAATCTCTATAACATATGCATGATGGAGGAGCTTTGCGACGTGGTGGCGCTCGGCGCAGGTGGGTCGAGCAAATTCCCCGCGCCGGACGGCTCCGTCCGCCGTCATGTGAACCCGAAATATCCCCGCGAATATATCGAAAGGATCAAGCAAAATGGCCTTTGAGCTGCAAGAGATCAACGCGGCGGCAAGCGCCGACCCCGCCAAATTCATCGCGGACTGCGACGCGCTTTACAACGAGCGTATCGCCGATGCCGCCCGGCGTATCATCGACAATCTCCCCGAAAGTCCCATCGTCCTCCTGTCCGGCCCCTCCGGCTCCGGCAAGACGACCACGGCCATGCGCATACGCGACGAGCTCCGCGCCCGTGGCGTACAGAGCCACAGCATCGCCATGGACAACTATTTCAAGACCGTGACGCCCACAAGTACACCGCGTACCGCGAGTGGCGACTATGACCTTGAAAGCCCACTCTGTCTGGATATGGATCTGCTGAACGAGCACTTCACCCTCCTGTCCCGTGGCGAGCGCATTTTCATCCCGAAGTATGAGTTTGCGCGGCGTATGCGGGTGATCGAGCCGTCTATGTCGCTGCGCCTCGGCAAAAACGAGGTCGCCATCTTCGAGGGCATACACGCGCTCAACAGCCGGATCACCGACGTCCACCCGGAGGCGTTCAAGCTCTATATCTCGGCCCGCAGCAACACCACCAACGGCGGCGAGAGCTATGTGTTCAAGGGAACGTGGCTGCGGATGGTGCGGCGTATCGTGCGCGACAGCCTCTTTCGCGGCGCAGACCCCACGGAGACGATGGCGATGTGGGCGAACGTGCGCGAGGGCGAGAAAAAATATATCACGCCGTTCAAAATGAAAGCCGACCTGCGGCTCGACACGGCCTTTCCCTACGAGTGCTGCGTCATGCGCACGGCGGCGCTTCCCATGCTCCAAAGCGTGCCGGAGGGTATCGACCGCCGCGAGGAGATATGCGCCGTCGCCCCCGCGTTGGAGCGCTTCGTCCCCATCGACACAAAATACCTCGCCCCCAACGCCCTCCTCCGCGAATTCCTCGGCGGCGGCGTGTATCAATATTGATGCAGCGGAGCAAGCACATAGCCCCAATCACGCAACAAGCGCCCAGTTTTCGGTATAAAAATCGCAAGAGACGATTTCATCTTTTTCATTTTGTCCTCATTCCCCATAGAAAAAGCTCAGGTCACGACCTGAGCCTTTTTCTTCGCCCATTTGCACCTTTGAGCGATGGAATGATTGATGGAATGAGCGATGAGAGATCGTTGCTTGGATTCCTCACGTCTTTCTCCCAAGCCAAAAGGAGCGGGACACGCGCCCCGCTCCAAAATCGCAACAAAAAAGCGTGATGGACATGGCGTTTAACAAAGCTTAATCACTTTGCGGGCGTATTCTAAGAAATAAGCGGCGCAAACGGTGGTATGATAGGGGTGAGAATGGCCAAAGGGAGCGAGAGCGTTGGCGGAGTGGATACGAGAGCCAAATGAATATGAGCGCCGGATGGTGGCGGGCGCACCGCCGCGACCGTCGCATATCGCGCCGCCCGAACGTCCGGCGGTGAAGCGGGTCAAGCCGACCCGGCGCGAGTTGGAACGTCGGTGGAGACGGCGCTGCTTCCGGCGCGTGATGGGCTGGCTGCTTGTGCTGGCGCTGCTCACCGGGGTCAGCATAGTGCTGTCAAAGGACGAGACGCGGGCGGAGGCTACGGTGCGAGCCCATGCCTTTCTGCACGGCTACTCGACGGACGACTATCCGGACGAGCTTGTGTCGCTGCTGGCGCGCAACGCGGAGACGCGGCGCTTTGTGCTCGACTACCCGGCGGAGCACGGCAAGGCGCACGAAATCGCCCTCGCGCCCATCGGGGACGAGGTGCCGCTCTATCTGCAATGGGACGAGCGCTGGGGCTATGAGAGCTACAGCGGCGGGCTGCTGGCGCTGACCGGCTGCGGCCCTTGCTGTCTGGCGATGGCGGCAAGCCGGCTGACGGGCGATGTGGGCTATGACCCGCTGTGGGTCGCCCGTTGGAGCGAGGCGCAGGGCTACGCCGCACCCGGTGAGGGGACGGCATGGGCGCTTTTCAGCGAGGGCGCGGAGCGTCTGGGGCTGGACGCGGTGGAAATAGGCGCGGATGAGCAGCGTGTGGCGGACAATCTCGCCGTCGGCAACCTTGTTGTCTGCGTGATGGGTCCCGGCGACTTTACCACGGACGGACACTTCATTCTTCTCACGGGCTATGACAACGGTCGCGTGAGCATCCGCGACCCGAACAGCCGCAAGAACAGCGAAAAGCAATGGGACTTCTCAGCCATCAGCGACCAGATGAACGCCCTTTGGGTGCTGCGGCGTACCGGCTGACGCGAGACGGGAACTTTTTGTACACGGGCTGCGTCCTATGGGTGTCACTATGGAAATACAGGAAAGGTCAGAGGTGTTTTGCATGAAAAAATTGCTTTGTTTTCTGCTCGTTCTGACGCTGACGGCGGCTCTGGGCGCACCGGCGCTGGCCGAGGAGATGGACGACGCGCTGACGGCGGTCACGCTTTCGGTAAAGGAGACGCTGGAAATCTCCGACGACTATGACAGCTTCACCGGCAACTGGAACGATTGGCTCGGCGGGCGCTGGGAGCTCTACTGGTCGAGCGTGGGAAGCTCGATCAACGCCACGGCGGATGCCGATGGCAAGGTGCTTGATTACTGGCGCTATGACAGCGGCACGGACGGCGCGGTCTTCTACGGCTTCGACCCGCAATTCCCGGCGCTGGACGAGACGGAGGCCGAAAAGCGGGCGAACGACTGGCTCACGCGCTTGGCCGGTGAGGGCGAAACGCCCGTGATCGAGCGGCGCTATACCGAGCTTGACAGCGGCTGCTACCGCTATACCGGCGTGATCTGCCTCAACGGCGTGGACAGCCCCATCGACTTCACGCTCCGCCTCGACAGCGACGGCGAGCTTGTCTCCTACAGCCGCGGCGACAGCTACGGCGCGTATGTCGGCGAGATACCCTCCGCCAAGGCAGCGGTGGATAAGAGCACGGCGGCCAAGGCGCTGGCGGATACGGTCAAGATGGAGCTTTACTGGGTGTCCGACGGCGAGGGCAACGCGGCACTGCGCTATGTTCCGGTCTCGGCGCGGCATATCGTGGACGCGCAGAGCGGCGAGTGCGTGGACATGGATGCGCTGTACGCGAGCTTTGACGGCAACGGACCCGACACGCCCATGATGGCGGCAAACAGCACAGCGGAGGCTGCGGCGGGCGATACGGGTACGCGCTCCCTGACGGAGGTGGAGCTTGCCTCCATCGCGGGGTATGCCGAGGTCAAGGACGCGCAGACGCTCGACAAGCTGCTGCGCGACATCAAGGCGCTGGGGCTTGACGGCTTCACACAGCGCAGCGCCCGCTATACCCAGTCCGACGAGGACGGCGCAATCTACTGCGAGCTTAGCTATGTCGGGACAATGACGGACGACCAGCTCTACGGCTTCAGCCGCGCAAGCTATGATGAGGCGGTCAGCTACGGCAGCGACATGACAATATACAAGACCCTGCGGGTCGATGCCAAGACGGGCGAGCTGCTGGGCGTGTACACAAGCTATCCCCTCTGGGAGCCCAATACGACGGAGGCGGCGGTGGACGCGGAAGCGGACGCGGCGGTGGCCGAGGCGTTTTTGAAGCAGGTCGCAGCCGATGAGATGAAGCAAAGCGAGCGCTACAACCTCTACACGGTCTGGGCGCAGACGGAGGCGGGCTATTTCTATCCCGAAAACCGCCTGAGCGTCACGGTGAACAGCGCGAGCGGCACAATTGAAGCCTACGAGCGCGTATGGGACGATGACGTGCGCTTCGGCAGCACCAAGATCATCGCGGAGGCGACGGCGCACAAGGCGTATATCGCCGCGCTGGAGCTGACGCAAGGCTATGCGGCGTGGCCGGTCGCGGTGACGGCAAGCCCCGATTACGCGAGCTACGCGGACTACGGCTACACATGGGTCGAGGAGCTGCGCCTCGCGTGGTATTATAACGGGACGGACGGCGTTTCCGGCGTCGATGCCGTGACGGGCGAGGTCGTGAGCCATACGCCGGAGGGCGCGGCCTATGTCTATGACGATCTGACCGGGCGCGAGGACAAGGCGGCCATCGAGCGCCTTGGCAGCGCCGGTGTCGGTCTGGACGGCGGCAAATTCAAGCCGGATGCGCCGCTCGATATGCGCACGGCGGCCATCCTGCTGCTGCAAGCGGCGGGCTACTCCAACGCGGGCGAGCTGGACGATGAGACGCTCGGCTCTCTCTGCGTGAGCAGCGGCATGATCGAGGCCGGAACATGGAAGCCCGAAGCGAAATTGAGCCGCATGGCGTTTCTGAAAATGCTGCTGACCCCCTCGCGCTACGGCGCGGCCTGCGAGCTGTCCGGCGTGTGGCAGACGACGTATGAGGACTGGACAGTCGTCCCCGCCGCCGACCGTGGCTATGCCGCCGTCGCACAGGCGCTCGGCATGGTGGGCGGCGACGAGCTCCGCCCCTCGGCACTCTGCACTCGCGGCGCAGCCGCCCAAATGCTCGCCGCGTTCATGCAGCGCAGCATGGGATAATATCGCTAAAAACAACACAGCCGCTGGCTTCACACGCGAGGCCGGCGGCTGCTTCTGTCTTTTTGGGCATATCATGCAAAATTGTTCAAAATACTCACAGCGGCGGAGGAGTGACCGTATCACGCTGCGGGGCGAGGGCGTATACTGACAATGCCGGAGGTTTTAGTTTTCGTCGCTTGCGACGCGCCGTGGCGCGGCTTCAAGCTCCTGCGGTGCGGCGAGGTAGTGCTTCCAGTAGAGCAGCGCCTTTTCGATCTCGGCCTTGGTGGCGATACGGCTGTCTACCGTCATGTCGAGGTCGAGCCAGCGGCGAGGAATGAGCTGTCCGTTGTCGTCCGGCTCCAGTGTGCGGCGCACCGCGCCGAGCGTGAGACAGACGGAGGTGTTGCCAAGGTCGGCAAGCGGCATGGCGTTTGAGCCGAGACCGGCGGGCGCATTATCAAAGAGGCGCAGCGAGGCGTGCCACGGGCTTGCAAAAAGCAGACGGCGGGTCAAAAGGCCGAAGTAGTCGAGCATCCGCAAAAGCTGCACCCCAAGGCGCAGCAGAAAGCGCGGCAGCAGCAGGAGCATATCCGTGATACGCTCGGCGTTATGCTCACGGTTGCCGGCGCGAAGCTCGTCGATAGCGCTGACGGTCTTGCGGTACACGTCCGCCACGGTGTCGTTGCCGTCCAGACGCACCTTGACCTCGGAGGAATAGGTCTCGCCGAGACCGGCGAACAGGACATCCAGCCCGTCGCGGGCATAGATACGGTGTCCGGCGACAAAGCGGTTGATATAGGGAAGCCGCGCAGCCGTGCGCACAAAGGCGGCGGCGGCAAGATGGGTCATGTTGATGCCGTCCAGCCCCTCCTGTGCCTTCCCGTCGAGCCAGACGAGCGCCGAGGAAACCTCCACGCTCTCGTGGTAGCACTCCTGTGCGGCGCTGCGTGTGCGCACGAGCAGCGGCAGAAGCCGCTCGCCGGACGGTGTGGTGCGGAGCTTGCGCCCGTCCGGGCGGTCGCCGAGCTGTTTTCCTGCGTATCGTTGAGCCATGTTGCACCTCCGTGCCGTAGATTCCGAGGGGATTATAGCATGATTTGCCGCGTATTGCAATTTGGGCGCGGGGCGCCTTGGTACGGCACGCAGAAGAAATTTGAATCCAAAACGAAAAATCCATGAAGAAAACGCTTGCATTTTGGAGGCTTTTCATGTAACATATAGATGGACGAATAGTATTCGTGTGCTTTATTTTGCGATTTTTTGCAGGAATAGCGTTTCTTATCTACAAGATATAGGAGGTAATCGGATGTCTCTGGAAGCAATGGACGCGATCGCGCTGGCCGAGGAAAAGGCCAGACAGATCAAGCTCTCCGCAGCGCAGGACGCGAAAAAATCGCTTCAGGCGGCGGAAGCCGCCGCGCAGATCGCGCTTCAGGCGGCGGAGGCAAAGGCCGACGCGGAGGTCAAGGAGCTCCAGCGCAAGGCCGATGAAAAGGCCACCGAGAACGCACAGGTGCTTGCCTCCAACACCAGAAACCGCCGCGCCGCCATGAAGGCGCGTTCCGACAAGAAGCTGGATGAGGCGGTTGCTCTGGTCGTGGAAAGGATCGTGAAGGGCTGATATGGCCATTGTCAAGATGAAACGGGTGCGGCTGCTTGTGCTGCGCTCCCGGCGCGATGAGCTCATGCGGGAGCTGTCGCGCTTTGGAAATATGGAGATAACGGAGCCGGAGGCGCCGCCGGAGACTGCGGCGCAGCTTCGCCCTGAGACGAGCGACACGGTCACGCTGCGCACGGAGCAGGCGACGCTTGCACACGCGCTTGAGCTGCTGGACAGCTATGCGCCGGAGAAAGGCTCGCTCCTTGCACCGAGGCCGGAGGTGGCGGAGGAAAGCGTCATGGACGAGGCGGCGCTCCAATCCGACCTGCTGCTTGCGGAGCGTATCGTCGGCCTCGATGAGCGGGTGCGCCGCTGCGAGGCGGAGCTTTCCGCCAAGCGCTCGCTCGCGGAATCGCTCAAGCCGTGGGAGCCGCTCGACTACCCGCTGGATGCAACGGGCACGAAAACCGTCGCCGCGATCTTCGGAACGCTGCGGGCGGAGGGAGAGCCGGAGGCGCTTGAACGGGCGGCGAGTGAGGTATCGGATGCGGTGCAGCTCTACCGCGTGTCGAGCGACGCTGACCAGCACCGCTTTCTGGTGCTCTGCATGAAAAACGAGCGCGACGCTGTGCTTGCGGCGCTGCGGGAGACCGGCTTTGAGACGGTGAGTTTTCCCGGCGTGAGCGGCACGGCGCGTGAGAATATCGCGGCGCTGCGGCGTGAGACTGCCGCCTTGGAGACTAAGAAAAAATCGCTAGAAAAGGAGATCGTGGCCTGTGCCGCCTCGCGGGATGAGCTGAAGCTCGGCGCAGACCGCATGGAGATCGTGCTCGCCCGCGCCGAGGCCGTGGAAAAGCTGAGTGGCACGGAATCTGTCGTTGCGATCGAGGGCTGGTGTCCCGCCGAACGGCAGGGCGACTTGGAGGCGCTGCTCGAACGCTTTGAATGTGCGTGGGAGCTGCGCGACCCCGGCGAGGAGGAATACCCCGATGTGCCGGTGCGCCTCAAGAACAACGTGTTCTCCCGTGCGCTGAACATGGTCACGAATATGTACAGCCTCCCGGCCTACGACGGGACAGACCCGAACCCCCTGATGGCGCCGTTCTTCATCTTCTTCTACGGCATGATGATGGCGGACATGGGCTACGGACTTTTGATGATCGCCGGAGCGGTGCTGGTGCTGAAAAAAACGCGCCCACGCCCCTCCATGCGGGATTTTGCCGACCTGCTGCTCTACTGCGGCATATCCACCTTCATCTTCGGTGCGCTGACCGGCGGCTTCTTCGGCGATTTTCTACCGCGTATCGCCGCCATCATCGACCCGAACACGAGCTTCACGACGCTGCCCTCGCTGTTCACGCCCTTGGAGGATACGATGTCCATCCTCGTCGGCGCCCTTTGCCTCGGCGTGATCCAGACCGTCACGGGCATGACCGTGAGCGTGGTGAACAAGTGCCGCGCCGGGGACTGGCTGGACGCGCTGTTTGACGAGGTGACATGGTGGGTCATTCTGGCGGGGCTTGGTCTCATGGCGCTGGGTGTCGGGAGTGTCAACGGACTGCCTGTTATCCTACTGCTCGGCTGCGCTATGCTTGTCGTGGGACAGTTTGTTCTCAAAAAAAGCTTTCTCGGCGGCATGACGGGCGTATTCGTCGCCGTATACAACGGCGCGACGGGCTTTTTCAGCGACATCCTCTCCTATTCGCGCCTCATGGCGCTCATGCTCTCCGGCAGCATTATCGCCACGGTTTTCAACACGCTGGCCGCCATTCCGGGCAGCACCGTGCCGGTGAAGCTCATCTGCTTCGTCATCATCTCCGCGATCGGCAACACGCTCAACTTCGCGCTCAATATCCTCGGCTGCTATGTCCATGACCTGCGGCTTCAGTGCCTTGAGTTCTTCGGACGCTTTTATAAGGACGGCGGTCGTCCCTTTGAGCCGCTTGATTTGAATACAAAATATGTAGACATCATTAAGGAGGAAAACTAAAATGGAATTTCTCAACCAGTATGGCGGTCTTATGCTCGCATTCCTCGGCGCCGGTCTTGCCGCCGGTCTGTGCTGCGTCGGCTCGGCTCGTGGCTGCGGTCTGACGGGTGAGGCGGCCTCCGGTCTGCTCTGCGAGCATCCGGAGCATTTCTCCAAGTGCCTCATTTTGCAGGTCATCCCCGGCACACAGGGTCTCTACGGTCTGGTCATCTGGTTCATGGCCATGATGCAGATCGGTCTGTTCGGCGGCACGGGTCTGCGCGAGCTCACCGGCATGGAGGGGCTGACGCTCTTTGTCGCCTGCCTGCCTATGGCACTCGGCGGCTGGCAGTCCGCCATCTTCCAAGGACGTGTCGCGGCCTCCTGCATCAGCCTTGTCGCCAAGAAGCCCAAGGACTGGTCAAAGGGCATCATCCTCTGCGTCACGGTCGAGTTCTACGCCATTCTGTCCCTGCTCGTTTCCATTCTGATGATCCTCAACGCATTTTGATCGCTCTCTGGAAAGAGGGACTGCTATGAACGGAATTGACAAAATTACGGCGCGTATCGAGTCCGACGCGGCGGCGGAGGCCGCAGCGATGGCGCAGGATACGGAAAGCCGCTGCGCCCAAGTCCGCGCCGACGCGGAAAAGCAGGCGCAGGAGCGCTATTGGGCGCGTATGAAGCAGGGCATGAAGGTGGTCGAGGATCGCAGCGCCCGCCTTGCCAGCACCGCCGAGATGGAGGCGCGGAAAAACATCCTCGCCTTTAAGCAGGAGACGGTCGTCTCCGTGTTCGACCGGGCGGAGCGTGAGCTTTTGTCCATGCCGCGGGCGGACTATATCCGCTTTTTGACGGATAAGGCGGTCGCCGCCTCCGTCACCGGGCGTGAGGAGCTTGTGTTCAACGCGGCGGACAAAAAGACCGTGGCGGCAAAGGTTCTCGCGGCGGCGAATGAGGCGCTGGCGAGCGTCGGGAAAACCGCCGAGCTGACGATTGCGGACGATAGCGGCAGCTTTGCCGGAGGCATTGTCGTCCGGCAGGGGAGCGTTGAAACGAACTGCACGGTGGAGGCGCTCATGGCACAGGCACGGGAGGACATGGCCGCCGAGGTGGCCGCCCTGCTGTTTGCCTGAAGCCCCGTGGCGGGGAGGTAAGCGATTTGTCTGACCATGTAAAAAACGATGAATACATCTTCCTGTGTACGAACATCCGCGCACGGGAGACCCAGCTTCTGACGGAGGAGCGGCGGGCAAAGATGTGTGAGGCGGCGAGCTTTGACGAGGCTGCCAAGCAGCTTCTTGACTGCGGCTACCCGGACATGAGCGGCATGGATGATACCCAATTGGAGCAGACCATTGCCGACCATCGGGAGCGGATACTCCGCGACATCGCCGCGCACTGCCCAGAGTCTGCGCTGCTTACGGCCTTTCGCCTCCGTTATGACTACCATAATATAAAAGTGTTGGTGAAGTCACACGGGAGTGCGGAGCGGCTGCTGTCCGCCTGCGGCAATGTTGACCCGGCGCTCATGGCGGAGTGCTACCGCAGCGAGAGCTACGAGGCGCTGCCCGGTTATCTCGGCGACGCGCTGCATGAGGCGCGGACGCTGCTTGACCGCACCGGCGACGCGCAGCGCGTGGATCTCCGGCTTGACCGCGCCTATTACGCCCAGCTTCTCGACATGACACAAACGCTGTCCGACGACTTTTACAGCCGTTATGTGCGGCTCTGCATTGACGGCGCAAATCTGCGCAGCGCGGTGAGAGCGCGGCGGAGCGGCATGGATAAGTCGCTCGTGGAGGCCGCAATGATACCGTGCGGGAACGTCTCGGAGAGCTTCGTTGCGGACGCTTCTGACGACCCGCAGGCGCTGGCGGCGCTGTTTTCCACGGACATATTCCAAAATGTGGCGGCGCTGGGCGCGGAGGCTATGGGCGGCGGGACGCTGACGGCGTTTGAGTCCGCCTGTGAAAACGCGCTGACGCGCTGGCTTGACAGCGCCAAATACATCATGGCCGGGTCTGCGCCGGTGCTGGCGTTTCTGAACGCGCTGGAGCTGGAGAGCGTCGCCGTGCGGACGGTGCTTCTCGGCAAGAAAAACGGCATGAGCGCCGAGACCATACGGGAAAGGCTGCGTGAAAGCTATGTATAAAATTGCCGTGATCGGCTCCGGCCAGACCGTCATGGGCTTCAAGGCGCTGGGGCTGGATGTGTTTCCGGCGGAGGAGCCGCAGCAGGCGCATAAGCTGCTGCGTGAGCTGACGGCCACCGGCGGCGAGAGCACATATTCCATCATCTATATCGAAGAAAATCTCGCGGCCTCGATACAGGCCGACATCGACAAATTCAAGGACAGCCCGGAGACGGCCATCATCCTCATTCCGGGGCGGAGCGGCTCGCTCGGCATGGGTCTGTCCGCGCTGCACGCCGCCGTGGAACGCGCCGTCGGCAGCGACATCCTCAAATGATTGGGAAGGAAGGTAGAGCATGAGCGGAACGATTACAAAAGTCTCCGGCCCGCTGGTCGTGGCAAAGGGACTTGCCGACGCAAACGTCTCGGACGTGGTGCGCGTGGGCGACCAGCGGCTCATCGGCGAAATACTCCAAATGAAGGGCGACAGCGCCTCCATTCAGGTCTATGAGGAGACGAGCGGCCTCGGCCCCGGCGCGTCCGTGGAGACGACGGGTATGCCCATGTCCGTGGAGCTTGGGCCGGGTCTGCTGACAAACATCTACGACGGTATCCAGCGCCCGCTGGTGGCCATTCGCGCCCTGACCGGCGACACCATCCGGCGCGGCGTGGACGTGACCTCCCTTGACCGCAAGAAGGAGTGGGACTTCCGCCCCACCGCCACGGTCAGCTCCATCGTCAAGCCGGGTGACGTGCTCGGCACGGTGCAGGAGACGACGGCGGTGCTGCATAAGATCATGGTCCCCGTCGGCGTGTCCGGCGTGCTTGATTCCATCGAGCATGGCAAGCATACCGTGGACGAGACGATCG
Source organism: Oscillospiraceae bacterium (assembly GCA_963642815.1). Taxonomy (GTDB): domain Bacteria; phylum Bacillota; class Clostridia; order Oscillospirales; family Oscillospiraceae; genus CAJOIG01. The sequence continues at coordinate 3,125 of CAVIIB010000015.1, read as the reverse complement.
CCGTCGTGCGGAGCGAGGACGGCAAGCGCCACGAGATAAGCATGATGCAGCGCTGGCCGGTGCGCGTGGCGCGACCCTATAAGTCCAAGCATATGCCCTCGCGTCCGATGAACTCCGGCCAACGTATCATCGACACGATGTTCCCCATCGCCAAGGGCGGCACGGCGGCTGTCCCCGGCCCGTTCGGTTCCGGCAAGACCGTGGTGCAGCACCAGCTCGCCAAGTGGTCGGATGTGGACATCGTTGTCTACATCGGCTGCGGTGAGCGCGGCAACGAGATGACGGACGTGCTGATGGAGTTTCCGGAGCTGACCGACCCGCGCACGGGCGAGAGCCTTATGCAGCGGACGGTGCTCATCGCAAACACCTCCGATATGCCGGTGGCGGCGCGTGAGGCGTCCATCTATACCGGCATTACCATCGCGGAGTATTTCCGCGACATGGGCTATGATGTGGCGGTGCTTGCCGACTCCACCTCCCGCTGGGCGGAGGCGCTGCGCGAGATGAGCGGGCGCTTGGAGGAAATGCCCGGTGAGGAGGGCTATCCCGCCTATCTCGCCAGCCGCCTTGCCCAGTATTACGAACGCGCCGGCGCAGTTGATTGCCTCGGCAGCGACGGGCGCAGCGGCTCCATCACGGCCATCGGTGCGGTGTCCCCTCCGGGCGGCGACACCTCCGAGCCGGTGTCCCAGTCCACCATGCGCATTGTCAAGGTGTTCTGGGGGCTGGATAGCTCCTTGGCCTATGCCCGCCACTTTCCGGCCATCAACTGGCTGACCTCCTACAGCCTCTATGTCGATACGCTTCGCCCGTGGTACGAGGAAAACTTCCCCGGCTTCATGGAGCAGCGCGAAAAGGCCATGGCACTGCTACAGGAGGAGGCAAGCCTCAACGAGATCGTCAAGCTCGTCGGACGCGACTCCCTCGGTGCGGGTGAGCAGATGACGCTCGAAACGGCGAAAATGCTGCGCGAGGACTTTTTGCAGCAAAACGCCTTTATGGAGGAGGACGCCTATTCCTCCTACGACAAGCAGTTCAAGCTCCTCGGCCTCATCCTCCGCTATGACCAGCTTTGCCGCGAGGCCATGGAAAAGGGCGCGGATGTGAACGCGCTCTGGGCGATACCGGCGCGAGAGAAGATCGGTCGCGCCAAGATGACGCTGCCCGCCAACTATGAGGCGGAATACAAGCGCATCGTTGAGGAAATGCAGACGCAGATCAACGCGGCTGTCGCAAAGGGGGAGGAGACATGATTAAGGAATACAAGACCATCCGTGAGATCGCAAGCCCTCTGATGGTCGTCAAGGATGTCGAGGGCGTGACCTATGACGAGCTCGCCGAGATCGAGCTTCCCTCCGGCGAGAAGCGGCGCGGCAAGGTGCTGGAGGTCAACGGCGACACCGCCGTGGTGCAGCTTTTCGAGTCGGCGCAGGGTATCAATCTCGCCGAGTCCAAGGTGCGCTTCCTCGGTCATCCGCTCCAGCTCGGCGTGAGTGAGGATATGCTGGGTCGCGTGTTCAACGGCATGGGTGAGCCCATCGACGGCGGTCCCGCCATTTTGCCGGAGAAGTATGAGGACATCAACGGTCTGCCCATGAATCCGGCGGCGCGAGCCTACCCGGCGGAGTTCATCCAAACGGGTGTGTCCACCATCGACGGTCTGAACACCCTTGTCCGCGGACAGAAGCTGCCCATCTTCTCCTGCTCCGGCCTGCCCCATGCGGCGCTGGCCGCCCAAATTGCGCGTCAAGCGCGGGTGCTGGGCGCGAACGAGGCCTTTGCCGTCGTGTTCGCCGCCATCGGCATCACCTTTGAGGAAAGCGAATACTTCATCCAAGACTTCCGCCGCACGGGCGCTATCGACCGTGCCGTCGTCTTTTCCAATCTGGCGAACGACCCGGCGGTCGAGCGTATCTCCACGCCGCGCATGGCGCTGACGGCGGCGGAGTACCTCGCCTTTGAAAAGGATATGCACGTTTTGGTCATCATGACCGACATCACGAACTATGCCGAGGCGCTGCGCGAGATCTCGGCGGCGAAGAAGGAAGTCCCCGGTCGCCGTGGCTACCCCGGCTACCTCTACACCGACCTCGCCACCATGTACGAACGCGCCGGTCGCCGCGTGGGGAAGAAGGGCTCTATCACCATGATCCCCATCCTCACCATGCCGGAGGACGACAAGACCCACCCCATCCCCGACCTCACCGGCTACATCACGGAGGGGCAGATCATCCTCTCGCGTGAGCTGCACCGCAAGGGCATCGTCCCGCCGGTGGATGTGCTGCCCAGCCTCTCGCGTCTCAAGGACAAGGGCATTGGCGAGGGCAAGACCCGCGAGGATCATTCCGGCACGATGAACCAGCTTTTCGCCGCCTATGCCGCCGGTAAGGAGGCCAAGGAGCTCATGACGATACTGGGCGAGGCGGCGCTCTCCGAGACGGATAAGCAATACGCGAAATTCGCCGAGGAATTTGAAAAGCGCTATGTGAGCCAAGGCAACAACACCAACCGCACCATCGAGCAGACGCTCGACCTCGGCTGGGAGCTTTTGAGCCTCCTGCCGCGAAGCGAGCTGAAGCGCGTCAAGCTGGAGCATATCGAAAAATATATGCCCAAGAAATAAGCGCCGAAATGAGGTGATCGAATGCCAAGCACAGCCATAACCCCGACAAGAATGGTGCTGAACCAGATGAAAGCGCGACTGCGCACCGCCTCGCGTGGACATAAGCTGCTCAAGGATAAGCGCGACGAGGAGATGCGCCAGTTTCTCGACATCGTGCGCCGCAATAAGCAGCTCCGCGAAAAGGTGGAGAAGGGGCTGACGGAGGCGTTCGCCGCGATGGATATGGCCAGCGCCGTGATGAGTCCCGATATGCTGGAGCAAAGTCTGCTCGGCGGGCGCAGCAGTGTGGAGCTTGACGTGTCGAGCCGCAACATCATGAGTGTCAATGTGCCGGTGTACCGCTTCAAGACGGACGCAGCGCCCGGTGCGGTGCTGCCCTACGGCTTCGCCACGACCTCCGGCGCACTGGACGATGCGCTGGAGCGCATGAACGAGGTTTTTGGGGATATGCTGGAGCTGGCGCAGGTCGAAAAGACCATGCAGCTTCTCGCGGAGGACATCG
>CAVIIB010000014.1:0-34765 GCA_963642815.1 Oscillospiraceae bacterium | reverse complement strand
TTATAGCTACACCCCTGTTTTCGCCGGTTGAAAATGGAGGTTCTTTGACAGACTGAGGAAATCAATTTCCTTAAAAGGAAATTGATTTCCGCTTGTTGGGGAAATGATCAAAAAAGAGCAGCTTCTTTTCGGACATAAACGTCAGAGAGGCCTATAAGGGAAAGAGCAGCCTAATGATATTTGACCGGTACGCTACTCTGAAGTACAAGTAGGGGTCAAGAAATTTCTGGTGTCGTGGATACTGTGCTGTTGCCGCGCCTATCCAAAGCCATGACGGTCATACAGCCATATATCACATCACCCCCATGCTCATGCCCTCGTTATCAGATTCAAGCTCTTCGAGAAACTCCTCCATGCTCCCGCCGCTTTCAAGGCAGATAAAGCCGCTGCTGACGAAGCGCCCGTCGTGTTCCTCGGCAAAGAACTCGCCGAAGCCGTCAAAGTCGAAATAGTCCTCCATATCGATGTTCATCTCATAATCCGCCACATTGTCCACGAGGAAATGGGCGATGTCGGCCTCGTCTTTGGCATTTGGGATAAAGATGAACTCATCCAGACGCTCCGCGATGACCGCGATGTCTGCGGCCTTTTGCGCTCCCGCAAGCTCGACGGCGGCGGTCAGCTTGTTCCAATCCACAGCCTCGCTGTCCAGCGCTCGAAGCAGCTCGTTCACCTCGTACAGTCCCTCGCCGCGGGCGATGCCTTCAAGCCGCCGCTCCCATGCCGCCAGCTCTCCGCTGTTGACATGAAACCGGATCCCGCACACCATATCAGACGGTGCGCCAAGGCGGACAAGCGCCTTTTTGATCGCAAGCTCCGCGTCGGGGAGCAGAAGCAGCTCGCTGTAGCCGTTATAACAGGTCTCAACGCACACAGGAGCGTCTCGATAATAGTATTCCGGGAAAGTCTGCCCGTCGTACAGCTCGGCCAGCTTGTCAGCGGGATCGTAGATAAGCAAACCTTTTTCTGTAATCTGCGCCAGTCCCCGGTCGATGAGTTCCTTGCCAACAACGGCGTATTTGGGATCGTCTTCGTCATACATGGGAACAGTACCTTGCGTGTTCATCACATACGCTCTGCCGATCTTCCCGTAGCTGCTGACATCCTTGCACAGCGTGAAGCGATCCAGATTGAATGCAACACTGTTAAGATAAGAAAAATAAAGGAAAAAAACTCTGGCTCTCTCCCTTTACAGTTTTCAGCATTCCAACAAGAAATGGCGAAAAGCGGAGCGCGGAACAATCAAACCAATGACCTTTGCTGCGTACACCTATCGAACGTCGGCGTAGCGTCATAGACAGAAAAAGGCACGGGGTTGGCATTTTGAAATGCCTGCCCCGTGCCATATTTTTTTGCAAAAGCCCGTTTTAAGAGCTGAAAAGCGGCATTTTCAGAAAAATAAATGTGCCGCCTGCTTAACAGCGCCGTAAAACCGCAGAAACAAGAATGTATCTTTGCTTTGGATTGGTACGCCGCTCTCAATTTTTAACAAGCCATGATACTGTCAAAAAAATCAACGCATATTTTGAAAAGCTGCAACAGAGAGAAGTCTAAACACAAATCTCAACAAGATTATTTACTGTATCAAAAAATCAGGGGACGCAAAAAAGTGTCCCCGTTCCTTTTTTGAAAAATGCAGTCAGTTTTGCCCGTTAAGGCAAAAATTCTATCGTGGGCTTCGCCCTGCCCGTCTTTTTATTGCCTTGCATAGAAAAGCATGATATGATAGGTTTGATAGAAATGGAGAAAACAAACCTGAATTTAAGGAGATAACTATGGCTTTTGATTTTAAGAAAGAATACAAAGAGTTTTATATGCCTAAAAATAAACCAGAGATTGTAACTGTTCCTAAAGCAAATTATATTGCAATCAGGGGAAAAGGTAATCCTAACGAAGATAACGGGGCATATCAACAAGCAATTAGTGTATTATATGCTGTTGCATATACTTTGAAAATGAGTTATAAGACGGATTACAAAATTGAAGGATTTTTTGAGTATGTAGTTCCACCGCTTGAAGGATTTTGGTGGAAAGACAACATAGATGGCATAGACTACACGGACAAAAATTCATTTAATTGGATTTCAGTTATCCGCCTGCTAGATTTTATAAGTCAAAAAGACTTTGAATGGGCAGTTGAAACAGCAACTAAAAAGAAGAAAATAGATTGTTCATCGGCTGCGTTTTTGACTGTTGACGAGGGATTGTGTGTTCAAATAATGCACTTGGGAACATTTGATGATGAACCCGCAACAGTTGTACTTATGGATACGTATTTGGAGCAGAATGGATATGTTAATGACATGAGTATGGAAAGATTACATCATGAAATATACATGGCTGATGCAAGAAAGGTTGCTCCAGAAAAATGGAAAACGGTTATCAGACATCCTATAAAAAAATTTAGATAACTTCCATCCTTCCGAAACAACATATCCTCCCCCATGAAAGCCGACCGCCTTGCGAACGCCAATGCCCTTTACGAGGGCAGTTCAAAAGCTGGCGCTATCGCCAAAGCGGCCTACGGCGATTTGATGAAGTACAAGGCTATCTTCGAGCGCAATGCCGACCGTCTTGTAAATGCTAACACCATCTATGAAGGACAGGTCATTGTCCTGCCCGCGAAGTAAGCACAACAGGAAACAACAGAAATAGGTAAAGCTCCCCCGTCCATTTCCTCTGAAATGGAGGGGGGAGCTTTTTTGCTGTCAGATTTCCTTATCTTAACAGTATCGAGATTGAATGTCAGGTTAATGAGGTCTTTCATACTTGGGTTTTCCAGCTTAGTGATGCCGACGAGGAACTGGTCATATTCGAGCGCGTCGAAGCTCTCCATGCGTCTGGCGAGGTAGTTGAGCTCGTCCAGATTGACTGCGTGATTTTTCAGCACGGAGAGCTCCTCCGGCCAATAGACCTCCGTCACAAGCGCGGACGGCGCTGCACCACTGTCCTCGGCGGCGTGTATCTCCGCCAGCCTTGCGTACAGCTCACCCTCGCGGACAGGGAGCTGAACATCGACCTCGCGGTCATCATTTCGGATTCGTACCTTGATCATTTGAGTGGTCCTCCTTAGTCCAATTTATTCTTTGAGGTTTGCCCTATATTTTGATATTGGGGTCAAAAGGTCGAAAATCCGATGCTAGCTTGTTGGCAGGAGGATTTTTGAACTTGATATCAGCTAAAAACGTGAGTAAGTAGCCATTTTTGCAGAAAGATGGGCGGACTGCAAATGCTTTTGAGGCTTGCGAGAATGCAAAGTACGAATCAGTCCAGTATTAGAGAAAGAAAAATACCTTTTGACCCCAACATCATATTTTGGGGCAAACCTCTTTTGTGACCTCGATCAAAAATTTTTTCAGAATTTTTTCAGATTTTTTCGCACAAAACGAAAAAAGGCGGTTTTCGGGAGATAAAATCTCTCAAAAACCGCCTGAATATGCCAAAATCAGCCGTTCGGGTCTACTCGGAAAAAGTGGATATCTTTTTTCGCACACTAAAAACCAGACACGAAAAAACCCAGAAGCCGCCAACGCTTCTGGGTTTTCGGTGCGATATCTTTTTTGGTCGCACAACATGGTTGCGGGGGAGGGATTTGAACCCACGACCTCCGGGTTATGAGCCCGACGAGCTACCGGACTGCTCTACCCCGCGATGTTTGCTTGGAATGTCAGTATAGCACCGTTGATGTGAGTTGTCAACGGTTATTTTTATCACTTATGCGTTTTCCCTTGACGGCGGGGCTTGTTATGGGCTACAATGGCATTGTCGGCGGTTGCCGCCGTATCTTGCCTTGGAAAGGACTCTTATTCCATGCCTGTTCATGTCGAACGCATTGACCATATTGCCCTCGTCACGATGGATCGCCCGGAGAGCCTCAACGCCTTTAACACCGAGATGATCGACGAATTCGGCGAGGCCTATCTGAACATCGAGGCCGACGACGACATCTACGTCTCGGTCATCACCGGCGCGGGGCGCAGCTTTGTCTCCGGCGCGGACATCGCGGAGATGGAGCAGATGAGCGCGACCGTTGCCAAGCGCTTCAGCTATAACTCCAACTCCGTTTTTCTCCACCTTGAAAACACGGCCAAGCCCGTCATCGCCGCGATCAACGGCTTTGCCATCGGCGGCGGCTGCGAGCTTGCCATGTGCTGCGACATACGCCTTGCGAGCGACCGCGCCGTCTTTGCCCAGACGGAGGTCAACCTCGGCATTACACCGGGCTTCGGCGGCACACAGCGCCTGCCCCGTATCATCGGCAACGCCCGCGCTGCGGAGATGATCTTCACCGGCAAATTCATCGACGCCTACACCGCTCGCGACTGGGGGCTTGTCAGCGAGGTCTATCCCCATGACGAGCTGCTGCCCAAGGCGATGGAGATGGCGCAGCTTATCGCCTCCAAGCCGCAGACCGGCGTGCGCCAGTCCAAGGTCTGCCTGCACCGCTGCCTCTACACCGATATGTACACCGGCACGGCCTTTGAGGCGGAGGCGTTCGGTATCTGCTTCTCCACGGACGACCAGAAGGGCGCTATGCGTGCGTTTTTGGAAAAACGCCCCTTTACCGATGTGAAAAACCATTGAACTGACTATATAACAAAAAGGAGACACCGCTATGCAGAATATCTTTGTCGTCGGTGCGGGCACGATGGGGCTGGACATCGCCCAAGTGTTCGCCAAGGCCGGAATGACCGTCGTCGTGCGCGACATCAGCGACGCGATCATTGAAAACGCCGAGAAGAAAATGAACGCCAACCTTGAAAAGCTCGTCGCCAAGGGCAAAATGACCCAGACGGAGGCGGAGGAGCTGCGCGGTCGCGTCAGCTACACCGTCGCCATGGATCCGGCCAAGGATGCGGATCTCGTGCTGGAGGCCATCATCGAGCGCTTCGACCTCAAAAAATCCGTGTTCCAAGAGCTTGACGCGATATGCAAGCCCGAATGTATCTTCTGCTCCAACACAAGCTCCATCTCCATCACGGAGATGGCCGCCGTCTCCGGTCGCCCCGACCGCTTCCTTGGAATGCACTTCTTCAACCCCGCCACGGTCATGAAGCTCATCGAGGTCACACGCTCGCTCACAAGCTCCGACGAGACCTTCCGCGCCGTGTATGAGCTTTCGGAGCGTATCGGCAAGCAGCCCGTCGAGGTTCAGGACAGCCCCGGCTTCGTCGTCAACCGTATCCTCGTGCCGATGATGAACGAGGCGGCCTTTGTCCTCTCCGAGGGCGTGGCGAGCGCCGAGGACATTGACCGCGCCATGCAGCTTGGCGCAAACCACCCGATGGGGCCGCTGCATTTGGCCGATCTCGTCGGTCTCGATGTCGTGCTCTATATCTGCGATGTCATGTACAACGAGACGCACGACCCGAAGTTCCGCGCCTGCTATCTCCTGCGCCGCATGGTTCGCGCCGGAAAGCTCGGTCGCAAGACCGGCGAGGGGTTCTTCAAATATTGAGCTGCGTACCGCGCCCGTGCAAGAATTTTTGATAAGCGGAAACACTCGATTTCACTTGAGATCGAGTGTTTTTCTGTTTCATAGCGCTTGCTCCACGGAGAAAGGGGGTCTCACGATAAGAGAGAGGATATGAGATAGTCATAAAAGGAGGCGGCATACTTGCTGAGCGGCAGATCGCGGCAATGGGCAATCCCCATATCTACCTTGCAGTCCTCGTCTGAAATGAACAGAGAGCGTAGATGAAGCCAGCTCATGGCAGAGCTGTCCTCCATGAGCGGTTCTCCCTCCAGCTGTAGCATGGGAATCACCATCAGGGCGTTCGTTTCACGAATGATGCGATCCAGCATCCTCGGCTCGTCGCCGGAGAAGATGACCCTGGGGACAAATCCGGCACGCCCACAGCAAGCGGAAAAGATTTCTATCAGATCTTGGCTGGTGGTATTGGTGACAAAAACCTGATCGGAGAGATCGCGCAAACGCACGGTATCGCTTTCCGCAAAACGATTACCGGCGCCGCTCAGGAGGCAGATCCGCGTTTCTGCTATCTTTTGCCACTCAATACGTGTATCGCGAATCCGAGAGAAGGAAATAGCAAAATCTAACACGCCCTGAAGCAGAAAGGCGCGGGACTGTTCGGAGGAAAGGGTGTATTGATTAAATTTTATGTTGGGGTGCGCCGACATAAAGCGCTGCCGGACGCTTGTAAGAAGTCCGCCGTTTGGGATGGAGTAGCTCACAGATGCAGTGAGAATGTTGTTCAGCTCCTTGACTCTTACGGCTCCCTCGTCGATCGAGGTGATACCGCTCTCCACATAGCTCAAAAAGAGTGTGCCAGAGGGGTTCAGTACGATCCGATTCCCCGTGCGGGTGAACAGATGAACGCCCAACTCGGCTTCGAGGCGGGCGATTGCGTTGCTGAGCGCCGGCTGGGATATGTGAAGCTCGGCTGCGCTCTTTGTGATATTGCCGCTGCGGGCGGCCAGACAGAATTGTCTTAGCTGGGTAAGCTCCATTGCTTTGTCTCCTGTTTATAAGTTGTGTGTTATGGTTTTGGCTAGTAATTGTGATTTTACCACAGAATATCGCTGTGTTACAATAACACTGCAAAACAAATAACAAACAAAGGAGGAGTGCTTTGCGATGGATGCGGTGGATAGAGAGGCTATGGAAAAGGAACTGCTTAGGATCGAGGCTTATAACAGCGCTTCTGATCTGATTGCCCGCTTCAGCCATCTGTATGCGCGTTATCAGACGGATCAGATCGTGGCTTTGTTTTCGGACAGAGCTGACGCAAGGGTTGAAATGGTTTGGGGGGTATACAACGGGCCGGAGGGCATCCGGCGCTGCTTTTCCTTCAACAACCCGCTGTTTACCGACCGGCTGGGAAGAAACGGAGAGCTGCATCTGCGCCCGACAGCGGCGGATCTGGTCGAGGTGGCGGAGGACGGCTTGACGGCGAAGGGTGTCTGGTTCATTCCCGGCCTGTATATGCAAAAGTCCCGTTCAGAGGATGGCACGGAGGGCGGGTGGTATTATGCGGCGTTTGGAGTTGATTTCATTCTGGAGGACGGCGTGTGGAGAATATGGCACCTACATGAGTATGCAAGGTTCCAGTGTCCCTACGACGTGTCATGGGGTGACATCCCGCCGTTTGATCCGTACCGTATCAACGGGACGACCAAGGAGGAATACTTCCGCCTTGATGACCCCGCGATCCCGGATGCGAAGCCAACGACTATCTGGGGCTATCATCCGTATGTGCTGTATCCTATTGACCAGCCGGCCACGCCGGAGGCCTATGACACATTCAAGCCCTCAGCGGCTTATTGACAGGAGGTGACGGAATTGGAGCTGAATGAAATATTGAATCGCACGAGGCGGGCTGCGGCCAGAGGAGATATAGAAAAACTGATAAACAGCTATGCGCAGTATTTTCCCATGTGTAAAACGGAGGCGATTCTCGCACTGTTTGCCAAAAGGGCGGATAGCCGAGTCGAAACGCTGTGGGGCGTTTATAGCGGATATGAGAGCATTGAGCGCTTGTACCGATATGCGCTTCCCATGGAAACGGACGAGATACGCCGCACGAATGAGCTTCATATTTTTCCGACCTATTCCCAAGTAATAGAGATTGCCGGGGATGGGCAGACCGCCAGAGCTGTCTGGTATGCCGGTGGTGCGGAAAGCAGAAAAACGCTGCCGCAGAGTGACGCCGACCTTATGAAGTGGGAGAATGTCTCCGGCTGCTGGAGCTGGAAGACGATGGCGGCGGACTTCATCGTAGAGGACGGCGTATGGAAGATATGGCACCTACACGCCTACAACATATTCATGGCGAGCTTTTATAAGAGCTTCGCCGACGAGGGCGAGTTGCTGCAAGCCGAGGAGGTGTTCAAAAGCTACTACTGTGTCGACGGGAAAGGCGCACCCGATCTTCCGCCCACAACGGAGTGGCATTACGATAGGGACGCCGTGTTCTCCGACGGCCAGCCGGAGCTGCCGGAGCCTTACGAGAGCTTTGCCGAGATCGGCCACGGGTATTAAGGGGGAGTGAAGATGGATGCATATAAGGAAATAGAATCCCTGCTGTTCAAGCGCAGGGCGGAGATAGAGATCCGAAACCTCATGGGACGATACTGCAATTATCATGCACAGTTTCGTCAGGAGGAATGTGCCAGCTTGTTTGACCTTGATGATCCGACCTCCCGTGTGGAAATGGCGTGGGGCATATACGACGGCGAGGTCGGCATACGGAAATGCTATGGTGAGCGTCACTGCCAGCACAGCGATCCCGAACGCTGGAGGGGAAAGCTGTTCTTTCGCTGCGTAAACTCGCCCTGCATTGAGATTGCGGAGGATGGAAAGACGGCGCGAGCCTCATGGCTGACCCCCGGCGTTGGGTCGTGGGAGAGCGACGAGCAGAGGGGCAACATTGAATGTAACTGGGGATGGTGCAAATATGGCATAGATTACAAATATGTTGATGGCCAGTGGAAGTGGTGGCATCTTCACGTATACAGTCTTTTCAATGCCGAATATAAAAAATGCTGGAACGATCTACCGGCTTATAGCTATGAGGATAGCGACACCGTCGAAAATTTCAGCACGGAGTGGAAAGAAGACCCGGAGGAGGGCATGCCCAATCGTCCGATCTCCATCTGGTGGAATTATGAGCAGGGCTGTATCTATCCGAGCAATCAGCCGGACGTACCTACTCCTTATAAAAACTTTGAAACAGACATAGGCGAGGGCTGGTAAGTCCTACGCGAAGGCATAAAGAAAGAGAGGACAAAGCAATGCCTGCATTTTTGACGAGCGTACCCGCATCCGCGATTGCCATCATCATATCGTTTGTTTTGTTGTGCTGGCTGACCATGAAGGACTGGAACATAGCCCTTGTGGTCGTGATCTGCTCGATCATCGTCGGCATGACAACGCCCACCGGCCCCTTTATCAATATGACGGACAATTTTCTTCAGGGGTCTTTTTCGGTCATGTCAACAACATTTTTGCCCTTTGTCTTTGCGGGAGTTTTTGCGGCGCTCATGACCGCGAGCAAGTCCGGCGAGGTCATAGCGACAAAGCTCTATCAATGGATGGGACCCAAGGCGACGCCCTATATCATTATGATTACCACGATCCTTCTGTGCTGTGCCGGTATGGCCTCTGCCTATGTGTTCATTATCACACCGATTGCTTTCTCCATGCTTCGTAAGTCTAATCTTCCCCGTGTCATTGGATTTACGGCCATGGCCTCCGTTGCGCCGATCGTTTTGTGGTGCGTACCCGGTCTTTCGGTTGCGGGGAATTTCCTGCCCGCCGGCTTTCTTGGGACCAGCATGACGGCGGGTAGCGGCATGGGACTCATCTGCGCGGCACTTGGTATCGCGGCCTGCTTTGTATATGTCGCCATCCTGACCCGTCAGGCGCGTAAGGCCGGTGTGGGTTATGACCCATACGAGGGCGAGGAGATAGATGAAAATGAAACGTCATCCGTCGAAATGCCGGAAAACGCACCGTCCTTTCTTGTGGCGATCCTGCCCGTGGCCGTTGTGATCGGCATAAGTATCTGGCTGTCCCTGACGGACTATGCCCCGGCAGCCGTTGTGCTGGTGTCTCAGGCGGCGGCAAGTGTGCTGTGCCTCCTCCTGAACTGGAGGCGGATTGATAAAAAGGTTGAGGTTCTTGGCAAGGGCATTTCCGATGTGGCCTTTCTCGTGCTGATCTGTTGTCTGCTTGGCGGCTATTGCTACACCGTTTCGGCAACGTCTGCGTATGAGGCGCTGATCGCGTGGATATCCGGCCTGAATGCGAACGCTTATGTGATTACATGGCTGACAATTGCGCTGATCTGCGGCCTGACAGCCAGCACGGTAAACGGCCCCATCCTGTTCTATACGACCTTGGCACCGACCCTGATTGCAAATGGAGCCAATCCCGCAGCCATCCACCGACTGTCCGCCGTGACGGCCACGACCTTTGACTCCCTGCCCCATGCGGCGTCGGTCGTGTCCAATATCACATTCTTCAGGCTGAAATTCAAGGATGCCTATCCGAAGGTCTTCATCACGACCGTGTTGATACCGCTCGTGTACTCGCTGATCGCGTTGGCGATTGCGATCCTGTTCTATTGACTTGCAGCCGGAGACCTCGGACAGAGACCCTGCTAGATTCAAAACATGACGACGGAGCGGCACAGCTTGAGCGGTGCCGCTCCTTTTTGTGATATAGAAAGACCCCCTGATATATGTCTGTGCATACATCAGGGGGCGTTTATTTGTGCTTGCTGTGACAGCTCCGATGGGAGTATAAGGAGACGGCTTATGCCTTGGGCTTGAAGCTGTCCTTGAGGGCGACGGCGCGGTTGAAGACGAGATGGGTGGGAGTGCTGTCGCGGTTGTCGACGGCGAAGTAGCCGAGGCGGAGGAACTGGAAGCTCTCCGGCGCGGCAGCGTCCGCCAGTGCCGTCTCCACCTTGCAGCCCGTGAGCGTTTCCAACGAGTCGGGGTTGAGGCAGGTGATGAAGTCCTCGGCGGCATCCGGCTCGGGGTCGGCAAAGAGATAGTCGTAGAGGCGTATCTCCGCGTCGGCGCAGCTGTTGGCATCGACCCAGTGTACCGTGCCGCGCACCTTGCGCCCGTCGGGCGTGTCGCCGCCGCGTGTCGCGGGATCGTACTCGCAGAGCACGTTCACGACATGGCCGTCCGCGTCCTTTTCGCAGCCGGTGCAGCGCACGATGTACGCGCCCTTGAGCCGCACCTCGTTGCCGGGGTAGAAGCGGTTGTATTTCTTGGACGGCTCCTCCATGAAGTCGTCGCTTTCGATGTAGAGCTCCCGCGAGAAGGAGACGGGGCGTGTACCGGCGGCCTCGTCCAGATTGTTGTTCTCGATGTCGAAAAGCTCGGTCTTGTCCGCCGGATAATTTGTGATGGTGAGCTTGAGCGGGCGCAGCACGGCCATACGGCGCGGCGCTTTTGCGTTCAGCTCGTCACGCAGGCAGGCCTCCAGCAGCGAGTAGTCCACGGTGGAGTTGACCTTGGACACACCGATACGCTCAATGAAGCTGCGGATGGAGGTGGGCGTATAGCCACGGCGGCGAAGACCGCAGAGCGTGGGCATACGCGGGTCGTCCCAGCCGGAGACATAGCCCTCCTCGACGAGGCGGCGCAGCTTGCGCTTGGACATGACGGTATAGTTGATACCGAGGCGGGCAAACTCTATCTGACGCGGGCGGCAGGGAACGTCCGTATGCTCGATGACCCAGTTGTAGAGGGGACGGTGATCCTCGTATTCGAGCGAGCAGAGCGAGTGGGTGATGCCCTCCAGCGCGTCCTGAATGGGGTGGGCGAAGTCGTACATGGGGAACACGCACCATTTTGTCCCTTGGCGATGGTGCTCGATGTAACGGATACGGTACAGCACGGGGTCGCGCATATTGAAGTTGCCGCTCTCAAGGTCTATCTTGGCGCGGAGGGTATATTTACCCTCCGGGAACTCGCCGTCGCGCATACGGTGGAAAAGGTCGAGGCTTTCCTCGATGGGGCGGTCGCGCCACGGGGAGCGGGCGGGGTGCGTCGTGTCGCCGCGATACTCGCGGAACTGCTCCGGCGTAAGCTCGCAGACGTAGGCAAGCCCCTTGCGGATAAGCCCCTCGGCGAGCTCGTAGGTTTTTTCAAAGTAGTCGCTGCCATAGAAGAAGCGGTCGCCCCAGTCGAAGCCGAGCCAGTGGATGTCCTGCTGGATGGCATCGACATACTCGGTGTCCTCCTTGGCGGGGTTCGTGTCGTCCATGCGTAGGTTCGTGATGCCGCCGAAGCGCTCCGCCGTGCCGAAGTCTATGCAAAGCGCCTTGCAGTGACCGATGTGGAGATAGCCGTTCGGCTCTGGGGGAAAGCGCGTATGCACCTGCATTCCCTCATAATCGCCGCCGGGTGCGATGTCCTGTGCCACAAAATCCAGAATAAAGTTTTTCGAGACGTTTTCCTCAGCCATTGTCTTTTCCCCTTATCATTGGTCAGAAATATGATACGCGGGGTCGGGAATGTCCGACCCCGCCGTTTGGCCGTGTGACCAGTTATTTTACGTTGTAGCAAATGCTGTAATATGCGCCGTTGTCCTGACTGTAGCCGCTCGTGAGCTTCACGACGACATAGTAGGTACCGGCCTCCACCTCGCACTCGCCGCGCTGGTAGGAGTTGCCGTCTTGATCGTAGGCGGTGATGTAGCCGGTGTAGTTGCCGTACTCGTCTGCGAGGTGGTCAAGGTCGGCGTTTATGACCCATGTGCCGTCCAGATACTGCGCGTCCTCTTTATAGTAGCTGCGAATGAGGATCTCGATGGTGCTCTTTTCCTCCACGGTGAAAGAGAAGATGTCCACGCTGTCGGCGGTGTCGCCGTCACCGTGACCCTCGCGGTTGATGAAGGCCGCCGTCCACTCGCCCGCCACAAGCTCCGTGGCCTCGTCCGTGGTGTTGTTCGGCTCGACCTCGATGTAGCTCGTGCTGTCGTAGATCTTCTCGCCGTCGTCGCCGGTGAGTACCTTTGTACCCTCAGGAATGACGGTGTTGGCGGCGCGGAACTCCTCCAGACTGATGGTCTGGCTCTGGTCTATGCCCGCCATGGAGGCGGTGCTGACGGCGTAGCTCTGGCCGTCGCCGGCGGCATCCATGACGCAGAAGCCGAGAAGCTCACCATAGGCGGTGACAAGCGGACCGCCGACGTTGCTCTCGTTGATGGCCGCCGAGACCTGAACACAGTCAAAGCCGTTGACGGTCACGCCGGAGGCGAGAAGCGCACCCTCCGTGCTCGCACCGTCGGGGCCGAGCGCATAGACGGTATCGCCGACCTCCGCGCCCCATTTCGCGGCCTCAAGGTCGGGCGTGTCCTGACGGGAGCAGGAGAGCACGGCAATGTTCATGTCGCCGTTGTAGTAGCGCACGCCGGTCACTTCATATTCGCCGCCGTCATACAGGGCGATGGTGGCGCGTTCCGCGCCGAGAATGCTGTCCATGCTCGTGAAGACGCTGCCATAGGCGAAGAAGCCGCCGTGGGTGCCGATGAGAGTGCCGGATTTGTTGTAGGCGTTGACCTTGACGATGCTGGGCGCGATGAGGCTTTTGATCTCGTCGGCGTTGTAAAGTGTGCGGGCGGCCTTTTCTGCGGCTTCCGCCTCCTCCTGCGCCTTGACGGGGTCAAAATACTCGCTCAGAACGATGGGCTCCGGCGTGGCCTGCTGGCCAAGGACGAGATCGGCCATGTCGCTGAACACCGAGCAGCCGGAGCAGCCGATGACGAGCAGCAGAGCCAATATAATAGATACGAAGCGTTTTTTCATGGTATCCTCCTGTTTCGTATGTTGGTTACTATTTGTTTTACTTTTGTAATTTTTGTTCATTATACTATCTTTTTTCGCTGTTTACAAGCCCTAATTTTCGATATATAATATTATGCAATATGTAAGGAATGGAGGGAGGTCGTCAAAATGCCGGACATTGCCATCATCGGCGGCGGTCCTGCGGGCATTTCCGCGTGGCTCACCGCACACGCACGCGGGCTGGACGCACTGTTGCTGACCAATCCGCCGCAGGTCTCGCGGCTGGCGCGGGCGACCTCCATCGACAACTACCCCGGCTTTGTCGGCGTCAGCGGCGCGGCGCTGCTTGAAAGGATGTATGCCTCCGCCGCCGAGCTGGGCTGCCGCCCGGAATACGGGCGGGTCACAGCCGTCATGCCGTCCGGCGGCGGCTTTATGCTGAGCGTCGCCGAGCGGGTGTATGACGCTCGCGCCCTCATACTGGCGGCGGGGCTTGCGCCCCAGAACGCCTTTCCCGGTGAGGAGCGTCTGCTGGGGCGGGGCGTGAGCCAGTGCGCCACCTGTGACGGAATGCTTTACAGGGGGCGGCGGGTGGCCGTTATCGGCCTCGCAGCCGACGCGGAGGAGGAGGCGCAGTTTCTCCGCAGGATCGGGTGCGAGGCGGAATACTTCGATCTTGACCGTGCCAAGCGCTATGAGATCGAGGGCGAGGATCATGTGACTGCGCTAAGGGCGGATGGGGTAAGCTATCCCGTGGACGCGGTGTTTATCCTGCGCGACGCGATCAAGCCGGAGCGGCTTGTGCCGAATCTGGCAACGGACGGCGGCGCGATACGGGTCGGCGCAAGGATGGAGACGAATGTCCCCGGCGTGTTCGCCGCCGGTGACTGCACGGGTGCGCCGTACCAGATCGCCCGTGCCGTCGGACAGGGCTGTACGGCTGCGCTGTCCGCCGCCGAATACATTCAGAAACAATAAGAAGGAGCAGATATATGTCCGTGAAAAATTTTACGGCGGGCGACTTTGACACCGCCGTTTCCAGCGGCACGACGCTGGTGGATTTCTGGGCTGCATGGTGCGGTCCTTGCCGGATGCAAAGCCCCATCGTGGACGAGTTTGCCGCGAAGCACCCGGAGGTGCAGGTCGGCAAGGTGAATGTGGACGAGGAGCAGGCATTGGCCCTGCGCTTCGGTGTGATGTCCATCCCGACGCTCATCGCGTTCCGCGACGGAAAGCCGCTCGCGCAGCAGGTGGGGCTTGCCCCGATGGAAAGGCTGGAGGAGATGACGAGATGAACGAGATACCGAAGCAATATGACCCCAAGCAGGTCGAGCAGCGTATATATAAAATGTGGTGCGACGGCGGCTACTTCCACGCCGAGCGCGACCCGCAGAAGAAGCCCTTTACCATCGTCATCCCGCCGCCCAACGTGACGGGACAGCTCCATTTGGGACACGCCTTTGACGAGACGCTTCAGGATACGCTCATCCGCTACAAGCGCATGAAGGGCTTTTCCGCCCTCTGGCTGCCCGGCTACGACCACGCCGGTATCGCGACCCAAATCAAGGTCGAGGAGCAGCTACGCAACAACGAGGGGCTGACCCGCTTTGACCTTGGTCGCGAGAAATTCTTGGAGCGCGTCTGGGACTGGAAAAACAAATACGGCGACCGCATTGTGACCCAGCTCAAGACCCTTGGCTCGTCCTGCGACTGGGAGCGTCAGCGCTTCACGATGGACGAGGGCTGCTCCAAGGCCGTGCGCGAGGTTTTCTGCAAGCTCTACGAAAAGGGTCTTATATATAAAGGTAAGCGTATCATCAACTGGTGTCCCCACTGCACCACGGCGCTGTCCGATGCCGAGGTGGAGTATGAGGAAAAGCAGGGAAGTTTTTGGCATATCCGCTATCCCCTCACGGATGGCAGCGGCTTTTTGGAGGTCGCCACGACCCGTCCGGAAACCATGCTGGGCGACGCGGCTGTGGCGGTCAACCCGGAGGATCCGCGCTATAAGCACCTTATCGGCAAGACGGTCACGCTTCCGCTCGTCGGGCGGGAGATACCCATCGTGGGCGACGAGCACGCCGACATGGAGTTCGGCACGGGCTGCGTGAAGATCACGCCTTGCCACGACCCCAACGACTTTGAGGTCGGTCTGCGACACAATTTGCCGCAGTACCTCATGCTGGACGGCGAGGGGCGCGTCACCGGCGGCTACAAATGGGACGGCATGGATCGCTATGCGGCGCGTAAGGCCATCGTTGCGGAGCTGGAGGCCGAGGGCTATCTTGTCTCCATCGAGCCCTGCGTACATAACGTCGGCACCTGCTACCGCTGCCACAACGACGTGGAGCCGCTCGCCTCCGACCAGTGGTTCGTCAAAATGGAGCCGCTTGCCAAACGCGCCATCGAGGTCGTGGAGGACGGGACGGTCAAATTCGTGCCGGAGCGCTTCGCCAAGACCTATCTCAACTGGATGCACAGCGTCCGCGATTGGTGTATCAGCCGCCAGCTCTGGTGGGGTCACCAGATTCCCGCGTGGTACTGCGCCGACTGCGGTCATGTGACCGTGAGCCGCGAGGACGCGACCTGCTGCGAGAAATGCGGCAGCAAACATATCGAGCGCGACCCCGACGTGCTGGACACATGGTTTTCAAGCGCCCTCTGGCCGTTCTCCACGCTGGGCTGGCCGGACACCGAGGCGGAGGACTATCAATATTTCTTCCCGACGGATGTGCTTGTGACGGGCTATGACATCATCTTCTTCTGGGTGGCGCGTATGATCTTCTCCAGCTTGGAGCAGACCGGGCGCGAGCCGTTCCACACCGTCCTTATCCACGGTCTCATCCGCGACAGTCAGGGCAAGAAAATGTCCAAATCCGCCGGAAACGGCGTTGACCCGCTGGAAATGATCGACCGCTTTGGTGCGGACGCGCTGCGCTTCAACATCATCACCGGCAACTCTCCCGGCAACGATATGCGCTTCTATGTCGAGCGCTGCGAGGCCATGCGCAACTTCGCCAACAAGCTCTGGAACGCCGCCCGCTATGTCATGATGAATCTGGACGTGACGGAAAACCGCTTGCCGGAGACGCTGCGGCTGGAGGATCGCTGGATCGTCTCTAAGCTCAACGAGCTTGTGCGCGAGGTCAATGAGAACTTCGACAAATACGAGCTCGGCATTGCCGCGACGAAGATATACGACTTCATCTGGGACAGCTTCTGCGACTGGTACATCGAGATAACAAAGCCCCGCCTGCGCGAGGGCGACCGCGACGCGCAGTATGTCCTGCTCTATGTCCTGACCGACATCCTCAAGCTGCTGCACCCGTTTATGCCGTTCATCACGGAGGAGCTTTACAGCGCCATCCCGCATGAGGGCGACCGCCTGATCGTGGCGACCTATCCCGAATACGACCCAGCCCTGTCGTTCCCGGCGGATGAGGCGGACTTTGAGTCCATCATGACGGCGGTCAAGGCCGTGCGCAGCCGCCGCAGCGAGATGAACGTCCCCGCGTCGAAGCGTCCACAGCTCATCATCGCCACCGACCGCCCGGAGGTCTTTGAAAAGGGGCGCGTCTACCTCTCCAACCTCGCCTATGCGGGGAGTGTCGAGGTGCTTCGCGATGTGCCGTCCGATACGAGCGGCATGGTCAGCGTCGTGACCGAGGGCGCTAAGATGTTCATGCCGATGGCGGAGCTTGTCGATCTCGCTGCCGAACGCGCCCGTATCGAGCGGGAGCTTGAAAAGGCGAAAAAGGACGTGGCCGGGCAGCAGGCGAAGCTCGCAAACGAGAATTTCGTCTCCCGTGCGCCGGAGCGCGTCGTCGCCGCCGAGCGCGAAAAGCTTGCCAAGGCACAGGCGCTGTGCGCAAATCTTGAAGAGAGCTTAAAAAATCTGGGCTGACGACGGCTTTCGACGGAAAACGCGGACAGAAAAAGATAGAATTGCACCGTACCCCGATGGGTACGGTGCATTTTTTACACAGAGGGGACGGTACAAATGAAGGTCTTATCGACATACCGTGACGGGCGGCTGACGCTGTATTTGCAGGGCGAGCTTGACCACCATGAGGCGCACGAGGCGCTGCGGCGCATTGCCCGCACACTGGACGACTATCTCCCGCGTGACTGCGTGGTGGACATGGGAGGGCTTACGTTCATGGATTCCTCCGGCATTGCGCTGGTGCTGAAGGTCAACAAGCTCATGGGCGAAACGGGCGGTCGCGCATGGGTGGAGAATGCGAGAAGCCAGCCGCTCAAGGTGCTGGACGCCTCCGGCATAGACCGTCTGCTGCGGGTGTGTACCGCAGCGGAATGAAAGGAATTTACATAGGATGAAGGGACAGAATTATATCAAGCTGGAATTTCCGGCGCAAAGTGCCAACGAGGGCTTTGCGCGGGCGGCGGCTGCCGCCTTTGCCGTCCAGATGGACCCAACGCTCGAAGAGCTGGGCGACATCAAAACGGCGGTGTCCGAGGCGGTGACGAACGCCATCGTCCACGCCTATCCGGATACCATCGGTCTTGTGCAGATGCGTCTGCGTATTCTGGACGGGAATGTGCTCGAGATCCGCGTGAGCGACCGGGGCTGCGGTATCGGCGACATATCCCGCGCCATGGAGCCGATGTACTCCACCGGCGGCGAGGAGCGCAGCGGCATGGGCTTTACCATCATGTCGAGCTTCACCGATTCGCTCCGTGTCAAGTCCGCGCCCGGTAAGGGCACGAGCGTCACGATGGCGAAGAAGCTCGCCGTCCGTGTCCGTGCCTAATTTGGACGAGCAGGTCGCCCTGCTGCGACGGGCAAAATCCGGCGACCGAGATGCCTCGGGGCAAATGGTGGAGGAGAATACGGGGCTGATATGGGCGGTGGCGCGGCGCTTTTTCGGGCGCGGCTGTGACCCGGATGACCTCTATCAGCTCGGCTGTGTGGGCTTTCTCAAGGCCATCGAGGGCTTTGACGAGGGCTACGGCACGCGCTTTTCCACCTACGCCGTGCCGAAGATCTCCGGCGAGATACGCCGCTTCCTGCGCGACGACGGGACGGTCAAGGTGAGCCGGACGCTCAAGGAGCAGGTTGCCGCCGTGCGCAGCGCCCGAAATGAGCTGGAGCAGCGCTGCGGTCGTGTGCCAACCGTGTCGGAGCTTGCGGCGTTTACGGGACTGAGCCCGGAGGAGATCGCCGTGGCCGAGGGTGCGGCGGAGCCTGCCGCCTCGTTGCAGCAGGAGCATGGCGCGGAGGGCTTGCGGCTTGAACAGACGCTGTTTGACCCGAACGGGGAGGAGCGGCTGCTTGAGCACGTCGCGCTGTCACAGGCGCTCGACGGCTTGCCGGACAACGAGCGCATGACGCTGTATCTCCGCTTCTGGCACGGCATGACCCAAGCGGCGGCGAGCCGTGTGCTGGGTGTCAGTCAGGTGCAGGTCTCGCGGCTGGAAAAGCGTGCGCTCGGTCATTTGCGCGAATATTTTCGGGATTAGTCGCTCGTCGCGTCGTTGGCGTAGTGCGCCGCAGTCCAGTCGCGGACGTGCTGGACAAAAAGGCGGGTCGAGCGGGAAAGCTCCGCCTTGTCGCGCACACCGATACCGATCTCGCGCCAGAAGCGCTGCGGCAGGGAGCAGACGGCGAGCGGATAGCTGCTGTGACCGAGCATGAGGTCGGGGATGACGCTGATACCGAGACCGTTCGACACCATGGCGAGTATGCTCTGATCCTCCTTGATGGTATAGCGGGCATAGGGACGCACGCCCAGCGCGTTGTAGGCGGCGGTGATCTCGCAGTCGTCGCCCTCCTCAAGCTGGATGAAGGTCTCCGTGCTGAACGCTTCGAGCGGGAAGACACCGCAGCCCGCCAGCGGGTGTGTCGGCGGCAGGATGACCCTCAGCTCGTCGCGGTGCAGCGGCCATGTGTCGAGCGGGCGCGTCCCCGGCAGACGCAGAAAGCCGCAGTCGGCCTGCCCGCTGGAGATCCAGCCCTCGATCTGGTCATAGTAGTCGCCGGTGAGTATCTCAAATTCGATGCTCGGATAGAGGTCGGCGAAGCTCTTGAGGATGTACGGCAGCCATTGTGCCGAGACGCTGGAAAAGGCCGCGACCTTCACAAGCCCCTCCGTCATGCCGCGCAAATCGGCTGCCGCCTGTTCAAGCTGGTGCTGCTGGGCGCAGAGGCGGCGTATATATGGGAGAAGGGTGCGCCCGTCAGCCGTCAGCGCCACGCCGCCGCGACTGCGCGACAGCAGCGGCAGACCGAGTGTTTGCTCCAGCGCGTTCACGGCATGGCTGACGCCGGATTGCGTGAAGCTTAAAAGCTGGGCGGCCTTGGTGAAGCTTCCACACTCCACGACCTTCAAAAATATCTGATACTGCGCCAAGCTCATGGGCAACGCCTCCTTGTTAAACATTATACATACTTTTTCTCATGTTTTCAATAAAAAAGATTTGCTTTACTTGCTAGATTGTTTGTGATATGCTAAACGCACCGAACGGGGAAGGATGGACGAGCCTTCCGCGAACGGTTGGCCGGAGTGATGACCGGCTAAGGTGTAATAGCCTCATTTCCCCCTCCATGCACAGTAGTGTGCGCCGTCGCTTGTTTCCATTGGCAAGCGGCGGTTTTTTATTCTAAAACGCCGTTCTATATGGAAAAAGCCGCCCGACCGGGCGACCCAGACTGTCAAAGAACCTTGCACTGGCGCTTACAGCGCCCCGGCTCCCTTGTGTAAAGGGAACTGTCAGCGAAGCTGACTGAGGGATTGAAAATCCTAGACTTTTGCTAGTCTACAACCCCTCCGTCACGGCTTGCGCCGTGCCACCTCCCCTTACACAGGGGAGGCTTTGGCTTGGCGCACATTCGGAGAAAATGCGCTTTTTTGACACGCTGAGCCGCCCGTGTGGGCGGCCTTTTGGTTAAAATGGCGAGGCCTCGCGGGTGAGGCGGGGGTCATAGGCGTCGGGGTCGGCGAGGATGTGGCGGATGAAGCCGTCGGCGAGCGCCGGCCATGCGCCGGGGCGCTTGCCCTGACCGAGACCGTAGGCGTGACCGCCGCAGCCAAAGAGGTGCAGCTCATACGGAACACCCGCGTTTTCCAGCGCCTGCGCCATATCAAGGCTCTGCTGCACGGGGACCATCGGGTCGGTGACGCTGTGGAAGATGAAGCAGGGTGGCGTTTGTGCGCCGACCTGCCAGCGGGCGCTCCAGCGGCGCAGCGCCGTGTCGCTGTGTACGCCGTCCCCGCCGAGGATGGCGGGTGTCATCATGCCGTCGTTGTCAAGCTCCACGGCGGGGTAGCCCAGTACACACAGCGTCGGCGCAAGCTCGTCCGGGTCGGCGATGGCCTCATAGACCTCCTCCAAATTCCAGAGGTTCATATAGTTGGCGGCAAGGTGCGCTCCGGCGGAGAAGCCCATGAGGATGATGTGCCCGTCGATACCGAGTGGATCGGCGTTGCGGCGCAGGTAGGCGACGGCGGCGGCAAGCTCACGCAGCGGTTCGGGGAAGACGGTGTGGCTGTTCGGCTCGCCCTCTCCGATATGCTCGAAATCCGTCCAGCGCGTGGAGTATTCGAGGACGAAGGCGCGGTAGCCGAGTGAGGCAAAATGCGCCGCGACGGGCGCACCCTCACGCGGGGCGATGGCGGCATAGCCGCCGCCGGGAAGCACCAAAATGGCGGGACGGCTCTCACCACCGCCGTCATCATAGCGCACAAGGCGCACGGTCTCATCCGCTTGCCAGCAAAAATCCGTTATATGTTCCATGAAATGTTCTCCTTTTAATTGGTTTGGACGCTTTGCTCCTGTGGGGCGGCGAGCGCCTCACTCATGGCGGCCTTGTACGCCGCGTCCAGCGCGTCAAAGTCCGCATAGCCGCTGCGGTCGGGCAGCGTGGTCATGGACAGGAGCTTGTCCGTGATAATGGGGGTGATGTACGCCGCGCCGAAGCTGTTGACATGGCGGAAGTCGGACATATAGCTTGCATAGTCAAAGTCCGGCCAGTCGGCGGTGATGTTGAAGTCGTAGAACGGGAGCCCGTATTCGTCCGCGAGCGTCTGCACGGCGACGTGCATTTCGGCGGTAAAGGCCATGTCCGGCGTGATGAGGAGGATGAGCGCAATATCCTCGCTCCGGCAAAGCTCGCAGAGGGCGCGGAAGTAGCTAAGGTTCTCCGGCTGGATCTCCGCCGCCTCGGTTTCCACGGTCGGGTTAATGCCGTCAAAGCCGACACCGCGCACCTTCGTCTCAATGAGGTAGCCGCGCAGCGCGTTGGAGCGGTCGCCGGTGAAATCGACCTCCGTGAGCTCGGTATAGCGGCCATGGTACTGGACGAGCGGCAGCAGATAGCTCAAGAAATTCATCGAGGGATTGATCTCGCGGTAGGCGCAGAGCGCGTCCCATTTGACCGGGGAGAGGCGCATATAGTCAAGGCTTTTGCGGTAGTTGACCTCGTTGCCGTCGAGAAATAGCTCCTGCATATCGAGCACGACGGCCTTGATGTCCTGATAGCGCAGCGCCTCGCGCAGCCATGTGTAGGAGCCGAGCATGGGCTGCGCCTCCGTGCCGCAGCAGTAGGCGGAGATGCCGTATTGCTCATACATGAGGTTCGGGTCAACGCCGCTCACGATATGGCTGGAGCCGAGCAGCAGCACGTCCACGGACTGGTCGGGCATTTTGTAAAAGCCGCGTGCGTTCGTGCCGCTGCGGAACTCGACCGACCACTTGGGCGTGAGGATGAAGCTCGCCAGCGCAATGCACAGCGCCGCAAGCACGGCGAAGCAGATAAGGCGTATCGGCGTTTTATCTTTCCGGCGCTCCATGGGCGGCCTCCTTGTCTCGTGTGAAATCAAATTAACATTTTAGCACATAGCCGCGGGAATGACAACGACGAACTTGCCGCAGAGGGAATATGTAGAAAAAACATCGCACTGGCGCGGCAGTGCCCAAGGCTCCCCTGAAAGGGGAGCTGGCTCGGCGTAGCCGAGACTGAGGGGTTGTTAGCCCGTGCAGAAACCCCTCCGGCGCTTCGCGCCACCTCCCCTTTCAGGGGAGGCTGGGGATTTTGCAAAATCGAAGAAAGTGTGCCTTTTGGACACGCTGTGATAACGGCGTAGGTGTCGCTCATATTCCGAACTCGCTGGCGAGAGCTGTGTCAACCTCGTCGGGGGTATAGGTTTTTCCGCTTTTGAGGGATTCCAGCCCCTTCATCAGCGCGGCATCCAACTCGTCGCGGGACAGAGCGCCGAGAGCAGTCGGCTTTGCCGCAGGGAGACGAAGGTCAAGGGGCAGCCCTCGCGTCAGCACAATCTGGCTGTATAGCATTTGGATGGCACTGGCGGGCGTAATGCCGAGCTGGGACAAAATACTCTCGGCGTTTTCCTTTAGCCCTGTATCAATGCGGGCATAAACGGCAGATGTGTTTGCCATGCGTATCACACTCCTTTGCTGGTATTATACCAAATATCGCACATAATTGCAAGCATACGCAAGCAAATTAACGTCCATCGGCTTCCATTGCAATCGGAGGCGCGATTGTTTATAATATAATAAGAAGATGACAGAGACATCGTATCAAGCGAGAAAGGGGATATTTATGCACGACATAGGGGATATGCAAAGGCTTTATGCGGAGAAGAAAACGGACGTGGCGGGGTGCCTCGCGCTCATACGGAGCGGGGATATGATTGCGGCGATGGCCGACTGCCATGAGCCGTATGACATTTTAAGCGAGCTTCACACGATTGCACCACGGGTGGAGGATGTGCTGCTGACGAAGGGCGCGAACAACCTGTACAAATTCATCACCGAGCCGGGTATGGACGGGCATATCAACTCGCCCTCCTACTACTTCGGTCCGGCACACCGCCTCGGTGCGCCCCACGGCAACCCGCTTTATACGCCCTGCGACATCCCGGACTTCGAGCCGTTTTTCGGTGGGGTACACCCGTGTACGGTGTTCATGGCCTCCGTGCCACCCATGGACGCGGAGGGCTATTTCACGGCGGGGCTTGCCAACCAGTGGGGCGAGCAATTCCTGCGGACGGCTGACCGCGTGATATTGGAGGTCAATCCCGCGCTGCCCGTCGTGCCGGGGCTGCGTATCCATATCCGCGAGGTGACGGCGTTGTATGAGACCTCGCACCCGCTCTGGGATCTGCCTACTATCCAGTCCTCGGCGGAGGAGCGCCGCGTGGCGGCCAATTGCCGTGAGCTGCTGCACGACGGCGACTGTATCCAGCTTGGTATCGGCGGGCTGCCGAATGCCATCGCGGAGGCCATGTACGATTTGAAGGACTTGGGCATTCACACGGAGATGATGACCGCCACGATGGGTGAGATGATACGGCGCGGCATTGTCACCGGCGAACGCAAGAATTTCCATCCGCGTGAGCATATCGCCTGCTTCGCGGGCGGCGACGCGGCGCTCTATGAGACGGTTGCCACTGACCCGCACTGCCGTATGCTGCCGGGGACGTGGGTCGTTGACCCCTTTGTTATCCGCCAGAACGACAACATGGTGTCCATCAACACCGCCATCGAGGTCGACCTGACCGGCCAGATCACGGCGGAGAGCGTCGGTGCGCGGCAATTCTCCGGCTCCGGCGGCGCGTTCGACTTCGCCTACGGTGCGCTTCACGCCAAGGGCGGGCGCGGTATCTATGCCTTTACGAGCACCTCCAAAAAGGGCGTGTCCAAGATCAAGGCTACGCTGACCCCCGGCGCACAGGTCACGATCCCGCGCAACTACGCCGACCACATTGTCACCGAGTACGGCATTGCGCGGCTGCGTGGTCGCACGGTGCGCGAGCGGGCGCTCGCACTCATCGCCGTGGCGCACCCCGATGCCCGTGCGGAGCTGACGCGACAGGCCAAGGAGCTTTGCTATATATGAGGCAACAACCCTTGACGTTTATTCTCAGTTTAGATTGAGGCGTTATGCTCCCGCTGTGAATATCTCCGGGGAGGGATCGGCTTGTTTCATATTCTGGTCGTGGATGATGACAAAAACACGCGCCGCCTGATGAAAGCGGTGCTGGAGGCGGACGGCTATACCGTCCTGACGGCCTGTGACGGGGCGCAGGCGCTTGCGCTCATGGACACGGAGCACGTTGATCTGGTCGTGCTCGACGTGATGATGCCGAATATGGACGGCTATGAATTTACCCGCGAGCTGCGCCAATCCAGAAGCGAGCTGCCCATCCTCATGGTCTCGGCAAAGCAGCTTCCCGCCGACCGTAAGCAGGGCTTCCTTGTCGGGACGGACGACTATATGACAAAGCCCGTGGACACGGAGGAAATGCTGCTGCGCATACGGGCGCTGCTGCGACGCGCCCGTATCGTGAGCGAGCGGCGCATCGTGATCGGAGACGTGACGCTCGACTACGACTCCTTCACCGTCCGGCGCGGCGACGAGGTGCAGGAGCTTCCGCAAAAGGAGTTTTTGCTTTTGTACAAGCTTTTGAGCTACCCCGGACGTATCTTCACGCGCATTGAGCTCATGGACGAGATATGGGGCGCGGACAGCGACAGCGGCTGGGAGACGGTGACGGTGCATATCGGGCGGCTGCGCCGCCGCTTCGAGGGCTGGCGCGAGTTTGAGATCGTCTCCGTGCGCGGACTGGGCTATAAGGCGGTGAAAAAGCTTTGAATGAGAACGAACGGAAGCACAGAGCGGCGCTGACGCTGCTGTTCGGCGGCGTGGTGTTTGCCATTTTGCTGCTGGCCGTGGTCGTGAGCGGGCTTGTCCTCGTGCTGCTGCTGCGCAGCGGCGCGTTAAGTGTGCTGCGGATCGACGCCGGCGGGAAATATGCGTTCATTTCCATGATGGCCGTCGTCAGCATTTCGCTGGGGGCGGTGTTCTCCTATATCTTTGGTCGCCTGTTCATGCAGCCGGTCAACGAGGTCATCAACGCCATGAACCGCCTTGCCTCCGGCGACTTCAAAACCCGCATACGCTTCCACACCGCGCTGCGTCGCCACCCGACGGTGGAGGAGCTGACGGATAGCTTCAACACCATGGCGGAGGAGCTGGAGGGGACGGAAATGCTCCGCTCCGACTTCATCAACAACTTCTCCCACGAATTCAAAACGCCCATCGTCTCCATCGCGGGCTTCGCCAAGCTGCTGCGCTACGGCGACCTCACGCCGGAGGAGCGGGACGAATACCTTGGTATCATCGAGGACGAGTCCATGCGCCTGTCCGATATGGCGACCAACGTCTTGAACATGACGAAGGTGGAAAGCCAGACCATTCTGACGGATGTGACGCGCTTTAACCTGTCCGAGCAGCTCCGGCGCTGTGTGCTGCTGCTGGAGGATAAGTGGACGCGGAAGGCGCTGGACATGAATCTCGACGTGGGCGAGTGCATGGTGAGCGGCAACGAGGAGCTGCTGCGGCAGGTCTGGGTCAATCTGCTGGACAATGCCGTGAAATTCTCGCCCGACGGCGGCACGGTGGAGCTTAGCGCCCGCGAGGACGGCGGCGCAGTGACGGTGCGCGTCGCCAACACCGGCAGCGAGATACCGGCGGACAAGCTCGACCATATTTGGAGCAAATTTTACCAAGCCGACGAGTCCCACGCCGCACAGGGCAACGGCCTCGGTCTCTCCATTGTCAAGTCTGTTGTCGAGCTGCACGGCGGCACGGTGGGCGCGGAGAGCCGCGACGACTACACCGTGTTTACCGTGACGCTCCCCGAAGCGTGAACGCGGACGCGGCAGCGCCCCGGCTCCCCCGAAAGGGAAGATGCGGCGCGAGCCAAGTACCCATCCCATGGCTCCCCTGAAAGGGGAGCTGGCAGCGGCAAAGCCGCTGACTGAGGGGTCATTTCGGGTCTTATGCAGACTTCGAGAAAACCCCTCCGGCGCTTCGCGCCACCTCCCCTTTCAGGGGAGGCATAAATTGCCAAAGCCATCGCGCGAATGGCACACGTCAAAATGACTAAAAATCGGATGCAAAAATAGTGAAAACATAGAAAAAGGCGAGTCGTTGGAAATGGCTTGCCTTTATTTGACGGATATGGTATGATGAGCTGAAACGCTGCGCAGCGTTTCCGTTTCAACCGTGTTGAAACGATACCTCTTTCAAAAACGAAAAAGGGGAGTAGGAAAAATGAAAAAGCTGACAAGTATTTTCCTCGTGCTCTTGCTCGTCCTCTCGCTGCTGCCGGTCGGCGTACTGGCGCAGGAGGGCGAGGAAACACTCGAAGCTGCGGAGCAAAGCGACATACTGCTTGCAGAGGGTGATACGAACGAGCCGACCGAGGAAACGACCGAGGAAAGCGCTGAATCGACCGAGGAAGCCACGGAGTTGACCGAGGAAAGCGCCGAGGCAGAGCCGGAAACGGTCTCGCTGGCGCTGGACGGCACGGGAGAGGACGACGACAATGACACGGAGACACCCACAAGCGGCAACTGCGGCGCGAACGGTGCAACTGTGACGTGGAGCTTCGACAGCGCCACCGGCACACTCACCATCAGCGGCGAGGGCGCGATGGCAGATTATGAGGGAAACGGTCAAGGCGGCAACCAAGGTCCTGAGCAAGGCGGCAACCAAGGTCCTGAGCAAGGCGGCAACCAAGGACCTGACCAAGGTGGCAACCAAGGTCCTGACCAAGGCGGAGGTCAAGGTCCTGACCAAGGCGGAGGTCAAGGTCCTGACCAAGGCGGAGGTCAAGGTTCTGACCAAGGCGGCAACCAAGATCCCGGCGAGGGCGGCATGATAACCGGAGACCCCGACGGCCCCGTCGATGTTAGTCCTAACACGCCTTGGAAAGGGCTTAACATCGTTAACCTTGTGATTGGGGATGGCGTGACACACATCGGAAACGGCGCGTTCTGGGGTTGCAGCACCCTTGCAAGTGCGACGATCCCGGACAGCGTGACGAGCATTGGAAGCCATGCGTTCCGCAATTGCAGCGTCCTTGCGAGTATCACGATCCCGTCCGGCGTGACGAGTATCGGAGAACAAGCGTTCTACGGCTGCGCCTCGCTTACAAGCGTGACGATCCCAGACAGCGTGACGAGCCTTGGTGTCGGTGTGCTTGAGGATTGTAGCGTCCTTGAGAGCGTGGTGATCGGCAACGGCGTGACGAAAATTGACGATAGCTCGTTCCGAGGCTGTGTCTCGCTCAAGAGTGTGACGCTCCCGAACAGCTTGAAGACCATCGGGACCGGCGCGTTTTTCGGCTGCGAGAAGCTTACGGACATTTCGATTCCGTCCGGCGTGACGAGTATCGGTAGCTGGGCGTTCGGGGCTTGCTTTGCGATGCAGAGCATAGTGGTCGGAGACTTGACAAGTACCGGCAGTGTCCTGAGTATCGGGGGTGACGTGCCGGACGCAAGCGGCGCGGCCAACGACGTTAAGCTGACGGTCAAGACCGGCGAGAGACGGACGCTGCCCGAGGGGATAAGCGACAAGAACGCCGTTTTTATGGACATGACGCTTGACGGCATGACGGATTCCACGGCGCTCCATGTGCCGGTTTGCGTGACCTTTGCAGTGCCGGAGGGGATGGACTGGCGGCGTGTGCGGCTGGTACACTATGGAGAGAATAAGACAGAGGTGCTTGAGCCGATGTCGTATGAGTATAACGGCGCTCGCTATGTCTACTTCTCCCTCTACGGCTTCAGCCCGTTCGCGCTCGCCGAGCTTGACACGGACAGCCATGACGATACGAAGCCGGGTGACACCACCAAGGCGGATGTCA
This sequence comes from Oscillospiraceae bacterium, assembly GCA_963642815.1. Taxonomy (GTDB): domain Bacteria; phylum Bacillota; class Clostridia; order Oscillospirales; family Oscillospiraceae; genus CAJOIG01. The sequence goes on along the minus strand of CAVIIB010000014.1, from coordinate 6,795 downwards.
AGCCGGACGATACGGCAAAGCCCGCCGCTAAGACGACGGACGCGAAGAAGCCGCCGCGCACGGGTGATGAGGGCCATGCGGCGCTCTGGCTCGCCGTGGCGCTGCTCGGAGGCTGCGCCGTTGTCGGCACGACGGTTATTGCAAAGAAAAAGAACTATAACCAGTAAAAGCAACAAGCTAAGGCGGCTGCCATCCGGCAGCCGCCTTTTCCAGTATTCGCTCTTGCAATGCGGGGAGAGATGTGGTATTATTTATTTAACACTGTTAGCAAGCGAAAGGGGTCGGCATGGATTATCCGGCGCTGGCGCAGGAGCTGCTTGCCCTGCGCAACGATTTTGACCATCTTCCCGTTATCGCGTCGCTGGCGGATATGTCCGGCGGCGAATTTTTTGCGCTAAGCCTGCTGCTTGGAGGCGGGCAGACGCTGCCAAGTGAGCTTGGTCGTGCCATGCACGTCAGCTCCGCCCGCATATCCGCGCTGCTGCGGCCTTTGGAGCAAAAGCAATGGGTGCAGCGGCCACGCAGCGCCGATGACGAGCGAAAGCACCCTGTCGAGCTGACGGAGGCCGGACGGGAGGCCATCCTGCGGCGGCGGGCGGAGACCATCTCCCGCATTGCCGCGCTTTTGGAGGCGCTCGGCCCGGAGGACGCACAGGAATATATCCGGCTGCGCCGCCGACTGCTGGCGGCGGGACGGCAGACCGCATTTGGGGAAAGGGAGGCGTTACCATAAAAAAGGAAACCGCAAGAGAAAACGCAAAAAGAGCGCGTGCGGCGGCGGCGGAGAAGCTCAAGGAGGCCTCCGTTTCCGTTATGCCCATCGTCGTGATTGTGGCGCTGCTCTGTCTGTTCTTTACGCCGATGAAGCCGGATCTGCTGCTCTGCTTCCTCATCGGCGCACTCATGCTTATCGTCGGCATGGGGCTGTTCACGCTGGGTGTGGAGCAATCCATGACCCCCATCGGCAATCAGGTCGGCGCGGCGCTGACCCGCAACAAGAACCTCCCGCTCATCCTCGGCGTGAGCTTCCTACTCGGCTTTGCCATCACCATTGCCGAGCCCGATTTACAGGTTTTGGCGCAGACCGTCCCCCACATCAGCAGCACCGTCCTGCTCGTCACCGTGGGTGTGGGCGTGGGGCTGTTCATGGCGGTCTGTATGCTGCGCATCCTCACCGGCGCGAAGCTGCGCTGGCTGCTGCTCGGCTGCTATGCGCTCATCTTTGCGCTTGCCGCCGTCTCTGACCCCGACTATCTGGGCATTGCCTTTGACTCCGGCGGCGTGACGACGGGACCTATGACCGTGCCGTTTATCCTCGCCATGGGCGTTGGCGTGTCCAACGTCCGAAGCGACCGCAAGGCGGAGGCCGACAGCTTTGGTCTCGTCGCGCTCTGCTCCATCGGTCCTATCCTCGCCGTGCTGCTGCTCGGCTTCTTCTACCGTGAGAACGGCGCTGTGGCCGATTTGAGCGCCGCGTCCTATGACAGCACCACCGCCATTGGCCGCGCCTTTCTTTCCGCGCTGCCGACCTATCTCGGCGAGACGGCGCTCTCCATGCTGCCCATCATGGCCATCTTCCTCGTGTTCCAGTTCACACTCCTACACATCAGCGGACACGGCTTCGCCAAGATTATGATCGGTATCGCGGAGACCTATCTCGGTCTCGTCCTCTTTCTTACGGGCGTGAACATCGGCTTCTCCTCCCTCGGTGCGACGCTGGGTGGCGAGCTTGCGGGCGGCGCTTCGCAGGTCTGGCTCATCCCGCTTGCCATGCTCCTCGGCTGGTTCATCATCTCTGCCGAGCCTGCCGTGACCGTGCTGGAAAAGCAGATCGAGACGGTCAGCGCCGGTGCTATTCCCGGTCGCGCCATCAAGCGCAGCCTCTCCATCGCCATTGCGCTTGCCATGGGACTGTCCATGCTCCGCGTGGTGACGGGAATATCCATCTTCTGGCTTCTTGTCCCCGGCTATGCGCTCGCGCTCGCGCTGTCGTTCTTCGTACCCGACATCTACACCGCCATCGCGTTCGACTCCGGCGGCGTGGCCTCCGGCCCGATGACCGCGACCTTTATGCTCCAATTCTTCATGGGCACAAGTCAGGCGCTCGGCGGCAATGTACTCCGCGATGCTTTTGGTGTCGTCGCCATGGTCGCCATGATGCCGCTGCTGTCCATCCAGCTTGTCGGCTTCCTCTATGACCGCAAATCCAAGAAGGCAGCGGCGGAGAGACCCGCATACGGCGACTTCGATATTGTGGAGCTTTGGGAGGATGTGGCATGAATCTTGTGATTTCCATTGTGAATCCTGACGCGCTCGACACGCTCATGGCGCTGTGCGACACGCTTGCGCTGCCGATCTCGACCGTCCTGCACGGGCGCGGTACTGCCGTTCCGAGTATGCTTGAGCTGCTGGGTATCGATTCAAACGAAAAGCGCACCGTCCTCTCCGTGGCGGACGAGGAAAAAACGGCGGCGCTGCTGAGAGAAATGAAACGCCGCTTGCATATCGGCGTTCCTGGACACGGTATCTTCGTCGCCGTGCCGGTCAAAAGCGTAGGAGGTGGAAAGGCTGTGGCATTTTTGAACGGAGAAAACAAGCCGGCGCAGTATACGCCGGTCATCAATGCGGATTATGAGCTTATCGTCGCCATCGCCAGCTCCGGCTGCACGGATATGGTGATGAACGCCGCCCGCGCCGCCGGTGCTCGCGGCGGTACGGTGCTGCACGGTAAGGGCACGGGCGCGGACAGCGCACCGAGCTTCTATAACATCTCCATCGCGGAGGAAAAGGAGCTCGTGCTCATTGTGTCGGCCAAGGCGGAAAAGACCGCCATCATGCAGGCCATTCTCCGTGCGGCAGGCCCCGGCACAGAGGCGGGCGCGATCGTGTTCTCGCTCCCCGTCACCGAGGTCGCCGGCTTCGGCATACTCGATTGAGCGACGGATAACAAGGACGCGTTCCCACTGCGGAACGCGCCCTTTGCTTGCGCGACGATGCCCGAACGGAGTATGAACCGCAGTCCTTCAAGAGGATAGTGAAAATATAAGGTTTTCCCGGCCAGCCGCGCACCTATGCCGCCACATGGGTTTCTTCTTTTGGCTGTCGCTTTTTGCTACAGCCCATGTGAAGGCAGGACAAACGAGATGTTTTAGCCATCGGCGGGAGTCCGCCGTAAATTCAAAAAGCCTTGCTCCGGCAAGGCTTTTTGAATTATGCCGGTCGAATTCACTTCGACCGAGCAGATCAAATAAAAGGGGTCCCCATGGAATCCGAAGATTCCATGGGCTCGGCGGGAGTCCGCCGTGAATCTCGGCGAAGCCGAGTTCCCGCAGGAAAAACCAAATCGAAGCCCAGCGCAGCGGGTTCGATTTGGAAAGGAGGAGCGACGGAGTGAATGAGCGACGGCGTAAAAAAACGCCGTCGCGAACGATACGTAGTCCGCGACGACGTGGTACGGCTGACGGGATTCGAACCCACGACCTTTGGCTCCGGAGGCCAACGCTCTATCCAGCTGAGCTACAGCCGCATGATTTCATGCCCCGCTATTATAACAGCCGACGCTTGGAATATCAAGTGCTTTGTGCTATACTTGCATGGAAATCTGTGATACGAAGGATGCTTCCATGAAAATTGCCCGACCCATCGCCCTGCTTGTGGCGCTGCTGCTGCTGACCGGCTGCACGACCGGCGCGGAGAGCGCGAAAACGCAGCGCCAGATCTATGCCATGGATACGGTCATGCTGCTGACCGCCTACGGTGCGGAGGCAGACACCGCGCTGGACGCGGCGGAGGCGCGTATTATTGAGCTTGAAGCCGACCTTGACCCGGAGCGCGACGGTTCAAGCGTCCGCGCCGTCAACGAACACGCGGGCGAGTGGGTCAGCGTCTCGCCCGACTGCCTCTCCGTTGCGCAGACCGCGAACGAGATCGCCGTGCAGAGTGGCGGTGCGCTCGCGCCGCAGCTATATGACCTCGTGCGGATGTGGGGCTTTGTCGGCGGCGAATACCGCGTACCGACGCAGCAGGAGATAGACACGGCGCTGGCCGCCATCGACGGCTTTTGCATGGAGGTGGACAGCGCCAATTGCGCCCTGCGCATTCCGGTCGGAACGTCCATCGGCTTCGGCGCTGTCGCCAAGGGCTATGCGGCGGAGGCGGCGCTCGACGCGATGGAGGCCGCCGGCTGCACGACTGCCATTCTGTCGCTCGGCGGCAATGTGCAGACGCTCGGCGAGCGCAAGCCGGACGGTAGTCGATGGAGCGTCGCCGTCATGGACCCGAACGACAACGGCGCGTATGTCGCCACCCTGAGCGTCGGCGAGTGCGCCGTCGTCACCTCCGGCGACTACCAGCGCTATTTTGAGCGGGACGGTGTGCGCTATAGCCACATCCTCGACCCGAAGACGGGCTACCCTGCGGAAAACGGGCTGCGTTCCGTGACCGTCGTATGTGATAACGGCGCTCGCGCCGACGCGCTCTCCACCGCCATGTTCGTCCTTGGTGAGCAGGGGGCGCTCGACAACTGGCGGCAGAACGGCGGCTTTGAGCTTGTCCTCGTCACGGCGGGCGGGCGTGTCGTCGCCACGGACGGGCTGCGCGGCACGTTGACGGAGGACAGCTCGGAATATACATACGAGTATGTGAAATGATGGATATATATTCATTTCTGGTGAAATAATATGAATTGCAAGCTATGCCCACGCGACTGTGGCGCGGCGCGTGATACCGCTGTCGGCTACTGCGCTATGCCTTGGGAACCGGTCGTTGCCCGTGCCGCTCGCCACGATTGGGAGGAACCGTGCATCAGCGGCACACGGGGTGCGGGCGCTGTATTTTTTTCCGGCTGCAACCTGCGCTGCGTCTATTGCCAAAACTATGAAATCAGCGCCCTGCGCCACGGCGAACGCCTCACGGTGGCGGAGCTTCGTGCCCTCTTTGCCAAGCTGGAGGCCGAGGGCGTTCACAACCTCGACCTCGTGACACCGACGCACTTTGCCCTCGCCATCCGTGAGGCGCTCGACCCGCCGCCGGGAATCCCGGTCGTGTGGAACAGCGGCGGCTATGACAAGCCGCTGACGCTGCGGCTGCTCGCGGGGAGGATACAGATCTATATGCCGGACATGAAATATTCCGACAGCACACTGGCGGCGGCGCTCTCCGGCGCGGCGGATTATCCCGAAGTCGCCCGCGCCGCCATCCGCGAGATGTTCCGGCAGGTCGGCCCCTATGTGCTGGACGGGGACGGTATACTGCGCTCCGGCGTTCTCATCCGCCACCTCGTCCTGCCCAGTGAGCTTGACAACACCTTCGGTGTGCTTGACTGGATCGCGGAGAGCTTCCGCCCCGGCGAGGTGCTGGTGAGCCTCATGAGCCAGTACACCCCGAACGGGCACGGCGGCCCTGACCGCCGTCTGAGCGCGGAGGAATACGCCCGCGCCGTCGATTATATGCGAGCCCTCGGCATACTCGACGGCTACACCCAAGACCCAGACAGCGCCGAGAGCAGCTATACCCCCGATTTTAACGCCCCTGTGCGCTGAACAATGGATAGACGGCGATATGCTGTCCGGCTTGTCAAAACTACAAGCACAGGGGCTGTAGCGAACACATTAATATGCTCCCTCTATGAGAGACAGAGAAAAAACAAACTGTCGAACATAGGGGGAACATATCAGCTGAGCTACCCCAACATTTATTATAGAACCAATATTCACTAGCCCCTCGGCTTCGCGTCATATCACATAATCCCCGCCGTCGGGACGCTCTAGGAGCTCGGCGAGGGAGATGGAGTCAAAGTAGTCGTTTGTCATCCGATAAAAATTCTCCCACACCGGCAGCGTCCGGCAGCTCGCGGCACGGGGACAGGGCGACACGCCTCAAGGCAGGACACCGGCGCAAGAGCCGGTAGAGTGCTATGGGAGCAATAAAAGAAAATCAGCAAGCGTTTCGCAGCGCTTGCTGATTTCATGGCAGGGGAAGAAGGCTTCGAACCCTCGGCCTACGGTTTTGGAGACCGTCGCTCTACCAACTGAGCTATTCCCCTATAAAGATGATGGTGGACCATCAGGGACTCGAACCCCGGACCGACCGGTTATGAGCCGGCTGCTCTAACCAACTGAGCTAATGGTCCTTAGTTTGAAAAAAAGTGAAGCCGCCGCAAATGCGGCGGCTTCACCGCTGGCGCCTCTTGTTGGACTCGAACCAACGGCCTGCGGATTAACAGTCCGTCGCTCTACCGACTGAGCTAAAGAGGCACAAAACGCGGGACCCGCGGCGCGGATCCCGCGTCATTCATGTTGGCGCCGACCTATTTTCCCGGTCCGTCTCCAGACAAGTATCTTCGGCGCATTCGGGCTTAACTTCCGTGTTCGGAATGGGAACGGGTGGACCCCCGATGCTATAGACACCAACTATGGTACACCTTCAGGGACTCGAACCCTGGACACCCTGATTAAGAGTCAGGTGCTCTACCAACTGAGCTAAAGGTGCATATCGGATTGAAATGGTGACCCGAGGGAGAGTCGAACTCCCGATTGGGGCGTGAGAGGCCCCCGTCTTGACCACTTGACCATCGGGCCATTTCAAACCAAATCCAAGGCATATACCCTGAAAACTGAACAATGTTTAGAGACAAGCGAGGCGAGTCTGCAAAAAGGTCAAGCCCTCGGGTTATTAGTACCGGTCAGCTCAATACATTACTGCACTTACACTTCCGGCCTATCAACGATGTAGTCTTCATCGACCCTTACTCCATAAAGGATGGGAGATCTTATCTTAGGGGGAGTTTCACGCTTA
>CAVIIB010000013.1:0-35403 GCA_963642815.1 Oscillospiraceae bacterium | reverse complement strand
GCTCCCCTGAAAGGGGAGCTGGCAGCGGCAACGCCGCTGACTGAGGGGTTTCTCTCGTAGTCTTTTCGAGCCTCCAGAAAACCCCTCCACCGCTTCGCGGTCCCCCTCCCCTTTCAGGGGAGGCTGGGGATTGGTGGTTGCTCCAAGGCTCCCCTGAAAGGGGAGCTGGCAGCGGCGTTAGCCGCTGACTGAGGGGTTACTCCCGTAGCCCCCGTAAGGCTCCCCTGAAAGGGGAGCTGGCAGCGGCAAAGCCGCTGACTGAGGGGTTTCTCTCGTAGTCTGTGCGGGCTTCCAGAAAACCCCTCCACCGCTTCGCGGTCCCCCTCCCCTTTCAGGGGAGGCTGGGGATTGGTGGTAATTGCGGCGCTCCCTTTCAGGGGAGGCAGGAGTTGGAATATGCCGCAACACTCCCTTTCAGGGGAGGCTGGGGATTGGAAAAAGACGGCGACCCGTGCGGGTCGCCGTCTTTTTATGCGGATGTGGGTTACACGCGCTTGTCGGTTCTGGGGGGCTCGCCCATGACGAGGCGGGCGCGTTTGCGGGCGGATTCGGTCTGGAGCGTGTCCAGCGTGACCGCCGCGAGCAGGACGATGCCGAGCGCAACGCTCTGCCAATACTGGTTCATGTTGAGGAAGTTCATGCCGGAGTTCAGCACGCCGATGATGAGCACACCGACGACCATGTTCGACATCTTGCCGCCGCCGCCGCCCATCTTGATACCGCCGAGCATACAACCGGCCATGACGGTGAACTCCGCGCCGACGCCCATGGTGTTGTTGACGGCGCTGATACGACCGATGTTGACGACCTGCGCCACGCCGAAGAAGAAGCCGGCGAGCGCGAAGATGAGGATACGCATTTTCGCCACGGAAACGCCGGACAGCGCCACCGCGTCGGGGTTGGAGCCCATGGCGTAGATGTTGCGGCCAAAGTGGGTCTTGTTGAGGATGAACGCGCCGAGCGCCACCATCACAATGGCGACCAGAACGCCGGTCTTGAGTGCGCCGGAGCCGATGGAGATGTTGTAGCCGCCGAGGATCTTAAAGCCGTCGGACAGGTTGCGGTAGGTCTTGCTGACGCCGCCGGACAGCAGGAAGGTCGCGCCGTTCAGGATGTACTGTGTGGCGAGCGTGATGATGAAGGGGAAGACCTTCAGCCACGCATACACCGCGCCGTTGAACGCCGAGAGTGCCACGGCCAGCGCAATGCCCACAAGGATGGTCACGAGGAAGCCGTTGCCGCCGAACCATTCGAGATTCATGAGCGCCATCACGATGCCGACCGTGGAGACCAGGTAGCCGGTGGATAGGTCCATGCCGCCGCCCAGCATGATGAACGTGATACCGATACCGATGATGAGCAGATAGGCGTTCTGTCCCAGAATGTTCAGCAGGTTCGCCAGACTGAGGAAGCTACGCCCCGTGACGGACTTGCAGAGGATCTGGAACGCGATGAGCAGGATGACGAGGACGACGACCATCATCATATCCTTGAGCTTGTCAGTTATCTTTTTCATGTGTTCTCCCCCGTTTCAGGTTTATCGTTTGCGCCGGTGGAGGCAAGGTCGAGGATGCGCTCCTGCGAGAATTCATCCTTTTCCAGCGTTCCGGCCATGCATTTTTCGCCGAATACCACGATGCGGTCGCTCATGCCGAGCAGCTCCTCCATATCGGAGGTGACCATGATGATGGCCTTGCCCTGCTCCACGAGCCCGTTCATGAGCTCGTATATCTCATACTTCGCACCCACGTCGATACCGCGTGTCGGCTCGTCGAAGATGATAACGTCGACATCGGCGGCGAGCGCCTTGCCGACAACGACCTTCTGCTGGTTGCCGCCGGAGAGATTGAGCACCAGCGTCTTGTCCAGATTCGGCGCTTTAATGCGCATGGAGCTGCCGTAGTAGTCGGCGATCTCCTTCTCCTTCTTTCGGCTGACAACGCCGAGCTTCGATATTTTGCCGAGGACGTTATAGACGAGGTTCCAGCTTATCGTCTCCGTTAGGAAGCAGCCCTCGCGCTTGCGATCCTCCGGGCAGAGACCGATGCCGTATTTGTGCATTGCGTCGGCGGGGCTTTTGATGTTGGCCCTTTCGCCCTTGACATAGATGTCGCCCCACTGCTTATGCACCTCGCCGAAGATGACCTTCATGATCTCCGTGCGTCCCGCGCCGACAAGGCCGGACACGCCGAGTATCTCACCCTTATGGACGGCAAAGGAGATGTTCTTCACGCCGTTGCCCGTGAGGTTGACGACCTCCAGCGCCGTCTCGCCGAGCGTGACGCTGCGCGGCGGGAAGGTCTGGGTCATTTCTCGACCAACCATGTATTTGATGAGCTCGGCGCGATTCGTCTCCGCCGTGACCAGCGTGGTGATGTACTCGCCGTCGCGCAGGACGGAGACCTTGTCGGAGATGTCAAATATCTCGTCAAGGCGGTGGGAAATGTATATGATCGCAACACCCTCTGCCCGAAGCTTGCGGATGATCCGCATGAGGATCTCCACCTCCGCGATGGACAGCGGTGCCGTCGGCTCATCCAAGATCAGCATACGCGCATTTTTGGAAACGGCCTTGGCGATCTCCACGATCTGCATATGACCGGGCGTGAGCTCACGCACCGGCGTGGACGGGTCGATGTTCACGCCGAAGTCGTCAAACAGCGTCTTGGCCCTTTCGTTCATGCGCTTCTGGTTGACAAGTCCCCTCGTCTTCTCGCCGTAGCAGATGTTTTCCGCCGCGGAGAGAACGTCGATGAGGTTGAATTCCTGATAGATACACTCAATGCCATGCTTCCGCGCCAGCGCCGGATTCATGGCCGAGATGGTCTCGCCATCGACCGTAATGCTGCCGCCGTCGGGCGCGTGAGCGCCGGTGATGGTTTTAATAAGAGTGGATTTCCCCGCGCCGTTTTCGCCGACAATGGCGTGTACCTCGCCGGGGTAGAAGTCGATGGAGACGTTGTTCAGCGCCACCACGCCGGGGTAGTACTTAACGATGTCGTGCAGGGAGAGAACGGGTGTTTTATTTTCCAAATGGATGCACCTCTTTATCGTATGGGGTAAAATCGGAAAGAGGCGGCGCGAAGGCTTTCGCGCCGCCTCGGAGCTTGCGTTATGCGGTCAGATCAGGTGTGCTCGTACTCAGCGGCGGGGTTCTCCTCGCCGAAGGACCAGATCGCCTCATAGCCGTAGACGTTGACGGAGCTGACCGTGTCGTAGTAGGTCTCGCCAAACGTCCACTCATAGCCCTCAATGCCGCAGACACCGAGAAGGATGTCAGCCAGACGCTCGCCGGTCAGCAGCGGGGTGATGATGACATCGGGGCTGTACTGCTCGGCAAAGGCCGCCAGCGCGTCATAGGAGGCGCCAAGCTCGGCCTTGGTCTCGTCACCGTAGGGCATGGGAAGATCGCCGTAGGTGGAGTAGCCCTTGATGGCGTTCGCGGAGTTGTCCGCCAGAGCCTCGTCATACAGACCGCTGAAGGTGGAGTCCTCGGCATAGCAGGGGATCACGCAGTAGTCGGCAAGGTCAAGACCGTTCTGGTCGCAGTAGTCGGCAATCGCGTCGGCAGCGCCCATGGCCTCCTCCGGCTCGTAGGCGATGAAGATGTGGCAGTCGGGGTGCGCACCCAGCACGTCCTGCGCGTTGTCATAGGCGGTGGAGTAGGGGCTGCCCGTGCCGTAGGCGACGGTCTCGGAGACCATCACGAGGGAATCGGACTTCTCAATGGTGCCGACAATGGCGTTGGAGCGGTACACACCGTCACGGATGTCATAGAAGTCATCCACGGCGACCTCATACTTGCCATCGGCGGTGGTGGGGATGGTGCCGCCGGCGGCGACACGCTGCGCAGCCCAGTCCTCAGCAGCCTGCACCGCGAACATACCGGTGATGGAGTAGGCGGTATAGACGTTGCCGGAGATGGGGTAGTCGGGGTCGGCGCCCAGCATGGCGACGGCGATACCGGCGTTCAGAGCCTCGGCGACCACGTCCTGCAGCATTTCCACGTCCATGGCGGCGATCATCAGCGCACCGACGTTACCGGCGGCGATGGCGTCCTCCACGAACTGGACCTGGTTGGTGGGGTTGCCCTCGGCATCCTTCTTGACGTAGGTGAAGCCCTCACCCTCCATGATCGCGCCCATGGCGTCGTTGATCATGACAAGACCCTCGGCGCTCGTCGTGGGCAGGATGGACCAGACCTCCATCTTGCCGTTCCAAGTGAAGTCAATCGGGGCGGCTTCCTCCGCCGTCTCGGTCTCCTCGGTGGCCTCGGTGGCTTCCTCGGCGGGCTCTTCGCCGCCGTCGAGCTTCGCCTCCACAGCGGCGAGGCGGGACTCGATGTCGTCGAGCTTGGCAGCCGTGTCAGCGTCCAGCGTCGCCGTGCAGGCGCACAGGCTGAACATCATGGCGACGGCCATCAGCAGTGCAAGAATCTTCTTCATCTTTTCGTTCCTTTCTGTGAAAGAGTTTATGCCAATACCTTGACGCATACATTATAGTTGCTTGCCAAACAAAAGTCAAGAAATGGGCTGCCCTCATTTGTGAATTTTTTTGGTTTCCGCCGCTCGCGGACAGCTCTGTTTTGTGAATATATACATAAGGTATGGCAAATTCTTTAGCGAAGTGAATTATTTGAAATTTCAAAATAAAAAAATTTCATTTTCCTCTTGCAATTTCGATTTGCGTGGTTTATAATGCGTCCATACTGAAATTTCGGCATTGAAATTTTTCAAATAACCTAGGAGGAAAAACACCATGAAGAAACTGACATCCCTTCTTGCGCTGCTGATGGTCGCCGCCCTGCTGGTCGGCTGCATGGCCGGCTGCTCCGGCTCCGGCTCTGACGACAGCGCTGCCACCACCACCGAAGCAAAGACCGAGACCAAGACCGAGACCGAGACCAAGACCGAGGCTGTGGTGGACGATACGCCCAACAGCGCTTTCGACGAGGCCGCGATTGACCTCTCCTCCGTGTCCGCGAATCTGACGATGGGCACCGGCGGTGAGTCCGGCACCTACTACGCCTTTGGCGGCGCTCTCGCCAACTATATCGGTCAGAAGACCAAGATCGCCATCAACGTCGTCTCCACCGGCGGCACTAAGGCGAACATCGTCGGCATTGACGACGGCCTCTATGAGCTCGCCACCGTCCAGTCCGACGTTGCCACCTACGCCTATGACGGCACGAACGGCTTCGAGGACGGCGCTTACACCAGCTTCAGCGTCCTCGGCGCTCTCTATGCCGAGACCGTCCAGATCGTCACCTGCGACCCCGACATCAAGAGCGTTGCCGACCTCAAGGGCAAGAGCATCTGCGTCGGCGATGTGGGCAGCGGCACCTACTTCAACACCATCGACGTGCTTGCCGCCTATGACATGACCCTTGACGACATCACTCCCGTCTACCAGTCCTTCGGCGACTCCACCGAGTCCATCAAGGACGGCAAGATCGACGCCGCGTTCATCTGCGCCGGTGCGCCCACGGTCGCCATCTCCGACCTCGCCACCGCCAAGCCCATCTACCTTGTCTCCATCGACGACGAGCATATGCAGAAGCTGCTTGACTCCTGCCCGTGGTACGCCTCTCTGACCATCCCCGCCGGTACTTATGACGGCTTCGACGAGGATGCCACCACCATCACCGTCAAGGCTACGCTCATCTGCTCCGCCGATCTGGACGAGGATGTGGCCTACGCCATCGTCGCCACCATCTTTGACAACGCCGACGAGATCACCACCCTGCACGCCAAGGGTGCGGAGCTTGATCTGACCTTTGCCACGGACGGCATTGCCATCCCGTTCAACGCCGGTGCTGCGAAGTACTACGCCGAGCACGGCATTGAGGTCGCTACCGCTGACTGATTCGCAATGATATGAAACGGAGCGCCGTCTACGGGCGGCGCCCCACCTATATAAATAGGAGGTAAACCAGTATGGCACTTCGTGAAGAAGGCAAGCTCAACGACCCCGTTGTGACCGCCCCTGTGCAGCCGGACGACGGCATGGGCTTTGACCAGTCCGCCGTGGACGAGGTCATGAAGAAATATGACCGCGAATCCAACACCCGTATCTGGGAGGGCTGGCAGAAGTGGGCCGTCTACGGCATTATGGCTGCCTATGCGCTGTTCGTGCTCTACGTCACGCTCTTTGCCACATGGCTCGATCTCGTGCGCTATCCCTCGTTCATGGCCGGTATCCTGCTCTGCGGCTATCTCATGTACCCGGCGAAAAAGGGTCTGCAAAGGGTCAATTTCATCCCTTGGTATGACTGGCTCATTCTGCTTCTCGGCACGGGCGCGTTCCTTTATATCACCTTCAACGCGCACGACCTCACCATCCGCGCCGTCAGCTACAAGTCCCTTTATACCTATGAGATCATCCTCGGCATTATCGGCGTTCTCGCCCTCATCGAGCTTTGCCGCCGCTCCGTCGGTATTCCCATCCTCTGCGTGGCGGGCTTCTTTATGCTCTACGCGCTGTACTACTTCTGCTTCACCAAGGACCTCGGCGCTGTCAAGGCCATTGGGCAGGTCACCTACCGCCTCATGTACACGACGACCGGCGTTCTGACAACGCCTATCCAAGTCTGCGCCAAGTTCATCATCGTGTTCATCATCTTCGGCGCGTTCTTGGAGCGCACCGGCATTGCCAACTTCTTCATCGAGATCGCCAACTGTCTCTTTGGCTCCGCCGCCGGTGGTCCTGCCAAGGTCGCCGTCGTCTCCTCCGCCCTCTGCGGCATGGTGTCCGGCTCGTCTGTCGGCAACACGGTCACGACCGGCTCTGTCACCATCCCCATGATGAAGCGCACCGGCTACCGCCCCGACTTCGCGGGCGCTGTCGAGGCTGCGGCCTCCACCGGCGGTCAGATCATGCCCCCCATCATGGGCGCTGCCGCGTTCCTCATGGCGGAGTATGTGGGCGTACCCTACTCCAACATCATCGTCCGCGCCATTCTTCCGGCGTTCCTCTACTTCCTCGGCATTTTCATCGGCGTCCATCTGGAGGCGAAAAAGAGCGGGCTCAAGGGTCTAAGCCGCGACCAGCTCCCGAAGTTCAAGTCGCTGGTGAAGCACACCTATCTGCTGCTGCCCCTCATCATCCTTGTCTACCTCGTCTCCTCCGGCAGCCGCACGATGGCCTTCTCCGCCGCCATCGCCATCATCTTTGCCGTCGCCGCCGCGAACTTTGCGAAAAATCCGGCGTTCTCGGCCATTGGCTGCGCGGCGCTGCTCGTGTATCTCTTTGTCCCGATGTCCTCTCTGCTGACGACTCTCATGCTGCTTGTGGGTGTGGCCTCCTGCCTCATCTCCATGCTGAAAAAGGATGTCGTCATGACGGCGGGCGTGTTCTTCGACGCGCTGGCCAACGGCGGCAAGGGTTCTATCTCCGTGGCCGCCGCCTGCGGTATCGCGGGCATTATCGCCGGCTGCATTACCATGACCGGTCTCGCCTCGCAGATCATCTCGGCTGTCGTCGCCCTCAGCGGCGGACACCTTTTCATCGCCATGCTGCTCACCATGATCTGCTGCATTATCCTCGGCATGGGCGTTCCCACGACCGCCAACTACTGCATCATGGCCTCCACCTGTGCGCCCATCCTCATCCAGCTCGGTATGCCCACCATGGCCGCACACTTCTTCGTGTTCTACTTCGGCATCGTCGCCGACATCACGCCGCCGGTTGCGCTCGCGGCCTTTGCCGGTGCTGCCATCGCCAAGGCCAACCCCATGAAGACCGGCTTCAACGCCACGAAGCTCGCCATCGCCGCGTTCATCATCCCCTATATCTTCGGTCTGAACCCCGCAATGCTGCTCATGGACACCAACGCGCTGGAGGTCATCCAGATCATCATCACCTCCACCATCGGCATGATCGGCGTGGCCGCCGCGCTGGAGGGCTATCTCCACGGTACGCTGTTCTGGCCGCTGCGTATCCTCATTGCCGCCGGTGGTCTGCTGCTCATCGACCCCGGCACGATGACCGACATCATTGGTATCGTGATCGTCGCCGCCATCTTCGCGTTCCAGCTTCTCCGCGAGAAAAAACAGCTGGCCACCGCCTGACACACAAGCATAAACCCCCGCTCCCAAGAGTTATTTGGTTCTTGGGAGCTTTTTTATATAAATTTTTCTCCAAAAATATTTCAAAAGGGCTTGACACAGACTAAGAAGTGTGATAGATTAGCACTCGGAAGAAAAGAGTGCTAGCAAGAGAAAGGCGAGTTTGCCAAGCATGGGTATCAGCGATAGAAAAAAGCGAATACTCACCGCCATCGTCGAGGGCTATATCGCCACGGCGGAGCCGGTCGGCTCGAAGGCGCTTGCTGAGACCATCGGCTGCTCCAGCGCCACCATCCGAAACGAGATGGCGGAGCTCGGCGCGATGGGCTACTTGGAGCAGACCCACACCTCCTCTGGTCGTGTCCCCACCGCAAAGGGCTACCGGCTCTATGTGAACGAGCTCATGGAGCGCCAGAAGCTGAGCGCCGAGGAAACGGAGGCCATCGCCCGCCGCCTCGGTGACAAGGAGCGCCAGCTCGACAAGCTGCTGGACGAGGCCGGTGCGCTGACAAGCGCCCTGACCCAATATCCGGCCTATGCCGTGACCGTGCGCGAGGCTG
The DNA here is from genome assembly GCA_963642815.1 of Oscillospiraceae bacterium. Classification (GTDB taxonomy): domain Bacteria; phylum Bacillota; class Clostridia; order Oscillospirales; family Oscillospiraceae; genus CAJOIG01. The sequence continues at coordinate 26,777 of CAVIIB010000013.1, read as the reverse complement.
TGACCGCGAGGCGCTTTGACTTCCTCTACATCGACCCCAACACCTTCATCATCGTCCTGCTGCTCTCCGACAACAGTGTGAAGAACAAGCTCATCCGCCTCCCGTTTTCCGTACAGCAGGAGCTGGTGCAAAAGCTTGCGACACTGTTTAACGCGAGCTTCACCGGCCTTGCGGACGAGGAGATCACCGACGAGCGTATCCACGCCGCCGAACGCGCCGTGTCCGACAGCTACGGGCTTGTCGCCGTGGCCGCGAGCTTCCTCATCGAGGCGCTCTCCGCCGGACGCGCCGGGCAGATTCGCATTGAGGGCGCGAGCCACCTGCTCTCCCAGCCCGAATTTCGTGACCCGGATAAGGCGCATGAGCTTATGCGCTTCATCTCCGACGGCGACCGCCTGCTGCACGACCTGCCGGAGACCCCCGGCACATGGGACGGTCTGCGCGTGACAATCGGGCCGGAGAATCTGGCCGAGGAGCTGAAGGATTCGAGCGTCGTGATGGCGTCCTACAACGCCGGAGGCGGTATGCGCGGCTATATCGGGGTCGTCGGCCCCACCCGTATGGACTATTCCAGCGTCGCGGCGCGTCTGAGCTGCATCGCGGACGGCCTCAGCCGTATGCTGGCAGCCGGAGACGTTCCCACGGGACTGAACAATAAACTCGTATTAAAGGAAATGGATGACCATGAGTAAGGAAAAGAAAGAGCCGGAGGAAAAAAAGGCCCCGCAGACCGAGGCCGAGCCGGAGCTCAATGCCCCGTCCGCCGAGGAAGTGACGGAGGAGAAAGCAACGGAGACGGTGAGCGAGGCGGACACCCTACGCGCCCAGCTTGCCGAGCAGAACGACAAATACCTCCGCATTCTGGCCGAGTATGACAACTTCCGCCGCCGCAGCCGACAGGAGCGCGAGAGCATTTATGCGGATGTCCGTGCGGACACCGTGGTAAAATTCCTGCCGGTGTATGATAACCTCGTCCGCGCCGCGGAGCATGAGACCGACCCGGAGGCACAAAAGGCCGCCGCCGCCATGCTCAAGCAATTTGAGGGCGTACTGGAGGGACTGGGTGTGACGGCGATTGAGGCCGTCGGCAAGAAATTTGACCCGGCGCTGCATAACGCGCTGCTGCACATCGACGACGAGAAATACGGTGAGGGCGAGATCGTCCTTGAGCTGACGCGGGGCTTTAAGCTCGGCGACAAGGTGATACGCTTCTCCGCCGTGCAGGTCGCCAATTAAACCGTTAACCCACCATTCAAAATATATAAACCACATCTTTAACGATAAACAGGAGGAACACTAACATGGGAAAAATCATTGGTATAGATCTTGGCACTACGAATAGCTGCGTAGCAGTCATGGAGGGCGGCGAGGCCGTCGTCATCCCCAACGCCGAGGGCGCTCGCACCACTCCGTCCGTCGTCGCCTTTTCCAAGGACGGCGAGCGTATGGTCGGTCAGGTCGCAAAGCGTCAGGCCATCACCAACCCCGACCGCACCATCTCCTCCATCAAGCGCGAAATGGGCTCCAATTACCGCGTGACCGTCGACGGCAAGAGCTACACACCGCAGGAGATCAGCGCGATGGTGCTGCAAAAGCTGAAGAAGGACGCGGAGGCCTATCTCGGCACGACCGTCAGCGAGGCGGTCATCACCGTCCCTGCCTACTTCACCGACTCCCAGCGTCAGGCGACCAAGGACGCCGGTAAGATCGCGGGGCTCGATGTCAAGCGTATCATCAACGAGCCGACGGCTGCTGCGCTGGCCTACGGTCTCGATAAGGAATCCGACCAGAAGATCATGGTCTATGACCTCGGCGGCGGCACCTTCGACGTGTCCGTGCTGGAGATCGGCGACGGCGTGATCGAGGTGCTGGCGACTGCCGGTAACAACCGCCTCGGCGGTGACGACTTCGACGAGTGCATCACCAAGTGGCTGGTCGATGAGTTCAAGAAGGAATCCGGCGTTGACCTGTCCGGCGACAAGGTTGCCATGCAGCGTCTGCGTGAGGCCGCCGAAAAGGCCAAGTGCGACCTGTCCGGCGTGACCACCAGCCAGATCAACCTCCCCTACATCACCGCCGACGCCAACGGCCCGAAGCACCTTGACCTCACGCTTACCCGTGCGAAGTTCAACGAGCTGACCGCCCATCTGGTCGAAAAGACCGTCGGCCCCGTCAATCAGGCGCTGTCCGATGCCGGTCTCTCCGCCGGACAGCTCTCCAAGGTGCTGCTCGTCGGCGGCTCGACCCGTATTCCCGCCGTGCAGGATAAGGTCAAGGCACTGACCGGCAAGGACCCGTTCAAGGGCATTAACCCCGACGAGTGCGTGGCCTGTGGCGCTGCCATTCAGGGCGGCGTTCTCGGCGGCGACGTGGAGGGCATTCTGCTTCTCGATGTCACGCCGCTGTCCCTCGGCATTGAGACGCTCGGCGGTGTCTGCACCCGCCTTATCGAGCGCAACACCACCATCCCCACCCGCAAGAGCCAGATATTCTCCACCGCCGCTGACAACCAGACCAGCGTGGAGGTCAATGTCCTGCAGGGCGAGCGCGAGATGGCGCAGTACAACAAATCCCTTGGTCGCTTCCATCTGGACGGCATTGCTCCGGCGCGTCGCGGTGTGCCGCAGATCGAAGTCACCTTCGACATCGACGCGAACGGTATCGTGAACGTCTCCGCCAAGGACCTTGGCACGGGCAAGGAGCAGCACATCACCATCACCGCCTCCTCCAACCTCTCCAAGGACGAGATCGACAAGGCCGTGAAGGAGGCCGAGCAGTATGCCGCCGAGGATGCCCGCCGCAAGGAGGAGGTCGACGTGCGCAACGCCGGTGACCAGATGGTCTACCAGACCGAGAAGACCCTGTCCGAGATGGGTGACAAGCTCGACGCCGCCGACAAGAGCGAGGTTGAGAGCAAGCTCACGGCGCTCAAGAGCGCCCTGTCCGGCTCCGATACGGCGGCCATCAAGTCCGCCACCGAGGAGCTGACGCAGGCCTTCTACAAGGTCTCCGAGAAGCTCTACCAGAACGCGAGCCCCGACGGGGCGCAGGGCTTTGACCCCAACGCCGCGGCGGGCTTCAACGGCGGCGACAGCGCCGCGTCCGGCGAGGATGGCCAGACCTACTACGACGCGGACTACACCGAGGTCAAGGGCGACAAATAATCGACCGGCGTGAGCCGGAAAAGCGGCTGGCGGGATGGCAGCATCCCGCTGGCCTGTTAATATAAGGTTGTGATTATATGGCAGATAAACGAGATTACTATGAGGTGCTGGGGCTTCAAAAGGGCTCGACGGAGGAGCAGATAAAGAAGGCTTACCGCCGTCTCGCCAAGGAGAACCACCCCGACCTGCACCCCGGCGATAAGGAGGCCGAGGCTCGCTTCAAGGAGATCGGCGAGGCCTACGGCGTACTGTCCGACCCCGATAAGAAATCGAAATATGACCGCTTCGGCTTTGCCGGTGTTGACCCAAGCTATGCCGCCTCTAACGGCGGCGCGGGCTTTAGCGGCGACTTTGGCGATCTGGGTGACATCTTCGGCGACATATTCAGCGGCTTCGGCGGCGGCTTCGGTGACATCTTCGGCAATCGCGGCGGCGGCAGCACACGCAGCGGCCCCCAGCGGGGCGAGAGCCTACGCGCCCGCCTCACCATCGACTTCAAGGAGGCGGCGTTCGGCTGCAAAAAGGAGATACAGATCCCCCGCACAGAGACCTGCCCCGACTGCAAGGGCACGGGCTGCGCGAGCGGCACGACCGCCGAGGTCTGCCCCGACTGTCACGGCACAGGCAGCGTCCGTGTGACACAGCGCACACCGTTCGGTGTCATGCAGTCCTCCACCGTCTGCTCCAAGTGCGGCGGCAGCGGCAAGATCATCCATAGTCCCTGCTCCCGCTGTCACGGCGCGGGCAGCGTCCGCAGCCAGAAGAAGCTCAGCGTGGACATACCGGCCGGCATCGACGACGGTCAGACCCTCAACCTGCGCGGACAGGGCAATGCGGGCGCAAACGGCGGCCCTGCGGGCGATCTGCTCGTCACAGTCAACGTCCGTCCCGACAGAATATTCACCCGCGAGGGCAACAACATCTACATCAGCGCCGACATCAGCTTCGCCCAAGCCGCCCTCGGCGCACAGGTCGAGGTGCCGACGCTGGATGGTCCCGTGGAGCTGACTGTCCCGGAGGGTACACAGTCCGGCAGCGTGTTCCGTCTGCGCGGCAAGGGTGTGCCCAGCCTGCGCGGCGGCAGCCGTGGCGACGAGTTTGTCACCGTCAACGTCGTCACCCCCAAGGGGCTGAACGCCCGTCAAAAGGAGCTCCTGCGCGAGCTGGGCGAGACCCTCGGCGACCGCAACATGGGCAAGAAGAAACGCAAGCTGTAATACACAGTTTCTCTGGACTTGCACCGCACCCAAAGCCTCCCCTGTGTAAGGGGAGTGCCGCGACAACCACCAACCCCAGCCTCCCCTGAAAGGGGGTACCGCAAGCTACCACCAATCCCCTGCCTCCCCTGAAAGGGGAGGGGGACCGCGCAAGCGGTGGAGGGGTTTTCTGGAAGCCCGCATACACTACGAGAGAAACCCCTCAGTCATCGGCTTCGCCGCTGCCAGCTCCCCTTTCAGGGGAGCCTTGGGGATGGCGCTTGGCTTTGCCGCTGACAGCTCCCTTTACACAAGGGAGCCGAGGCGCTGCTGCGTCCGTGCGGCTTTACAGTCTCTCATTACTGCTTTGCAGTTTTTATAAGTAAAGGAAGCGAAATTTATGGCAAAGAAACAATTCAAGGCCGAGTCGAAGCGACTGCTCGACCTCATGATCAACTCCATCTATACCCACAAGGAGATATTCCTCCGCGAGATCATCTCCAACGCCTCCGACGCCATCGACAAGCTCTGCTATAAGAGCCTGACGGATGAGGGCGTCGGCATGAGCCGCGAGGATTTCCGCATCCATATCGACGTGGACAAGGATGCTCGCACCATCACCGTTGCCGACAACGGCATCGGCATGACCGAGCAGGAGCTGAACGACAACCTTGGCGTCATCGCCAAGTCCGGCACACGCCAGTTCCGCGAGGATATGGACAAGGCGGACGACGTTGACCTCGACGTGATCGGGCAGTTCGGCGTGGGCTTCTACTCCGCGTTCATGGTCGCCGACAAGGTGACGGTTCTCACCAAGGCCTATGGCTCCGACCAAGCGTACAAATGGGAGTCAAACGGCGCGGACGGCTATACCGTCACGCCCTGCGAGAAAGAGAGCGTCGGCAGCGAGGTCGTCATGCACATTAAGCCCGACACCGACGAGGAGAGCTATTCCGACTATTTGGAGAGCTGGCGGCTGCGTGAGCTTGTGAAGAAATACTCCGACTATGTGCGCTGGCCGATCCATATGATGGTCGAGCGCCGCGAGTGGGACGAAAAGGGCGGCGAGGACGGCAAGGGCGAATATAAGACCGTCGTCGAGGATCAGACCGTCAACTCGATGGTTCCTATATGGCAGCGCGACAAAAAGGACGTTTCGGACGACGACTGCATGGCGTGGTACAAGGACGTGTGGCACGACATGGAGGACCCCGTCTCCGTTATCCGCGTCAACGCGGAGGGGCTGACGAGCTACCGCGCCCTGCTTTTCATTCCGGCCAAAGCGCCGTATGACTACTACACCCGCGACTACAAGCCCGGTCTCCAGCTCTATTCCTCCGGCGTGATGATCATGGAGAGCTGCGCCGACCTTGTGCCGGACTATTTCCGCTTCGTGCGCGGCGTGGTGGACAGCCCCGACCTTTCGCTCAACATCTCCCGCGAAATGCTCCAGCATGACCGCCAGCTCAAGCTCATTGCCCAGAATCTCGAAAAGAAGATAAAGAGCGAGCTGAAGCGCCTCATGGACGAGGATCGCGCCCGCTACGAGACCTTCTATACCGCCTTCGCGCCGCAGCTCAAATACGGCGTTGTGGGCGACTACGGAATGCACAAGGAGCTGCTGCAGGACCTGCTGCTTTTCCACAGCCAGAAGCAGGAGAAGCTCGTCAGCCTCGACGAATACGTCAAGGCCATGCCGGAGGAGCAGAAGAAGATCTACTTCGCCTGCGCCGAGACGGTCAAACGCGCCGTGGCGCTGCCGCAGGCCGAGACGGTCCGCGCCGCCGGGTATGATATGCTCTGCCTCACCGACGATGTGGACGAGTTTGTCATTGGCATCCTCGGCAAGATTGGCGACAAGGAGTTCTGCAACGTCTCGTCCGACGACCTTGGTCTTGAAAGCGATGAGGAAAAGCAGGATACGGAGAAGAAGTCCGAGGAGTATAAAGAGCTGCTCGATTTCGTCAAGGAGAGCCTTGGCGGCGCGGTGGAGAGCGTGAAGCTCTCGCACAAGCTGAAGAGCCAGCCCGTGTTCCTGTCCACCGAGGGCGAGGTCACGATCGAGATGGAGAAGTACTTCAACAACCTCCCCGGTGTGCCGGAGGGCAACCGAGTCAAGGCCAAGCGTGTGCTGGAGCTGAACGCCGACCATCCCGCCTTTGCCGCGCTGGAAAAGGCGTGGAAGGAGGACAAGCCCCGCGCCAAGCGCCTGTCCATGGTGCTGCTGGGGCAGGCGGAGCTCATCGCCGGTATCGCGCTGGAGGATCCCGCCGCCTATACCGAGCTCGTCTGCGGTCTGTTCTGATTGGGATAACCCCCACATTCCTGCGTCCCCAAGCGTCATTTGTGCGCTTGGGGGCGTTTTTGTTTATAAGATATGCACAAATTTCGACACAGCTTATTGTCATTTCCACATTTTTTTGTGTTGAATCTTGAAAACCACCAAAAAATGTGCTATTCTTCTACCAGCCCCACGAAGATGGGGTCAATTTCTGCGGCGAATATGCCGCGTAAACAAAAATGGAGGAAACAAAATGAAAACATCCCGTCTGCTTGCTCTCCTGCTGGCGCTCGTGATGGTCTTCGCTCTGTGCGCCTGCGGCAGCACCGAGGAAGCCACCGAGACCGAGGCGGAGACCGCGACCGAGGCGACCGAGACTGCGACCGCCGAGGAAGCCACCGAGACCACCGAGCCCACCGAGACCGAGGAGGCCGGCAAGGCTCCCGAGGACTACACCGGCTCTCTCGTCGTCTACTCTCCGCACGATGCCGATCCTCTCGCGGCTGGCATTGCGCTCTTTGAGCAGACCTACCCCAACATCAAGGTCGAGGTCATTGCCGGTGGTACCGGCGAGCTTTGCCAGCGTGTTGTGGCCGAGGCCGAGAATCCCCAGGGCGACGTGCTGTGGGGCGGCGGCGCCGATACTCTGGCTGCCTACACCGACTACTTTGCCCCCTATGTCTGCGCCAACGATGAGTTCATCGACGAGGCGTTCAAGGATGCCGACGATATGTGGATCGGCGAGTCCCCGCTGCCCATGGTCTTCATCTACAACAAGACCATGATCGACGAGGCCGACGTTCCCACCACTTGGGAGGGTCTGTGCGACGAGTCCCTCAAGGGCAAGATCGCCTTTGCTTCCCCGGCGAAGTCCGGCTCCGCCTATACCCAGCTCTGCACCATGCTCTTCAGCCAGCCCACCATCGAGGACGGCTGGACGCTGGTCGAGAACTTCATCGCCAACCTTGACGGCAAGGTTCAGGACTCCTCCGGCAACTGCCATAAGCTCGTGGCCAGCGGCGAGTATGCGCTCGGCGTGACCATCGAGAAGTCCGCCGTTCTCTATGCGGACAACCCCGACATCGGCTATGTCTACCCCGAAAAGAACTCCGCCGTTCCCGACGGTGTGGCTCTCATCAAGAACTGCCCCAACGAGGAGAACGCCAAGCTCTTCATCGACTTCGTGACCGGCTATGACTGCCAGGTCGACCAGAACACCAACTGGGCTCGCCGTCCCGTTCGCAACGACCTGACCCCGGAGGGTCTGTGCGAGCTGTCCGAGCTTGACCTCGGTGACTACGACTTCGCGTATGCTGCCAACAACAAGGAAGCCATCGTGGAGCAGTGGAACGACCTGACCGTCGGCTAAGCACTGCACAACACACATGGGGATAAATACGCTTTATCCCCATGTGCTTTCGTTTGTATAGAGCCGAAACAAGCCGCTTGGGCATTTTTCTAAGCGGCCTGTTTCGATTCTATCATCAACATTGCTATAACCATGCCTGCACAGGCAGCAAGAGAGGAGCTTTTATGAGCAACGAGGTCATCATCCGCGACGCGGTGAAGCGTTACGGAGATTTTACAGCGCTTGACGGCGTTTCCGTCACCATCCATGAGGGAGAATTCTTCACCCTGCTCGGCCCCTCCGGCTGCGGCAAGACGACCCTGCTCCGCATGATCGCCGGCTTCAACTCCATCGAGGGCGGCGACTTCTACTTCGGCGACAGGCGTATCAACGACGTACCGGCGCATAAGCGCGACATCGGCATGGTCTTCCAGAACTACGCCATCTTCCCCCATCTGACCGTCGCGGAGAATGTGGCCTACGGTCTCAAGGCGCGTAAGATCCCCAAGCCGGAGATAAAGAAGCGTGTGCAGGAGGCGCTTGAACTGGTGCAGATCGCCGACCTCGCCGAGCGCAAGCCGAGCGACCTCTCCGGCGGTCAGCAGCAGCGCGTCGCGCTGGCGCGTGCCTTTGTCGTCGAGCCGAGCGTGCTTCTGATGGACGAGCCGCTCTCCAACCTCGATGCCAAGCTGCGTGTGCAAATGCGCACCGTCATCAAAAAGCTCCAGCGCCGCCTTGGTATCACGACCATCTACGTCACCCACGACCAAGAGGAGGCGCTCGCCGTCTCCGACCGCATTGCCGTCATGAAGGCCGGTCACATCATGCAGATCGGCACACCCCAGCAGGTATACGCCCACCCCGAAAATCCCTTTGTCGCGGGCTTCATCGGCGTGAGCAACTTCCTCGACTGCGTGGTGAGCGCCGCCGGTGAGGAGGCGGAGGTGCGCGTGGAGGATGCCGCGACCATCCACATGAAGCTGCGCCGTCCGTTCAGCGGCAAGGCCACGCTTTCGGCGCGTCCGGAGCAGCTTTTCTTCACGGACAAGGGTCTGGCCGGAAAAATTCTGTTCTCCACCTTCCTCGGCGACTTCATTGAGTACGAGATCGAGCTGGACGATGGCCGCACGCTGACGGTCAACGAGTACACCAAGGATGCCGTGACGCTCCATGAGGACGGCGAGACGGTGCACCTCAGCTTCGACCCCCAGCGCGTCAGTCTTTACGACGCGGAGAGCGGGGAGGTGCTGAGCCTGTGAAGCTGGGCAAGAAATGGCGTCCCGACTTCTGGTTCTTCACCAAGCTTGTCGTTGTTCTGACGCTGTGTATGTTCATCGTCTACCCCTTCTACACCATTCTGACCAAGAGCGTGTTCTCCAACAAGGTCGAGGGGCTGACGCTGTATAACTTCATCCGCTTTTTCACCAAGCCCTACTACTACCTGACCCTGCTGCGCTCGCTGCTGGTCTGCTTCTTCACCGTCCTGTTCGCCACGGTCATCGGCGTTCCCATCGCCTACCTCATGACCCGCTATAACATCGCCGGTAAGCGCATTCTCCACATCCTCATCATCATGTCGCTCATGAGCCCGCCGTTCATCGGCGCGTATTCGTGGATCATCCTGCTCGGCCGCAACGGTCTTGTCGCCCGCCTCTTTGCGCTCATCGGCTTGACCGCGCCGACCATATACGGGCGCAACGGCATTATCTTCGTGTTCACGCTGCACCTTTTCCCCTACATCTACCTCTACACCTCGAGCGCCATGAACAGCATTGACAGCTCCCTGGAGGAGGCGGCGGAAAACCTCGGCATGAGCAAGCTGCGCCGTATCTGGACGGTGACGCTGCCGGTCATCATGCCGTCGCTGCTCGCGGGCTGCATTATGGTGTTTATGACCTGTCTCGCCGACTTCGGCACACCCATGCTCATCGGCGAGGGCTATACCGTGCTGCCGGTGCTCGTCTACAACGAATATATGTCCGAGAGCGCGGTCAACCCCTATATGGCCTCCACGCTCTCCGTCATCATCGTCGCCTGCTCGCTTTTGGTGCTGACGTTCCAGAAGCTCGTCGTGGACAAGCGCAACTACCAAATGAGCTCCCTGCGTCCCCCCAAGGAGACGGAGCTGCACGGCGGCAAGCGCTTTTTGGCCTCGCTGCCCATCTATATCGTCGTGTTCTTCGCGTTTTTGCCCCAGATCGTCGTGGTCTGCCAGTCCTTTGTGGAGCGCAGCTTCTCCGGCGTCGTCAAGGGCATTAACCTCAACAACTACCGCGCCATCCTCTCGCGCCTGTCCACCAACATCCGCAACACCTACCTTTTCTCCCTCGCCGCCATCGTGTTCATCATTCTGGTCGGCATTCTCGTCTCCTACATTCTGGTGCGCAAAAAGGGCAAGGTCGCCACGGTCATCGACGCGCTCATCATGTTCCCCTACGTCATCCCCGGCTCGGTGCTTGGTATTGGTCTCATCATCGCCTTCAACCGCAAGCCCATCATCCTTGTCGGCACGGCGGTCATCATGATCATCTCCTACGTCATCCGCAAGCTCCCGTACACCGTCCGCTCCGGCAGCGCCTTTTTGTACCAGATGGACCCCTTTATCGAGGAGGCCTCCATCAACCTCGGCGTCAGCCCCATGAAGACCTTCTTCACCGTCACGGCGCGTATGATGCTTCCGGGCATCATGTCCGGCGCGGTGCTCAGCTGGATCACCTGCATCAACGAGCTGTCAAGCTCCATCATGCTTTACAGCGGCAAGACCTCCACCATCGCCGTGGCCATCTATCAGGAGGTCACGCGCATGAGCGACGGCACGGCCGCCGCGCTCGCCACCATTCTGACCGTCACGACCATCATCTCATTGCTGATCGTGTTCCGTCTCACCAAGGGAAAGGTTAAGATCGTCTGATGATAAAGAATATCGTTTTTGACATGGGCGGCGTTCTCATCCGCTTTGACCGCCGCTACTTCATCGAGCACAACGGCGTTGCGCCGGAGGACGCTCCCATCCTCATGCGCGAGGTGTTCCTGTCGCTCGAATGGGCGCAGCTCGACCGCGGTACGCTGACGGATGAGCAGGCCGGCGAGATCATATGCGCCCGCATACCGGCCCATCTGCACGAAGCCGCCCGTAAGCTCGTGTCCTTTTGGGATCGCCCCATCATGCCCATCGAGGGGATGTATGAGCTGGTCGAGGAGCTGAAGGGCAACGGCTACGGCATATACCTCCTCTCCAATGCGAGTCTGCGCCAGCCGGAATACTGGCCGCGTATCCCCGCCAGCCGCTTCTTTGACGGGACGCTCATCTCCGCGCACGAGGGGCTTGTCAAGCCCCAGCCGGAGATATACCGCCGCCTCTGCGAGCGCTTTGAGCTCAGGCCGGAGGAGTGCTTCTTCATCGACGACCTCCCCATCAACGCGGAGGGTGCGGTCTACAGCGGTATGTCCGCCGCCGTGTTCCACGGCGATGCCGCCGAAATGCGCCAAAAGCTCCGCGCTGCCGGTGTGAACGTTAAAGCATAATAAGCCCCAACCAGCACAAAACCGCCGCCCCGATTTGGGACGGCGGTCGTTTTACGTTGTGCTGCTTCAGCGGATGTCATGGATGATCTTGCGTGGGCAGATGTCGGAGCAGTGGCCGCAGTGGACGCACTTGGACTGGTCGATGACCGCGAGGTTGTTCTCGATCACGATGGCGTCCGCCGGACACTCGCGCTTGCAGAGCTGACAGGCGATGCAGCCGAAGTCGCAGAGCTTGCGCACGTCAATGCCCTTGTCCTTGGAGGCACAGGCAACGATGTCGGTCGAGCTCGCCGGAACCTTGACGATCATGCCACGGGGGCAAGCCTCGGCGCACTTCATGCAGCCGACGCACTTGCTGCGGTCAACGACCGCCACGCCGTTTTCGACGTGCATGGCGTCAAAGGGACAGGCAGCCGCGCAGTCGCCAAGACCAAGACAGCCATAGGCGCAGGTCTTTGCACCGCCGCCGGGAAGCCGTGTGGCGGCAAGGCAGGAGGGGATGCCCTCATAGGTATACTTCTCGGTGGCATGGCCGGTCGTACCGGCGCAGCGGACGAAGGCGACATAATGCTCGCCCTCGGCGGCAGCCACGCCCATGATCTGACCAATGCCCTCCGCAGCGGCAGCGCCGCCGGGAACACAGGCGTTGACCGGGGCCTCGCCCTTGACGACCGCAGCGGCATAGCCGTCGCAGCCGGGGTAGCCGCAAGCGCCGCAGTTTGCGCCCGCGAGGCAGGAGCGCACCTGCTCCACACGGGGGTCGGTCTCCACGGCGAATATCTTACCGGCCACGGCCAGCAGCACGCCGAACGCAAGGCCGAGCGCCGCCAGCACCAGCACGGCATAAATAACTGTCATCATATTCGTATGCCCTCCTTAAAAGATCTTGAGCCCCGAAAAGCCCATGAACGCGAGCGCGAACAGCGCCGCCGACACGAGGCAGATCGAGAAGCCCTCGAAGATCTTGGGGTAATCGGCAAATTCCAGCCGCTCGCGCACACTGGCGAAAAGGATGATCGCCACGGCGAAGCCCACGCCGCCCGTGAAGCCATAGACGACGCTTTCAAGGAAGTTGTAGCCGTTCTGTGTGTTGAGCAGCACCACGCCGAGCACCGCGCAGTTGGTGGTGATGAGCGGGAGGAAGATACCCATGGCGGTGTAGAGCGAGGGGATGCTCTTTTTCAAAAACATCTCGACGAGCTGCACCAGCACGGCGATGACGAGGATATAGGCCACGGTCTGCATGAAGTCGAGCCCCAGCGGAATGAGCAGGTACTCGTTGACGACCCAGCAGATCGCGGAGGCGAGGGTCATGACGAAGGTGACGGCGACGGACATACCCGTCGCGGTGGACATCTTGTTCGACACGCCCAAGAACGGGCAGCAGCCGAGGAACTGGGAGAAGATGAAGTTGTTGATGAGGATAGATCCCAGCGAGATGGAGACAAGAGAAGCAAACATTACTTATCCCCCTCCTTTTCCTTCTTGTTCGCGCCCTTGGCAAGCGCGGCGTTCATGGCGGCGAGCAGCAGGCCGAGGATCAGGAAGCCGCCGAACGGCAGCAGCAGCGCACCCGCGCCGTAGGTTTCGGGGAAGATGCGGACACCCGCACCCGTGCCGTCCAGCGTCAGGCGGAAGCCGTTTGCCACGTCGATGAGACCGCCGCCAAAGGTGCCCGCACCGAGCAGCTCACGCACCACGCACATGGCGATGAGCACGAGCGTATAGCCGAGACCCATGAACACGCCGTCGAAGAAGCTGCGGGAGACCGGCTCCTTTTGGCAGAACGCCTCGGCGCGGCCAATGATGATGCAGTTGACGACGATCAGCGGGATGAACACGCCGAGCGATTCACTCAGCGCCGGAACAAAGGCCTGTAGCAGCAGGTCAACGATGGTCACGAAGCCCGCGATAACGACCACGAAGATGGCCAGACGGATCTGGTCGGGGATGATCTTGCGGATGGCCGAGATGACGACGTTGCAGCAGGTGAGGATGATGAGCACGGACAGACCCATGCCGATACCGTTGAACAGGGAGGTCGTGATGGCCATCGTCGCGCAAAGGCCGATCTGCTGCACAAGGACGGGGTTGTTGGTGATAAGTCCTTCTTTAAGCTGTGATTTGATATTCATGTGTGTACCTCCTTAACCCGTGACCGTCGCGGTGGCCTGCGTCGCAGCGTCAACCGTCGTCTGGACGGCGGCCACCTCGGCCGTCGCGGGCTGTGCCGTGGCGACAGGCTCCTGCGTGGCCGGCTCCTGCGTGGCGGGCGGTGTGGCAAGAGGCTGCGCCGGAGCGGTCTGGTCGAGAACGACCTCCACCGGCACAACGGGCGCGGTCGGCGCACCAAGCGTAGCGCAGACGTCAAGCGCAGCGGTCACGCCCTTGCAGACGGCAGCCGAGGTGATGGTCGCGCCGGAGATGGCGTCAATGCTGCCACCGGCTTTGGTGACGGCGACGGGGCTGGTCTGACCGACGAACTGGGCGCGGAACGCCTCGCCCTTTTCGCTGCTCTGCGCGGCGATAGCGCCGAGACCGGCGGTTTCGCTGGACGAGGTGATGGAAATGCCTGTGCAGCTATAATCGGTCGAAACGCCGACGATCATGGTGATCTCACCCTGCGAGCCGGTCTCCGTGACCTCCACGACCCAACCGGCGTTACCGGCCTGATAGACGGCGTTTACGTCGTCTGCGGCATAGCCGAGGTCGGTGTAGCTGTCGGCATAAAGCACGGCCTGCATGGCGGCGTTGAGCTTGTCGGTCTCACGCTGGGCGATACGCCCTGCGGTCACGCTGTTGACGAGACCGAGGACAAGCGCCACGATGGCGGACACGGCGAGCAGCACGAGGCCAAGGCGGATGATACTGGCGGCAAGGCCGTTGGTTTTCTTCTCCTCCATTACTCAGCCGCCTCCTCTCCACTGGATTTTTGCGCCTGCTTCTTGGCGGCGGCGCGTTCGGGAAGCGTTTCAAACCAGCTCACGAGCTTGGAGGGCTTGGCAACGCCGAAGCGCCGGGGCGCGGTGGCCTTGTCGATCATCCAGACCGTGAGGTTCATGATAAGGATGGCGTAGCTGACGCCCTCGGGATAGGAGCCAAAGTAGCGGATGAGCACGGTGATAACACCGCAGCCAATGCCGTAGATAACCTGTCCCTTGGGGGTGACGGGGCTGGTGCAGTAGTCGGTCGCCATGAAGATGGCGCCGAGCAGCAGACCGCCGCTGAGGACGTTTTGGAGCATCCAGAGAAGGTGGTTGTTGCCACGGGAGAAAAGCAGTGTGAGCACTGCAACCGTGCCGACAAAGCTCACGGGAATGCGCAGCGTGATGACCTTGCGGTACACGAGCCACGCGCCGCCGAGCAGCAGCGCAAACGCGCTCACCTCGCCGATACAGCCGCCGACGTTGCCGATAAAGAGTGCGCCGAGCGAAACGTCGGCGAGGCTTCCGGCGTGGATGGAGGCGAGCGGTGTCGCATAGGTCGCAGCGTCCACATTGCCCGCAAAGGCGGGGGCCTTCCAGCTTGTCATAAGGACGGCGTAGGAGGCGAGCAGGAACGCACGACCGGCGAGTGCCGGATTGAGGAAGTTCTTGCCAATGCCGCCGAAAAGCTGCTTGACGAGAACAATGGCGAAAAGCGAGCCGATGATGGCCATCCACCACGGCGCTGTGGGCGGCATGGTGAACGCCAGCAAAAGGCCGGTCACGACGGCGGAAAGGTCGCCGATGGCGTCATATTTCTTCAAAAGGCGGCGGTAGCCCCACTCAAAGAATACGCAGCTCACAACGCTTACCGCGGTCACGAGCAGAGCGCCCAGACCGAAGAAGATGATACCGGCGAGCAGCGCGGGCATAAGCGCGATGATAACATCGAGCATGATGACGCGGGTGTCACGCGGGGTACGGATGTGAGGGGAGGAGGATACGACGAGCTTGATGTTTTCGTTCATCTTATTTTTCCTCCTTTTTGGTGGTTTCCTGTGCCTTGGCAGCCTCGGCCTCCGCCTTGGCCTTTAGCGCCGCGTCATAGGCCTGTATCTTGGCCTTGCCGGACTTGAAGGCGTGGGTCAGGTCAAGACGGCCGGGGCAGATGTAGGTACACGCGCCGCACTCCACGCAGTCGGTGAGGTTGAGCTTCTTCATCATCTCAACATCGCCCTTTTGCTCGTAGAGATACATATAAATTGGTTGCAAATGCATGGGGCAGGCTTGTACGCACTGGCCGCAGCGGATACAGGTCGGGTGCTCGGAGCGGCGGTTTTCATCGTCCGCGAGGCAGAGCAGCGACGCGGTGCCCTTGCCGCAGGGAACGTCCAGATCGTACTGCGCAATGCCCATCATCGGGCCGCCCATGACGATCTTCCACGGCGTTTTGGCAAAGCCGCCCGTCTGCTCAATGACCCAGCGCATGGGGGTGCCGACGCGCACCTTGACGTTCTGCGGCTCGGCGATGGCGGAGCCGGAAACAGTCACGACGCGCTCAATGGCCGGCCAGCCCTCATAGACCGCACGGTAGACGGAGTAGCTCGTGAAGGTGTTGAACACGGCGCAGCCCACGGCGGCGGGCAGTCCGTTGGGCGGGACCTCGCGACCGGTGATGGTCTGTACCAGCGTTTTCTCCGCGCCCTGCGGGTAGCGGCACTCAAGCTCGACGATCTCAATGCCCATATTGGCCGCGCCCTTGAAGCGGAGCAGGTCGATGGCGAACTGCTTGTTCTTCTCGATGGCGAAGTAGGCGTGGTCGACCTTGCAGGCTCGCATGATGAGCGAAATGCCCTTGAGCAGCTCGTCCGGGTGCTCCAGCATGGTGCGGTGGTCGCTCGTGATGTAGGGCTCGCACTCGGCACCGTTGATGATAACGGTGTCCACCTTGCCCCAGCCGCTCGTGATCTTGAACGCAGTGGGGAAGGTCGCGCCACCCATGCCGACGATACCGGCCTCGCGGATGATGGCCGCGAGCTTTTCGGGGTCGTCCAGCGCGTCCTCCGGCGCGGGAATCATCGTCTCCGCCGGAGCGTCCTTGCCGTCGTTTTCGATGACGACGCTTGTCACCATGTTGCCCATGGAGTTGAGCCTAGGCTCGATGGCAACGACCTTGCCGGAGACGGAGGCATGGATGGGGGCGGAAACGGGACGGTCGGAGTCGCCGATCTTCTGTCCAAGACGCACCTCATCACCCACGGCGACAATCGGCGTACAGGGAGCGCCGATGTGCTGGGACATGGGGATAACGACCTGCGACGGAAGCGGGATCTCGCGGATCGGAGCCTCGTTCTGGGGAGCCTTACAGTCGTCCGGGTGGACGCCGCCATAGGAGGGGAAGGGCGGTTTGCCCCCCGCTCGTGCTCCCTTGGTTCGGAATACCATGTGCATCACCTCTGTGTGCTTAAATTTTGCATAGAGCCATTTTAACATATCTAAATATTAGTGTCCATCCTAAATTCACGGCTTTTATTGTATTTGTGACATTTTTTCTGCGCTTGAACAATCTGATTTTGGCTGATATAATAAATAAGCAGCAGTTATCCCACAGAAAACGCGGGGGTTCGCGCCCGATTCAAGCGGTCTTGCTTCATGCCTATGCGCCGCCGGAACGCGGAATACGCGGCGTTTTCCCGAAAAGGAGGGGCTTTCCATGCTCGACGAATATCCGCGCCCGCAAATGACGCGACCAAACTGGATCAATCTGTGCGGCGAATGGGACTATGCCATTACCCGCTCGGCGGCCACACCGACGGTGTGGGAGGGAAAAATCCTCGTCCCGTTCTCGCCGGAAGCGCCCGCCTCCGGCGTTTCCCGCCTTGTGCAGCCGGGGGATTACCTCTGGTATCGGCTGCAAACGCGCTTTCCCGCCTCGGATGACCGGCTGCTCCTGCACTTCGGCGCGGTGGATCAGCGAGCCGTGGTCTGGTGCAACGGCTTGGAGGTCGGACGGCACAACGGCGGCTATACACCCTTTACCATCGACCTGACGGGCTTCCCCGGGCCGGACGGCGAGGCGGAGCTTATCGTCGCCGTGCGCGACGATACGGAAAGCTCGCCTCTCGGACGCGGCAAGCAGCGCCTGCGCCGTGGCGGTATCTGGTACACGCCGCAGAGCGGTATATGGCAGCCCGTGTGGGCGGAGCGTGTGCCGCACGACTATATCCGCTCGCTGCGCATTACGCCGTGGTATGACGAGGGCGTGGTGGAGATAGATGCCGAGCCGTGTGGAACGGTGCGCTTTCAAGGTCGGGACTATCCCTGTCCGGCGCGTATCTCCATCCCCAGCTTCATCCCGTGGTCGCCGGAAAACCCCCATCTCTACGACTTCTCTGTCCGCTATAAAACGGACGAGGTGCAGAGCTATTTCGCCATGCGCAAGCTGTCCGTGGAGAACGGGCATATCTGCCTCAACGACCGCATGACCTTTATGAACGGTGTGCTCGATCAGGGCTATAACCCCGACGGGCTTTTGACCTACTGCTCGGACGAGGCCATGATACGGGACATAGAGCTTGCGCGGGACATGGGCTTCAACACCATCCGCAAGCACGTCAAGCTCGAACCGGCGCGTTGGTACTACCACTGTGACCGCCTCGGTATGCTCGTGTGGCAGGATATTCCCAACGGCGGCGGACGCTACCGCCCGCTGGCCGTCAGTGTGCCGGTCGTGGTCGGCTCGATGGGGAGCATGGACGACGGGAGCTACCGCCTCTTTGACCGTGAAGACCCGCTCAGCCGCAAGGCGTATTATGACGAGCTGCGCGAGATCGTTGACACGCTGTACAACAGCCCCTGCGTGTGCCTCTGGGTGCTTTTCAACGAGGGCTGGGGACAGTTTGACGCAGCCAAAGCGCGGGAGCTTGTCCTCTCGATGGACGGGACGCGGCTTGTTGACCATGCCTCCGGCTGGCATGACCAAGGGGTCGGCAGCATACGCGACGAGCACGTCTATTTCAAAAAATACCGCTATAAGCCCGACCGCCTTGGTCGCGCCGTCGTGCTCTCGGAATACGGCGGCTATAACCTGCGTGTGTGGGGACACACATGGAACGAGCGCGATTTCGGCTATAACTCCTGCGCCGATGAGCAGGTGCTGGAGCAAAAGCTGCGCCGCCTTTTCTGGAAGGAAATATACCCCGCCAAAAAGGCAGGGCTGGCGGCGGCCATCTATACCCAGCTCACCGATGTGGAGGAGGAACTGAACGGACTTGTCACCTATGACCGACAAGTCATCAAGATCCCCCTCGACCGCATACGGAAAATTACGAATATATAAAGGCTCTATGTCAATAGTTGTGTCGGGTCGCCTTAACGATTGACATAGAGCCCGTAAACAGGGACAACGACACAAAGCGGCATCCCAGCAAAATGGGGTGCCGCTTTGTTGTGTTGTGCTATTGCTTACAGGCGCAGCGCCGCCCAGTAGCCCTCCAGCATGGCCTCGCGGGTCTTTTTGGCCTTGACGCCACGGAGGCAGTCGCCCACGGGAATGACAACGGGCGCGGAGTAGATAAGGCTGTCATAGGTCGCCATGTTCGAGCGCAGACCGAGGGCGTAGATAACGGAGTCGGCATGGATGATATGCTCGCCGCCGTCGGCATCCGCCGCGTGGACGGTCTTGCCGTCGTCAATGCCGGTAACGCGCAGTCCGGCGCGGACGTGGAGGGTGGGCGTTTCCGCAAAGGCCTGCATCATGCCCTCCTTGTGCATCCAGTTTGCCTCCGGCGCGATCTCGTCAAGCATTTCGACGATGGTGACCTCGTGGCCGGCCTTGGCCAGAAAGAGCGCCGTCTCGCAGCCGATGAGACCGCCGCCGAGGACGGCGACATGATGACCGAGCTTGTCAAGCTGGGTGTACGCGACCGTCGCGTGCTGCACACGGGGGTCATCCAGCCCCGGAATGGGGGGCTTCGCCGCAAGCGAACCGGCGGCGAGTATCACGGCATCGAAGCCGTTTTCCTTGACATACTCCGGCGTGACCTCGGTGTTGAGGCATATTTTGGCGCCGGACTTTTCAGCCATGTAGACAAGGTGCTCCTTGAGCCGCCACAGGTCTATCTTCAAGTCGTCATAGTCGGTAAAGCTGAGGAAGCCGCCGAGCTTGCCGGAGCGCTCGCAGAGCGTCACGTCGTGTCCGCGCTCCGCCGCTGTGGCCGCCGCCTTGAGACCGGCGGGGCCGCCGCCCACGACGAGGACCTTTTTCTTCTCGCCCACGGGCGGGACATAGTTGCGGTAGCGATCCTCGCGTCCGGCGGAGGGGTTGACCGAGCACTGGAAATGCTCGCCGGTGTGCATTCCGGTGAGGCAGTCGAGGCAGCGGAGGCAGGGGGTGATCTCCATGGTCTTGCCCTGCGCGGCCTTTTCGGGGAAGTGGGGGTCGGCGATGAGGGTACGCGCCATGGCGATGATGTCCGCACGACCCTCCGCCAGTATCTCCTCCGCAAGCTCCGGCGTGTTGATACCGCCGAGGGTGACGACAGGGGTCTTCACGCCCGATTTTTTCACGGCCTCCGCGTATTTCACGTTGACACCGTGGGGCAGGAACATGGTGGGGTGGGTGCGGACGGCCTGTGCCTCCTCCGGGTCAAGACCGGCGGAGACGTGGATGAAATCGACCTTGCCGTCGATCATTTTGGCAAATGCCACGGCCTCGTCGATCTGCAAGCCGCCGTCTATCTCCTCGCAGCCGCTCATGCGGTATTCGACGAGGAACTTATCGCCCACGCGCTCACGCACACGGTCGATGACCATGAGCGGGAATTTGGCGCGGTTTTCTAGGCTGCCGCCGTAGCCGTCCGTGCGCTTGTTGTAGTAGGGGGAGAGGAACTGTCCGAGAAGCCAGCCGTGACCGCCGTGGAGCAGGCACATATCATATCCGGCATCCTTGAGCAGCTCCGCGCAGGAGGCAAAATGCTCCGCCACGTCGTCCATATCCTTTTCCGTCATGGCGCGGACGTGGGTGTCGTCCCAGTCGCGGTAGTAGTCCACGGGGCCGATGGGCTCACCGCCGTTGTTCGCGGCGGGAGAGGCATACATACCGGCGTGGTTCAGCTCGTGTGAGGCGAGTGCGCCGCCCTCATGGATGGCCATGGCGATCTCGGAGATATAGGGGAGGATGGCGTTGCGGTTCGTGTAGTCGAGGTTGAAGCTGCGGGGGTTCGACGCGGCGTGTTCGCGGTCAACGGGCGTGTCGCCCAGCGTGACGACCGCAGCGCCGCCACGCGCCTTTTCCGCGTAGTAGGCGATCATGGAGGGCATGGGGAAGCCGTGCTCGTCCATCTGGCATATCATGTTCGGTGCGGAGAAAATGCGGTTTCGGAAGGTCAGTCCCTTGACCGTGAAGGTCTCAAACAAATGAGGATAATAGGCGTTCATGGGAGGATTCCTTTCATTCATAGTGTGCTTTTAGTATAACGGACTGCCGCGAAAGATAAAAGAATCAGTCTTTTGTATCCTCACAAAGAAGCGAGCGCATGGCGGCCAAGAGCCGTGCGGCGCAGCCGCCGACCCCACCGGGGAGACAGCTTGCGAGCACATAGCTCTCGGCTGGAAACGCCTGAAGCTCCATGCCGTCCAGCGCGGATAGCGAGCCGAAGCGGAGGTCGGACACCGCCGCATAGAGCCCGGTGCGCAGCAGCGCCGACAGGGCGGCAAAGCTCTCCGCGATGCGCATACCCTCCGGCTGGAAATGGAGCAGGGGCAGCTCCTGAACGAATATCACCCGATCCTCGCTCACGCTTCGCGGCCACGCCGGACAAAAGGCCACGGGGCAGTGCTCTTTCCCTGCGGGGCGTATCAGGCCGAGCTGCTCCCTCGCGGCTCGCGTATGCTCCAGTGTGCCGTCCGAGGGGGCTTGTCCCTCGCTCCAAAACACCAGATCGAGCCGTCCGTCCAGCAGCTCGCGCAGAAGCTGCTCGTGGGGCAGGATGTGTAGCTCCAAGCTGTCGCCGTCAAGTGCCTGACGCACGTCGGCGAAGAGCTTGTCCGGGTCGATCCACGGGGATATACCCACGACTGCGCAGCTCGCCGCACGTGCCCGCCGCTGCCGCTGCTCCTGCTTCAGCGTCCGCAGACGCTCCACGGCGGCGCGGAAAAGCGACTCATATAGCTGCCCCGCCTCCGTGGCGCTGTAGCGTCCGCTCCGATGGCACACAAGCTCTGTGCCCAATGCCTGCTCTAGCTGGCGCACATAGCCCATGACCGTCGCCGGTGAATAATGGAGCTGCTCGGCGGAGCTGTCCAGCCGTCCGCTTTCAAGCAGCGAGAGGAAACAGAGCGCCTGCGTGTCGGAGAGAAGCCCCGTGTATATCCGCTCGCCGCCCTTTGCGAGCGCGTCCCACAGCTCGCGCTCCAGCCGGTCATACCAAGCCTGAAAGCGCCGCCCCCAATAGGTGAGCTCCAGCCGCCCGCCGCCGCGCACAAAGAGCGGGAAATCCAGCTCATCCTCCAGCTTGCCGATGCTATAGCTGACGCTCTGCTGGGTGACGTTCAGATCCGCCGCCGCCAGAGAAAAGCTCCCCGTTCGCACGGTGGAGGAAAAATACGCCAAGCTCCGTTCGTTCATCGTTTGCATCACACCTCCCGCATGGAAGTTTTCCTCCATTATATTTGCCGTCCGCGCCTCCGTCAAGAAGCGTCCAGCGGCATAAAAAGGATGGGCGCTCCACAGGAACGCCCACCTTGGTCTGGTATATGGTGCTTACTGGTGGTAGTGCTGCAAAAAGTCGCCGATGTCGAGCACGGCGCGGTACAGCGTCTCCGGCTCAGGCAGCAGCACGAGGCGGAAATGATTCGGCTCCGGCCAGTCGAAGCCGCTTCCGGCGACCATGAGGATGTGCTTTTCCGCAAGCAGGTCGAAGCAAAGCTGGCGGTCGTCGTGGATGCCGAGCTTATCCGACAGGCGCGGGAACACATAAAAGGCGGCGTGGGGGCGGCAGTAGGTGAGCAGTCCCGCGTCCACAAGCTGGTCGAGGGCGCGGCAGGCGGCCTCCCGCTGCTCATAGATACGGCCACCGGGCACGAGCATGGCCCTTGTACTCTCCGGGTCGTTCATCGCGGCGGGGATGACGAGCTGGGTCAGCGCGTTGCCGCAGAGACGCATGGAGCAGAGCTTGCCCATGTTCTCGCGCAGGGTCGCCGTAAGCTCACGCGGACCGCTCACGACTGCCCAGCCGCAGCGGAAGCCGCAGATGATGTGGCTCTTGGAGAGACCGTTGAGCGTGACGACGGGCACGTCGGGCGCGATGGCCGCCGTGGAGCGGAACGGCACATCGTCGATGATGAGGCGGTCGTATATCTCGTCGGAGATGACGAGCAGGTTATGCCGCCGTGCAAACTCCGTTACCTGCTTCACGAGCTCTGGGGAATAGACCTGCCCGGTCGGGTTGTTGGGGTTGATGAGTAGCACGGCACGGGTGCGGTCAGTCACCTTTTTCTCCATGTCCGCGATGTCGGGCTGCCAATCGGCCTTTTCGTCGCAGTAGTAGAAGACCGGCTTGCCGCCCGCCAGATAGCAGGCGTTCGACCAGAGGCTATAGCTCGGTGCGGGCATGAGAAGCTCATCCCCGGCGGAGAGAATGCAGTTGACAAGCATGGGCGCAAGCTCGCTGACACCGTTGCCGATGAAGATGTCGTCCGGCGTGATGTCCTGAAGACCGCGGGAGCAGTGGTAGGTGCAGAGCGCCTCACGCGCCTCCGGCATACCCTTGGCATCGCAGTAGGCGACGGCCTTGTCCGTGTTGGCGAGCAGCGCGTTCTTCACACTGTCGGGCATTTTGAAGCCGAAGGTGGCGGGGTTGCCCGTGTTGAGCTTGAGGACGCTGATACCGGCGCGGGACATCTCCTGCGCTTTCTCAAAAACGGGACCGCGAATGTCGCTGTGAACGATTTTTAATTTATCCGAACTGTCAATGGCTTTCATGGCAGCACGCTCCTTCCGATGTTTTCAGTCTATCGTATCACCATTTGCGCTAAAATTCAATATTGAAACCGCCGAAACTGGCGGTCTCAAAAGCGGCGGCATCCATCATGCGTCGTTATGCGGAAGCCCGCCGTCCATGTCTCGGAGAAACTTGTCCAAATCTCTACGACCATACAATACACGCAGTATGAAAATCGTTTCTGCTGTCATGTCGGGGTAATAGTACATGGCGTAGCTGCCGATCAGTTTTTTGCGGATAGTCCTGTACGAGAGAAAATCGTTGACGACGGGAGCACCACTTTCGGGGAAAAACAGGTCTCCTGAATGACGGCTTGTAGCGCGTTCAGAAGGGCGGAGGCTGCCTGCGGGTTGCCGAGTTGTACGGAAATATACGCCGCGATCTCGTCCAAGTCAGCCACAGCCTTGTCGGTCAGCTTATAGGCAAATTCAGATGCCATATTTGCTCCTTATTTCTCGGAAAGCGGTGGCACCGTCAGTTACACGCCCGGCCTCGACATCCTCCATAGCGGCGATGAGCGCTTGCGCCTCGTGCATTTTTCGCATGGTTTTTTTCATAGTATTCGATGTCCATGACGACCAGCCGCCCATAGCCGTTTTTGGTGACATATACCGGCCCGTTCTCCTCGGCGCAGCGGCGCTCGATCTCGACGGTGTTCTTCAAATCGCGCATGGGAATGATCTGCATGATACGCCCCTCCTTTTCTGTGGCTATATTATACCCTAAATTAGGCCGCGCTTCAATGGAAAATATTTCGCGTTGCCTCTTGCGTGGTGGGGATGTTTGTGCTATAATGAACGCATATAACGTGTGAAAACAACACGAAATACTGTGGATTTTAAGGAGAGGCTATGAACGCTGCACTTGTGGTTATGGCTGCCGGACTGGGCTCCCGCTATGGTGGGATAAAGCAGATCACCGGTCTGGGCCCCGCCGGGGAAATTCTTATGGAATATGCCGTGTACGACGCGCTGGAGGCGGGCTTTGACCGCGTTATCCTCGTCGTCAAGGATGAGATTCTCGACGATGTGAAGCGCCTCTGTGGCGACCGTATTGCGAAGCTGACCGATTTGCGCTACGCCATCCAGCGTATGGACGACCTGCCGTATTTCTTCACGCCGCCCGCCGGACGGACAAAGCCCTACGGCACTGTCCACGCCGTCTTGGCGGCGGCGGAGTACATCGACCGTCCCTTTGCCGTCGTGAACGCCGACGACTACTACGGCAAGGATGCCTTCCGCAAAATATACGATGGGCTCAAGACCCTGCCGCAGCAGGGCGTGGCCAACATGGTCGGCTATCGCCTCAAGAACACCATCAGCCGCTACGGCACGGTCACACGCGGTATCTGCCAGTCGCAGGACGGCGAGCTTCGCCGCGTGGAGGAGACCTATGGCATCGCCCCCTCCGGCGCGGTGATACGCGACGAAAAGGGACGTGAGCTTGATCCGGAATCGCTCGTCTCGATGAACTTCTGGGGCTTTATGCCGTCCATCATCCCGTCCATGCGCGAGTATTTCAACGCCTTTTTACGCTCGCTGGAGTCGGACGAGGTGAAGAAGGAGTGCGTCCTGCCGAACATGGTGGACGACATGATCCACGCAAGAACGCTGCGCGTGAATGTGTTGAGCACCGACGCGGAGTGGTTTGGCGTGACCTACCGCGACGACAGGGAAAGAGCCATGCTGGCGCTGGAAAAGCTCCACGCCGCCGGGGCTTACCCCAAGACGCTGCGCTGAAATTTATAGCAAACGGGCAGAGGAAGTGCGCTTCCTCTGCCCGCTTTTGCTGTTCAGCTATAATATTCAAACTGCATTTCCGCGATGGAGATGGTGTCGCCATCGTCAAGGCCGAGCTGCTCCATGCGGGTGTAGACCCCGGCCTCGCGCAGCTTGCGATCCATATACATCCGGCTTTCATAGTCGGAGAAGTTGACCCGCGAGACGAGGCGGTCAAGCCAGTCGCCGCGCAGCGTCCATACGCCGTCGTGCTTCTCGATGACAAGGTCATCCGCCGTGCCGAGCACGACCTCCGGCGGGACATAATCGGCCTCATAGACCGCGACCGGCGGCAGCTCCCGCAGCATAGCGCCCGCAGCCTGTACCAGCTCGCGTGTGCCCTGATGGGCGGCGGCGGAAATTTCAAAGTAGGGAAGCCCCTTGCCCTCGATATAGGCGCGAAAGCGGTCGGCCGGCTCGCGGTCGCCGCCGAGGAGATCGACCTTGTTTGCCGCGACGATCTGCGGGCGGGAGGCCAGCGTGGGGTCATACTCGGCAAGCTCCGCGTTAATGGCCTCAAAGTCCTCGATGGGGTCGCGCCCCTCGCTTCCGGCGACGTCGACCATGTGGATGAGCAGACGGCAGCGGTCAATATGGCGGAGAAAGTCGTGGCCAAGCCCCGCGCCCTCGCTCGCGCCCTCGATGATACCGGGGATGTCCGCCATCACGAAGCTCACGCCCTCATCCAGCCAGACAACGCCCAGATTGGGGAAAAGCGTGGTGAAGTGGTAGGCCGCGATCTTGGGGTTGGCGCGACTCACAACGGACAGCAGCGTGGATTTGCCGACGCTGGGGAAGCCGACAAGCCCCACGTCCGCGAGCATTTTCAGTTCCAGCACGACATCGCGCTCCTCACCGGGAAGCCCCGGCTTGGCGAAATGCGGGGTCTGGCGCGTGGGCGTGGCGAAGTGCTTGTTGCCCCAGCCGCCGCGCCCGCCCTTGGCAATGACAAAGGGCTCGTCGGACTGGCTCATGTCGCGCATGATAGCGCCGCTCTCCTTGTCGCGGATAAGCGTACCCTTGGGGACGCGGAGTATCACGTCCGCGCCGGATTTGCCGCTGCAACGCTTGCCCTGTCCCATCGCGCCATTTGCGGCGACGAATTTGCGCTTGAAGCGGAAGTCCAGCAGCGTGGACATATTCGGGTCGGCCACGGCGATCACATCGCCGCCGTTGCCGCCGTCACCGCCGTCCGGCCCACCGGCGGCGATAAATTTTTCACGGTGAAAGGCGATCGCACCGTCGCCACCGTCCCCGGCCTTGACGTGGATCGTCACCTTATCGACAAAATTGGTACTCATATCTGACCTGCCTTTGCGTGAAATAAAGGGAGCACCGGGCAGCGCCCCGGAGTAGCGGCGCAGCCGCCCTCCAAGGCTCCCCTGAAAGGGGAGCTGGCTCGGCGTAGCCAAGCGTCCAATCTCAAGGCTCCCCTGAAAGGGGAGCTGGCAGCGGCAAAGCCGCTGACTGAGGGGTTACTCCCGTAGCCTATGCAAGACCTCGAATAACCCCTCCACCGCTTCGCGGTCCCCCTCCCCTTTCAGGGGAGGCAGGGATTG
>CAVIIB010000012.1:16463-36144 GCA_963642815.1 Oscillospiraceae bacterium | reverse complement strand
TGATGTGGGACAGCCCCGCAAGGGTATAGTCCCAGTTGTCCGGCAGGGACAGCATTTGCGAAAGCAGCCCCTTTGCTTTCAAGGTCAAGCCCCTGTTGCGTAGATGGTGGTTGCTCATTACGGTATAGCCGCGGTTTCGTTCCACACGGAAAACTGCCATTGTTCATCACTCCTTTGCTGTGGTTTTGTTACGCAGTAGAAGCGCGTTTTTAAGGGAAAAGGTATAAACACCTTACCTCGTCAAAACCGCGCCCCAAAAGCCGCTTGCTGCAAGGCTTTTCCGGCTCTACTGCGTAACATGGGGGCATGAAAAAAGCGGCGTTTCTGTTCTCCCCGGTGGGGAGTGAGAAACGCCGCCTGTGCGCGTATTCTATTGTGCTTCCGCGATATAGTCTTTGATGATTTCGCCAAAATCTGCCGTAAAGGAAAAGATGAAGTATTCCAATACGTCGGGGGCGGCGTCCATCGGCTCGGCTTCCTCGGAAAACGGTAAGCCCATAAGCCCATACAGCATTTTGATGATTTTGAACAGCTTGCCCCGGTCTGCGGGGGTGTTCATGGAAACGAGAACATCGGTAAGGCGGTTGATGGTTTCCATATCGCCGCCTGTCGTCACCCAGACCATTTCTGCGAACGGCTGCGTGATTGCTCCGGCGACAAGGCTGATTTTGTCCTTGCTGATTTCGCCGGACGGGGTTATAATACCCTTGTCAAGTAGAGTGTTTTTCATCGGATTCTCCTTTTCTTCAATGGTGCCCGTGGTGCCCTCTTTTTTTTACAAAATAGTGCCCTGTAAGGTGCCCTGTTTGACACATGATTTGTAGAACGCAGAGGAACAGGGGCACCCTATGTTTTAGTAATTTTTGCTTATACTATGCGGGATTTCAGCCTGTTTAGAAAATCAAAAATCATAGCGTATATTTTTTTCACTTGACTTTTGTTCTCTTTTGATTGATATTAGAGAGGTCATATTTGTTATGACCTTGCAATGGTGCCCAAATGGTGCCCGGACGTGAAAAACAGGGTTGTAAAAAGAAAAACCGCCACAATCACAAGATATAAGAAAAGCCTTTGTTTACAAGGCTTTTCGCAGATAACCTATAAGAAGATGTGCGGAAATACAGGGCGGTTTTGGCTGTTTCACGACCCTCGAAATCATGATGCCCCTTGAGGGACGTGGGTTCGAATCCCACCCACTCCGCCACCCCATGAAGTCCTTGGACTTCATGGGGACCCCTTTTATTTGATCTGCTCGGTCGAAGTGAATTCGACCGGCATAATTCAAAAAGCCTTGCCGGAGCAAGGCTTTTTGAATTTACGGCGGACTCCCGCCGATGGTCAGGACATCTCGTTTGTCCTGCCTTCACAAAAGCTGGTAATCACTTGTTGTGATTACCAGCTTTTACTTCTTCGCTAGTCACTAAACGCTCGGGTTTCGCCGACGGACAGAACATCGGTTTTATACTGTCTTTACAAAAAGACAGTAAATGCAGGGCCGTGCGGCGGCTTGCTATGTACTGCGTCAGCCGATGTCCGCCATGCCGCCGTCTACGCTGAGGGCGTGGCCGGTGATGTGGCCGGAGAGCTCGGAGCAGAGCCAGACGACCGAATGCGCCACGTCCTCCGCCTGCCCCAGCTTCCCCATGGGGATGGGAAGCTCCTGCTTCTCGCCACCGGCGGAGGGACCGCCGGTCGCCATCGAGTTCTTCATAAGCTCCGTGCCCAGCGTCGGACCGGGGCAGACGATGTTCACGCGGATACCCTGCCGCGCAAACTCCACCGCCGCCGTCTGGCTCACTGCGATCACCGCCGCCTTGCTCGGCCCATAGCCGCCGAAGCCCGGTGTCATGCGTATGCCGCCGACGGAGGCCGTGTTCACGATTGCGCCGCCGCCCGTCTTGAGCATGGCGGGTATCTCGTATTTCATGCAGAGGAAGCAGCCGCGGGCGTTGACCTCCATGTTCTTGTTCCAGACCTCAACGGGCAGGTCGGTGAGCGAATAGAAGCCCATACGCACCCCGTCGGGTCCGACACCGGCGTTGTTGAACGCGCAGTCAAGACGACCATAATGGGCGACGACCTCGTCCACCATGGCGCTCACCTGCGCCTCGTTCGACACGTCGCACTGGACAAAGATGGCCTCGCCGCCCGCCTCGCGGATGGCTCGCACGGTGTCCTCGCCACCGGCGCGGTTGTGACCAGTCACGACCGCCACCTTCGCCCCCAGCGACGCAAATTCCAGCGCCGTGGCGCGGCCAATACCCGTCGCCGCACCCGTCACGATCACTACTTTTCCTTGAATGTCCTTCGGCATTTTTATATTCCTCCTGTATGATTTATCGAATGGATATCGCGGCTGCAAAGGCCTCGTTGTTCGCGTCGCCCAGCATACGGGCGCTCTTTACGCAGTCGCCCACGACATACACGCCCTCCGGGTACTGCGCCAGCAGCGCGTCCGCCAGCGCCCTGTCGGGGCTGACACCCAGCGCGAGGATGTAGG
Source organism: Oscillospiraceae bacterium (assembly GCA_963642815.1). GTDB lineage: Bacteria > Bacillota > Clostridia > Oscillospirales > Oscillospiraceae > CAJOIG01. Next base: position 33,644 of record CAVIIB010000012.1, on the reverse strand, counting down.
TATCGCCCGCATAGACCGCGCCGGACTCGGTGTGAACGCCGTCGTCGGCAAAGGCGGAGATACGCTCCGAGCCGACGCGCTTTACCTTGTATTTGTCAAGCTGGTGGTTGAGCTCGATGTGGTTGAACACCGGCATTTCCGCCGCCCAGCGTTCGAGCGGGAGCTGGTCAATGACGGTCACATCCTTGCCCTCCATGCCGAGCATGACCGCCGCCTCCAAGCCCACGATACCGCCGCCGCATACGACCACGCGCTGCCCCACGGGCTTTGTATGGAACTCCGCGTCCGCGACGGGGACGACCTTTGCGCCGTCGATGCCGGGGATGGGCGGGTGGATAAAGCGCGAGCCGGTGGAGACGATGACCGCGTCGGGGTTTTCGCGCTCGACAAGCTCCGGCGTGACCGCCGTGTTATAGACGATTTTTGCGCCGCAGCGCTCCGTCTCGCGGATGTCCCACGCGAGATAGAGCCGCATATATTCCTTGAACGAGGCAGCTGTGGCGACCTTCAAAAGCCCGCCCAGCGAGTCGCTCTTTTCATACAGCGTCACGTCATGCCCCATCGCGGCGCAGGTCTGCGCAGCCATCATACCGGCGGGGCCGCCACCCGCGATAAGCACCCTTTTCCGGCTTCCGGCGAGCTTTGCAAGGTCGATGTTCCGACCGAGCTGGGGGTTGATGGCGCAGCGCATGGACGTGCCGAAGTTGTTCGCGTTGCCGCACCAGTCGCAGCGGGTGCAGGGGCGCACGTCCGCCGCGTTGCCGCGCACGGATTTGTGGATGAGCTGGTTGTCCGCCATGTACGCCTTCGCCATGACGACGATGTCCGCCTTGCCGTCCGCGATAATTTCCTCCGCCTCCGCAAGGCTCGTGATGTTGCCGACGACGGCCACGGGGATGTGCAGGCGCTTCTTCGCCTCCGCCGCGAACGCGACGTTGAGCTGCCGCCCCTTGAAATAGGTCGGGATGGTGAAGGTCGAGCCGTAGTTGAAGAAGATGTTGCCGCGGGAGACGTGGATGATGTCCACAAACTCCTGCGCCCGCTCCATGAATTGGAGGCTCTCCTCGAGCTGCAAGCCGTCGGGCGTGTCCTCCTGCGCCGAGACGCGGCACTCGATCACCATATCCGGCACAGCCTCGCGCACGGCGCGGAGCACCTCAAGCGGGTAGCGCATACGGTTTTCAAGGCTGCCGCCGTACTCGTCCGTGCGGTGGTTGGAGGCAGGGGAGATGAACTGCGCCAGCAGATTGTTGTGGGCGCAGTGTATCATGATGATGCGCAGTCCGGCGTTTTTGCAGCGCACGGCGCAGTCCACAAAGCGGTCACGGATGTAGTCCATGTCCTCGCGGTTCATGGGCTTGATATAGCCGAGCGGCCCGCCGTTGAGCGGCACATCCGAGGGCGCGAGCGCGGGTATTTTGGGGTCGTGGCTCGACCCGCGTCCGGCGTGTGCCAGCTCAATGCTCATCTCCGCGCCGTGCTCACGCGCCGTGCGCACCATCTGCTCCATGCCGTGAATGCAGCGGTCGCTCGTCACGTTCAGCTCGCAGGTCCAAGCGCTCGAATCGCTGTGGACGACGGGCGTGTTGCCGATGGTGAGGTAGCCCACACCGATGTCTGCCTGCCACGCCACATAGTCGAGCATTTCCTGCGTCACATCTCCCTCCGGCGTACATTTGAGCACCACGGTCGGGGAGTATTCCAAGCGGTTCTTCAGTGTCAGCCCGCGTATCTTCAGCGGCTGAAACACATGGGGATATAGCGTGTTCTGTATCATTTTTCGTCCTCCGCAGGGATGATCTCGATCTCATAGCCGTCCGGGTCGCGGATGAAATACACCGGCTCTGTCTCTGGATCGCGGACAATGCAGCCCATCGACGCATGGAGCGCCTTGGCCGCCGCCATGTCGTGCGTTGCAAAGGCGATGTGGTGCTTCGCCTCGCCCACGTCATAAGGCTCCGTCCGCCCCGTCACGCAGCCGAGCTCAAGCTGGTGGACGCTCGCGCCGTCCGACAGAAACGCCAGCGTCGCGTCCATGTCGCTTGGGTGCATCCAGCGCACCGGCTCTAGCCCCAGCGCTGTTTTGTAAAAATCCAGCGAGCGCTGCAAATCCAGCACGAACAGGCAATTGTGTGAAAATCGAAAGTCCAAGCTCTGCGCCTCCTTTTTCTCCTAAATTACCACGATTCCCGCCCGCTGGGAAGTATATTTTTTGCATATAGTTATATGGTTTTTCATATAACTTTTGCGCCTTGCGGCCAAAAAGCCTATGCGCCCTGCGCGTAATGATAAAGAAAAGCGCGGTCGATTTTCGTCGACCGCGCTTTTGTGATGTAAAAATATTGGGGAAACCGCCCGATGAGGGTGGCTTCCCCAATATTTATTATAGAGATTTTTATACCGCGTATTTGGCGGAGTATTCGTCGTAGTAGCGGTCGAAGCAGCCGGTACGAAGCTCCTTGAGGCTGTCAAGGTACTCGTGCGGGTCGAAGCGGCCGGAGGAATCGAGCTCGATGACCGCGACGGCGAGGTTGGAGCAGTGGTCGGACACGCGCTCATAGTTCGTCACGATGTCGTTGAACACAAAGCCGTTTTCAAGCGTACACGTTCCCTTTTGCAGCCGGTCGATATGGTGGAGCTTCAGCTCGTCACAGAGGTTGTCGACAAGCTCCTCCAAGGGCTCGACGCGGTAGGCGGAATCCATATCGTTCTCCTCAAAGGCGCGGAGCGCAAGCTCCAAGCACTCGCTCACAGCCTCGCCCAGCACACGCAGCTCATGGACGGCGGCGGCGGAGAAGCTGATCCGCTTGTTGTGCAGCTCCTGCGCGGCCTCCGCGATGTTTACGGCGTGGTCGGAGATGCGCTCTAGGTCGCCGATGGCATGGAGGAATTTGGATACCTCCGCCGTCTGGCGGGGGTCAAGCTCCAGCGAGGTGATACGGACAAGGTAGCTTCCGAGCCTGTCCTCATAGCGGTCGACGATGTTCTCCCGCTCCTGCACGGCGCGGAAATCCTCGGCAGAATAGTCGCGCAGCAGCGCGATGGACGAGAGAATGTTTTTGCGCGAGACATCCGCCATGGCAAAGACGGCCTCGCGGCTGTGCTCGATGGCGAGCGCCGGGTTGAGCAGGAAGCGCTCCTCCAACGGCGGAATGATGTTTTCCTCCGGCTCTACCTTGTCGGGGATCAGCCGCGCCAGCAGCTTTTCCAGCGGACGCAGCAGCGGCAAAAGCAGCAGCACGGCGGCGGCGCGGTAGACGCTGTTCACGAGCGCAATGCTGGCCGCCGTCATGGTCGTGTCCATGAACGGGAAGTGGAAAATGGCGTTCGCCGGATAGAAAAGCAGGCCGGTCATGATAGCGCCGTAAATGCTGATGGAGAGGTATGACCACGCGGAGCGGCGGGCGGCGGTGTTTGCGCCGATGGAGGACAGCAGCACGGGGACGGACGCGCCGATGGCGATACCGACGATGACCGGGAACGCGATGGAGAAGTCGATCAGTCCCGTGACGGCGAGCGCCTGCACCAGACCGACGGTGGACGAGCAGCTTTGCAGGACGGCGGTGATGAGAAGCCCCGCGAGCACACCGAGCAGCGGGTTCGAGAAGTGGGTCATCATCGCGGCAAAGGTCTCGCTGTCCTTTAGTGGCGCGACGGCTTCGCCCATGGCGGAGATACCGAACATCAGCACGGCGAAGCCGAGCAGGATGTCGCCGATATGCACCTTGGTCTGATTCTTGCAGAACATCCGCAGGATAATGCCGATGATGGCGACCGTGCCGGTGAGCGTGGCGGTGGAGATGAGGCTGACCCAGCCGCTGCCGCCGGGGAGACTGGAAAGGCAGATGACCCAGCCCGTGATACTCGTGCCGATGAACGAGCCCATGATAACGCCGATGGCCTGATTGAGCTGCATCATGCCGGAGTTCACAAAGCCGATGACCATGACGCTGGTGGCGGAGGAGGACTGGATGACGGCGGTGATACCCATGCCGAGCAGCACTCCCTTGACCGGCGTACTGGACAGACGGTAGAGCACCAGCTCAAGCTGGTTTCCGGCGACACGCTTCAGCCCCTCACCCATCAGGCTCATGCCGAACAGGAACAGGGCGACGCCGCCGAGCAGAGAAATAAGGTTGGCAATGGACAAGAGCGTGTCCTCCTTAGTTTATGTCGTAGGCGGCGAACAAGCCGTCGCGCAGCGCTTGATAGAGGCGGCCGGGGCAGCGCCCGTCGCCGATGATACTGGTGTTGGGGTGGGCGCGTAGAAGCTCCGCAAGCTCCGCCCGCTTCGGCTGCATACCGACGGCATACAGCACCGTGTCCGCCTCCAGCTCGACCCGCCGCCCGTTGCGGGCGCGGTAGGCCACCCCGCCGGGGCGTACCTCCGTGCAGCGGACAGCCGTCCGTATGCGCAGCTTCGGCGGGAGCGCCCGCTCAATGGCGGCACGCTGGGCGGGGTAGGCGTCGTGCCCCCATTCGCGTCCGGCCTCCAGCACCGTGACCTCACGCCCGTCCTCACAGGCGAGGTGCATGGCGCACTCCACGCCGGTCAGTCCGCCGCCGATGACGACGACGCGCCGACCAAGCTCGTTTGGGTGGGCATACGCCCAGAGAGCGGGATGGGCAAAGACGGCAAGCCCCGGAATGGGCGGTAGCGTGGGCATAGCGCCGATGGCGAGGATAACAGCGTCGGGCGCGTAGCTCTCGATATAGTCCCGTCCGACCGACACGCCGGTGCAAAGCTCCACGCCGGAGTGCTCAAGGCGGGCAGTCAGGCTGTCGCGCAGGCGGCGCAAATCGCTTTTGCTGCGGCTCTCCGCCGCGAAGCGGAGAAGCCCGCCGATACGCTTTTCCTTCTCGACCAGCCGGACGTGATGACCGCGCTCGGCGGCGGTCAGCGCCGCGTACATCCCGGCAGGTCCCGCGCCGACGACCAAAATCTTTTTGGGGCTTGTCACCGTCCCGGCACGGTTCAGCCGCGCCTCACGCCGCACCCGCGGGTTCGCGGCGCACTGGAACGGCTCATCCGGCAGGGCATCCGGCTCGCACAGACCGCAGCGAAGGCAGGGGATGATCTCGTCCTCATGTCTTTCGGCGGTCTTGCGGACAAAAAAGGGGTCGGCCAGCATTTGACGGCGCAGGACGACAAGATCGCACTGTCCGGCAAGCAGGGCGTTTTCCGCCTGTCGCGGGTCGTTGAAGCCGTCTCCGGCGGCCACGGCGATGTGCAGCGCCGCCTTGAATTTCTCGCACAGCGGCAAAATGCGCCCGTGGTCGTCAAATTCGTCGCTCTGTCGCGACGGGGTCACAAGAACCATGTCGAGCAGCGGCTCTACGGCGGCGCAGAGGGCGGCAAGCTCGTCCACGTTCGTCTCGTCACATTCGACGCGCAGCGCGAGCACCACCTCCTCGCCCACGGCGGTACGCACGGTGTGCAGCGCGGTATGGGGCGGCTCGCCGCCGTGCAGTCCCGTGAGGACGACCATGCGGCAGCCATACGCCACGGCCGTCTTTGCCGTCTGCGCCAGCGCGGAGAGCGCGGCGCGGGAGCTGTCCGCCGGAAGCGTGGCTTGGAACGCCGCCACGCAACCGTGACAGCGGACGGACTCAACGCATATCAATCGCTCCTCGCGCTCGGCGGGGTCCGCCTCCACGGAGAATGACGACGGCAGCGTGACGGCGGCCACGCCGCCACGGGCGAGAAGCTCCGTGCTGTCGATGAGCGCCTGTGCCGCCTCTGCTCCGCGCAGAAACGGGCGCGAGGGCGGCTCTTGCGCCAGTACGCGGTTTTTGAAGAAAACGCCGCGAAGCGCAAGGGGCGCGAAAAGATGCGGATATTTCATAGCGACCTCTCCCATGTCAAAAACAGATAGCCCTTATTATCCATCTTCATTATAACACAGAACAGCAAAAATGGAAGAAGAAAAACCGTGTGCGAGGCGTGGGGAAAATGCTTGCACGGACGGTAGGAACGTGGTATAGTTAAAGTTGTATTTTTATGGGGACGGCGACGTGCGATATGGTCATGAATGTCATACTATACATCATCGCCGGGCTGGGCGCGGGTGTGGCGACCGGCTTTTCCGGCATATCCGCCGCCGTCATTGTCACGCCCATTCTCGTCACCTTCTGCGGCTTCGAGGCCTATGAGGCGACCGCCATCGCCATGATCTCCGATGTCATTGCCTCGGCGGCCACGGCGGTCAGCTTTGGTCGCAACGGGAATGTCCGCTTTAAGCTCGACACATGGATACTGATGGGGACGATACTCTGCTTCACGATGGTCGGAAGCTGGATCGCCAAGTATGTCCCCAGCCCCGCACTCGGCGGTATCACCATCATAAGCTCGTTTTTGATGGGACTGAAATTCCTTTTCTTCCCGCAAAACAGCCTCAACAAGCTCTTAGGGCAGCAGTCGCGCAGGGAGATCATCGTGGAGACGACCTTTGTCGGCATGGCCATCGGTGTGATCGCGGGCTTTGCCGGAGCGGGCGGCGGCGAAATGACGCTTTTTGCGCTCACGACCATTTTGGGCTATGAGATAAAGGAGGCCGTCGGTACCGGCGTTTTCATCATGACCTTTATCGCCCTTGTCGGCGGGGTCAGCCACATGGTCGGCATGGGCGGTCTGCCCGACATGACCGCCATGATTATCTGCGTGGCGGGCAATTTCCTCGGCGCTGTCGTCGCCTCGCGTATCGCGAACCGCTCCTCTGCTCGCGCCCTCAACCGTATCATCGGCTGGATGCTTACGATACTCGGCGTTATCATGATATTTTCCAAATTCGTCCTCGGTATGGGTTCATGACCCATTCGATATAGGTTTCAAACAACTTTCATACACCGCAAAGAAAAGGAGAACACACAATGAGCGAACCGAAATTTCCCCACCTGCTTGAACCGCTGACCGTTCGCGGCTATACGCTGAAAAACCGTATGGCCGTCTCCAACTCCCTGCCGCACTTTTTGCAGGGACCTGAGCCCTATCCTGCGGAGAGCGTCATCCAGCACTACGCCAACAAGGCGCGTAGCGCCTCCATTGTGACCTGCATGGGCATCAACAACTTCACCCGTGGCCGCCAGCTTCCCATGGACATGGACTTCGGCCACTTCCCGGATTTTGACCTCTACGACACCAACTGCCAGAACTATCTGCTCCAGCTCGCGGACAACATCCACTTCTACGATTCTCTGGCCTGCATGGCCATCTTCGTCGGTCCGCCCAGCGCCTACCCCGTCATGGTCCCCAAGGGCGAGCAGGGCCCCCACATGAGCGCCTTTGACCAAGCCAAGGGTCTGAACGCGCCCCCTCCCGCCGAATTTGACATCGAGAAGATCCCCGCCCACAACGACCCCTCCTGGTACACCGAGGAGCAGCTCAACAAAATCGCGGACTCCTATGCCGAGCAGTGCGGCATTCTCAAAATGCTCGACTTCGACATGGTTTCCATCCATATGTGCTATCGCGCCAACCTGCCCGCAAAGTTCTTCTCCCCGCTGACGAACGACCGCACGGACGAGTGGGGCGGCAGCCTTGAAAACCGTATGAAATTCCCGCTCATGTGCATGGAGCGCATCCGCCAGAAGGTCGGCAAAAACTTCCTCATCGAGATCGAGTGGAGCGCCGAGGATCTGCCCGGCGGCTACTCGCTCGCCGACTCCGCCGCGTTCCTCAACGAGGCCAAGAAATATATCGACATCGTGCAGCTCCGCGCCGCCGAGGTCGACGAGGCGCACCCGACCAGCTTCGAGCTTCAGGAGACGCCGTTCCTGCACTACGGCGAGTATATGAAGAAGAACGTCCCCGGTCTCGTTATCGGCGTGATCGCCGGCTTCCACTACCCCGCCACCTGCGAGAAGGCACTGGCCGAGGGCAAGGCCGACCTCATCTACGCCGCCCGCGCCTATGTCTCCAACCCCAACTATGGCCAGCTCATCATGGAGGGGCGCGACGACGATATCGTCCCCTGCCTGCGCTGCAACAAGTGCCATGGCCGTGGCGAACATGACCCCTTTGTGTCGGTCTGCTCCGTGAACCCCACCATCGGTATCGAGCACCGTCTGCACGACCTTGTGAAGCCCGTTGGTCGCAAGAAGAAGGTCGCCGTCATCGGCGGCGGCCCCGCCGCCATGCGCTGTGCGCTCTGGCTCTCCGAGCGCGGCCATACCCCGGTGCTGTTTGAGGCAGCCGACCACCTTGGCGGCCAGATCGTCCACGCCGACTATGCCGACTTCAAGTGGACGCTGCGCGACTTCAAGAACTGGTGCATCTACCAGCTCGACAAGCACGGCGTGGAGGTGCGCCTCAACACGATGGCAACACCTGAGATGATCAAGGCGGAGGGCTTTGACGCAGTTGTGGCCGCCACTGGCGCGGATATGCTCACGCTGCCCATCCCCGGCGCTGACCCCGCCAAGCTCACCTATGCCCTTGAGGCCTTTGCCCACCCGGAGAAGCTCGGTCACAAGCTCGTCGTCATCGGCGGCGGTGAGGTCGGTGTGGAGACCGCGCTGTATCTGGCGAAGAAGGGTCACGACACCACGGTCGTCGAAATGCGCGACCGCCTTTCCGCCGACTCCACCGCCATCCACTACTACGCCATGTTCGAGGCGGCGTGGGAGGCCGAGCCCAACTTCCACGGCGTCACCGGCGTAAAGGTCGCCCGCATTGAGGACAACGCCGTTGTCTATACCGACAAGGAGGGCGTGGAGCACTCCCTGCCCGCCGACGACGTTGTGATGTGCGCCGGACGTGTCCCCCGCACGAAGCAGGCGCTGTCGTTCTACGGCTGCACCCCCGAATTCTACATGATCGGCGACTGCAAAAAGCCCGCCAGCGTCCAGCAGGCCATGCGTCAGGCGTACGCCGTGGCCATGCGTATCTGATAGCGGCTTGGTCTTTTCGTGCGGATAGATCGCCGCACCGCCTCGCAGTACCTTTCCCAAGGCTCCCCTGAAAGGGGAGCTGGCAGCGGCGCAGCCGCTGACTGAGGGGTTTTTCCCGTCGTTATCGCAGCCTTCCAGAAAACCCCTCCACCGCTTGCGCGGTCCCCCTCCCCTTTCAGGGGAGGCAGGGGGCTGGAGGTTGTCGCAGCGTTCCCCTTTCAGGGGGGCTGGGAATTGGTGGTTTTTGCAGCACTCCCTTTCAGGGGAGGCTGGGGATTGGTGGTATTCGCGGCGCTCCCCTTTCAGGGAGGGCTGGGGATTGGAAGTTATCGCACCTTTCCCTAATACATTACCCTCCGCTTGGGCCTCGGCTCCGGCGGAGGGCTTTTCTATCGAAAATATTATCAGGAATTTTTCTCAATAAGCTATTGACAAGCACGGAATCGTCGCATATAATCTTATCAGGAATTAGTCCTAATAAAGAACGAGGCATTTATTCTGCAAGAAGGGAGCATATCGCATGGAACAGAGATTTTATATTTGCAAGCATTGCGGCAATATCGTCGCCAAGGTCAAGGACAGCGGCGTACCCGTCGTCTGCTGCGGCGAGACGATGACGGAGCTTGTCCCCGGCACGGTTGACGCTTCGCTGGAAAAGCACGTCCCTGTGTATACAGTGGATGGGAACAGCGTCCATGTCACGGTAGGGGCGGTGGAGCACCCCATGCAGCCGGAGCATTACATCGAGTGGATCTCCCTCCGAACCAAGCAGGGAAGCCAACACAAGGCGCTGTGTCCCGACGACAAGCCGGAGCTCTGCTTTACCCTCTGCGAGGGCGACGAGGTGGAGGCGGTATATGCCTACTGCAATCTCCACGGTCTTTGGAAAGCCTGACCATAGGAGCACAAAACGCGCATACGGGCGCGGCTATCCCGTAAATACATACAAAAAGGAGAACAGACAATGAGAAGCATTACCAAGCTGAATCTGCAATATGCACACCGTTTTTACGGCTTCAAGGGCGAGGCACAGTATCTGCACGGCCACACCGGTATCCTCACCATCGAGGTGGAGGGCTCGGTCAACGAGGGCGTGAACATGGTGTTCCCCTGCAACGAGATCCAGAAAACCGCGTGGGAGCTGCTCAAGAATTTTGACCATGCGCTCATCCTACGCCACGACGACCCGCTGCTGCCCGCCATTCTCGACGTATACGAGAAGCAGGGCATCCGCGGCGGCCACCCCAACAACTGCCTGAAGGGACCCGCGTTCCAGACGGAGCTCGCGACAGCCTATCCTGACTGCCGCCTTGTCGTGACAAAGGAGACCATGACCGTGGAGGGCATGATCAAGATCGTCTATGACCTGCTCAAGGACAAGCTGAACATCGTGAAGCTGACCTTCGTCAGCGGCGACAACACGGCCTCGGCCTGCTTCCCCTCTCATCTGGAGGTGGAGCGCTGCCCGCTGTGCGGCATTGCGCTGGATGAAAACGGCATCTGCCCCAAGTGCGGGTATCGGAAGGAGTAACGGCGCGGCGCGGGACATTTGTCGAGAACAGCAGCCATGTACAAGGAGGCCTCTCGCGCAGCGCGGGAGGCCTCTCCCGTCGTGTGCGGGCAGCGTTCGGACAGCTTGGAATTGATTTGGGCGGCACTTTTTGCTACAATGCAATATCGGAAAGGGGCGGAGCAGGATGAAGCAGCGACGGGACACAAGACAGAGGCAGATCATTCTGGAGGCCGTACAGGCGCACCATGACCATCCGCGTGCCGACCAGATCTACGAGGATGTCAGCAAAATTGACAACAGGATCAGCCGGGGCACGGTTTACCGCAATCTGAATTGCCTGTCCGATGACGGCAAGATATGCCACGTGCGGGTCCCCGGCGCTGACAGATATGACAGCCGGACAGACCTGCACTACCACCTCATCTGTATGCGCTGCGGCGCGGTGGTAGATATTCCGCTGGATTATCAGGCGCGTATTGACCAAATGACCGCCGAAAAGACCGGCTATCGTATCAGCCGCCACAGGATCGTGGTGGAGGGGCTTTGCCCGGACTGCCAGAGGGCAGACGCGGACAAGTGACAAACAGCCTCCCACGGTAACGAACCCTCCGCTTGGGCTCCGGCTCCGGCGGAGGGCTTTGCATACACCCGTCATCTTGGGCATAATCTCTACGGAAACGGGAGGAGTTGGATTTGCAAATGGACAGGCTTTGTGGTATGGTAGCGGCATGAAAAAGCGTATTTTTTGTATTCTTATGTCGGCGGCGCTGCTGCTTGCGGCGGTCTCCGGCTGTACAAGCCGTGAGCAGCCGACACCTACACCGATCCCCACGGCGACACCCACACCCGACCCCCATGCGGGCATGGTCGAGGTGCCGGACGGCAACGGCGGGACGATATGGATCGTCGAGTCAAAGCTGCTTGAGCCCTTTGCCGCCGACACGAACGCCTTCGCCGTCTCCGACACGGCGGCGGTCTATAACGGCACGGGGTTGTCCCTTGTGCGCGGTATCGACGTTTCCGACCATCAGGGTGAGATCGACTGGACGGCGGTGGCCGCCTCCGGCGTAAAATTCGCCATGATACGCTGCGGCTGGCGCGGCTATAGCGGCGGCTCGCTCAACGAGGACTCGCGCTTCCGTGAGAACATCGAGGGGGCGCTGGCCGCCGGCTTGGAGGTCGGCGTGTACTTCTTCTCCCAAGCCGTCAGCGTGATAGAAGCGGCGGAGGAGGCCGTCTATACCGCGAAGCTGCTCGCGGATTATGAGCTAACGCTGCCGGTGTTCTACGACTGGGAGTTTATCGGCACGGAGACGGCGCGTACCGACGGCATGGACGGCGAGCTGCTGACGGACTGCACACTGGAATACTGCCGCCTCATCGAATCGGCGGGCTATACGCCCGGTGTCTATACGAACCTCCATGTCGCGTATAACTACTATGACCTTGACGCGCTGGACGGTCTCGCGTTCTGGTACGCGGGTCCCGGCGACAAGCCGCTCTACTACTACGACCACGATTTCTGGCAGTACAGCTTTACCGGCACGGTTCCGGGCATTGAGGGCGACGTGGACTTGGACGTGATGTACGTCCGCGACGGCGCGATTGCCGTGGACAGTGAGGCGACACAGGAGACAAGCGGAAATGATAGTAATACCTGAGGAGACGCTCCACGACCAAGCGGGCATGGAGGAGGCGTTCCGCCTCTATTTTGAGCAGCTTTTTGTCAAGTGCGCCGGGACGATGAACGCCCTGCTCAAGCCGCGATACGCGGCCTGTGACTTCGATAAGCGCAGCCTGACCCTCGCGCTGACGGTCGAGCGCTGGATGGTCAACCCGAACGGAAGCCTCCACGGCGGCGTGACCGCCGCGATTGTGGACATGGTGATGGGGCTGGTCTGCCGCTATTTTTCCGGCGGCAAGCTCGTCCCGACCGTCCACATGGACGTGACCTACCTCGCCCCGGCGAGAGAGGGCGAGACGCTCTACTGCCGCGCCGACTGCGAAAAGGCCGGCTTCACCATCTCCTCCGCCACCGCCCATCTCTGGGCGGAGGGTCGCGAGGATGTCCCCGTCGCCACCGCCACCGCAACATACTATGTCAATCACAGAAGCTGACCGCCGGACACCTTTAGAAAACGGAGCCGTTATATGACCGACACACTGGCGCTGCCGCCCGTGGCGCAGCCGCTTATAGAATGGTATGAGGCGAACGCACGACCCCTGCCGTGGCGCGACGATCCCACGCCGTACCGCGTGTGGGTGTCGGAGATCATGCTCCAGCAGACCCGTATCGAGGCCGCTCGCGGCTATTTTGAGCGCTTCATGGCCGCGCTGCCGGATGTATACGCGCTCGCGGAGGCCGACAAGGACAGGGTGATGAAGCTCTGGGAGGGGCTTGGCTACTATTCCCGCGCCCGCAACCTCCACCGCGCCGCAAGGCTCATTGTGGACGAATACGGCGGCACGCTTCCCGCCGACCCCAAGCTGCTGCGCACACTGCCGGGTATCGGCGACTATACCGCCGGTGCTATCGCCTCCATCGCCTTTGGACTGCCGGAGCCCGCCGTGGACGGGAACGTGCTGCGTATCGCCACCCGCCTCTGCGCCTGCGGCACGAGCGTCGCGGACACGAAGCTCAAGGACGCGCTGCGCGAGCAGCTTCGCGCCCAGTATACGGATGACTGCGGCGCGTTCAGCTCTGCCCTCATGGAGCTGGGCGAGACGATATGCCTACCCGGAACGCCCGACTGCGAGCGCTGCCCCATCGCGGCGCTGTGTGCGGCGCACCGGCTGGGACGCGAGACGGATTTTCCCGTCATGCCCGCGAAAAAGCCGCGCCGTATCGAGGAAATGACCGTGCTGCTCCTGCGCTGCGGGACGCGGACGGCGCTTTGCCGGAGACCAAACAAGGGGCTGCTTGCGGGGCTGTGGGAGCTTCCGAACCGACCGGGACACATGGACGCGAAGGCGGTGCGCCGCTGGTGCGAAAGGCAGGGGCTCATGCCGGAGACGGTCACACCCTGCGGCGAGGCGCTGCATATCTTCACCCATCTCGAATGGCACATGACCGGCTTCACCGTCCGCTGCGGACGGGAAGCGCCGGAGCTTACATGGGCAGAGAACGTGGACGAATACGCCCTGCCGACGGCGTTTCGCTTTTACCGCAAACAGCTAAGATAGATAAATTTTTGACAAATTTCCGTCCATCCACTCTTGTCGCGAGGCGGGCTTTGTGTTAAAATGTCAAATGAGGATTTAAGAAAAGGGAGGATACAAGCGATATGATGACCGGCGAGGAATATATTCAGAGCCTGAAAAAGCTCCACACGCGCATTTATGCGTTCGGAAAGAAAATCGAGGACGTGACCGAGGACCCCATTCTGCGTCCGAGCGTCAACTCCGTGAAGATGACCTATGATCTGGCGGCGCTGCCGGAGCATGAGGGGCTGATGACGACGACCAGCTCCCTGACCGGCAAGAAAATCAACCGCTTCTGCCACATCCACCAGAGCGCCGAGGACCTCATTTTGAAGGTCAAAATGCAGCGCCTCTGTGGTCAGAAGACCGGCGCTTGCTTCCAGCGCTGCGTCGGCATGGACGCCTTTAACGCCGTCTATAACACCGCCTACGAGATCGACCAAGCGCACGGCACACACTATTTCGACAACTTCAAGAAGTATCTCGAATACGTTCAGGACGCGGACCTTGTGGTGGACGGCGCGATGACCGACCCCAAGGGAGACCGTGGCCTCGCCCCCTCCGCACAGGCGGATGCCGACCTCTTTCTGCACGTTGTCGAGCGCCGTCCCGACGGCATTGTCGTCCGCGGTGCCAAGGCGCACCAGACCGGCGCGTCGAACAGCCACGAGATACTCGTCATGCCGACACAGGCGATGAAGGCCGAGGACAAGGACTATGCCGTGGCCTTTGCCGTCCCCATCGACGCCGAGGGCGTGTTTATGATCGTTGGTCGCCAGAGCTGCGACACCCGCAAGCTGGAGGACGGCAAGCTCGACCGTGGCAACCCCACGTTCGGCGGAATGGAGGCGCTTGTCGTGTTCGACAACGTGTTTGTCCCGAACGACCGCATTTTCATGGACGGCGAGTATGAATTTGCCACCATGCTCGTGGAGCGCTTTGCGAGCTACCACCGCCAGAGCTACGGCGGCTGCAAGGTCGGCGTGGGCGATGTGCTCATCGGCGCTGCCGCGACCGCTGCGGACTATAACGGCGTGCCCAAGGCGAGCCACGTCAAGGACAAGCTCATCGAGATGACCCATCTGAACGAGACGCTGTACTCCTGCGGCATTGCCTGCTCCGCCAACGGCTGGAAAACCGAATCCGGCAACTACATGGTCGACACGCTGCTCGCCAACGTCTGCAAGCAGAACGTCACCCGCTTCCCCTATGAGATCGCCCGTCTGGCCGAGGATATTGCCGGTGGCGGCATGGTGACCTGCCCGTCGGAGACCGACCTGCGCGACCCGGAGCTTGGCCCCTATGTGGACAAGTATCTGCGCGGCGTGGCGAGCGTCTCCACCGAGAACCGCATTAAAATCTGGCGGCTCATTGAAAACCTCACCCTCGGCACGGCGGCTGTCGGCTACCGCACCGAGTCCATGCACGGTGCTGGCTCTCCGCAGGCGCAGCGCATTATGATCTCCCGTCAGGGCGACATTGCCGGAAAGAAAACGCTGGCAAAAACCATCGTCGGTATCGAGGAATAACTCCAAAAAAGGACTGCCTCCCCCCACGGGAAGCAGTCCTGAATTTGTACAATTGTTCGCAGCAAATCAGTCGGACAGGATACGTTTGACCTGCTCTACAAATGGATCCAAATCGTCGAAAATCACATCCGCGATCAGCGACCAGTTGATACCGTCATAATCATGCACCAGCCGGTGCCGCAGGCCGGAGACAACACTCCACGGGACATCAGGGTGTGAGAGCTTGAACTCCGGCGAGAGCTGGTAGACCTGCTCGCCAACGTTGTAAATCGGTGTCGTCACCGCCCATTGGGAAAATTGCTCCGTCAACAACTGCTCCCGCGTGAGGCCGCGTCGCTCGATTTCGCCGCGCAGTGTTTCCCACAGGGCAACGATTTTTTTAAGCCTTTCTGTGTCGGACTTTTTCATGCGATACGGATACACTCCTTCATGACGGAATCGTAGAAGGGTGTTCCGGTGTTGACCTCGCGCAATTCAAACACGTCGGCGTTACGCCCGGTCATCTCGCGCAGCTCCTCCGCCAGTGCAAAGATGTTGCGAGGCACGAAGCGCTCCCCGCCCACAACGATGATGTCGATGTCGGAATCGGGGGTTGCGTCGCCACGGGCATAGGAGCCGAACAGCAGCGCATATTCCGCATGATAGCGCTCCAGCAGCTGCTTCACGATGGCCCGAAGCTCGTCAAGCGTCAGCGTATTCACAGTGGCAGCACCTCCTTCGCCTTACGCTGATACTATTATAGCCGATACGAGCGGGAATAGCAATCGGGTTATATTTTACTCTTTGCCGTGTCCGCTTTTCCGTACAACTTCCACGTCTTCACTATTCGCCATTACCTGTTACTTCAAAAAGGGAATAGCGAAGAAGTAAAAATCGACAAGCGCCAGATGTCGCTTGCCGATTTTTGGTGGGGGAAGGTGGATTCGAACCACCGAAGCGAACACGCAACAGATTTACAGTCTGCCCCCTTTGGCCACTCGGGAATTCCCCCATATGAAATTGTCTCGCGGATGATACCATGCGGTGGAGCTGGTGAAGGGAATCGAACCCCCAACCTACGCATTACAAGTGCGTTGCTCTACCGTTGAGCTACACCAGCACAGGCAGGTAGCCTAAGAATAATAGCAGACCACCCCGCGTTTGTCAACAAAAATTTCGAGGTTTTTATGAAAAATACCATCACCCTGCCCGCCGGTGAGCCGACGCGGGCGATCTTTACCATGGACGGCGACTATATGCTGCCGTACATCCGCCCCGGCGAGGCTGTCCGCGTGAGCCTTGAGCGCCCGAAGACGGGCGAGTGCGGCCTGTTCTCCGCCGACGGCGAGGCGCTTGTCCGCCAGTACTGCGAGGACGGCCTCGGCAACATATATCTCTTTGCGCTCAACCGCGAGCGGCGGGAGCTTGACCGCTGCTTTCCCGGCGGGCGCGGGCTCGTCTGTCTCGGGCTGCTGCTGCTTGACCGCCGCGCCCCGCTGCCGCTCGATTTCGGCGGCTAGCTCGTGTATTTCTGCTTGAGGCGGTAGAGCGTGTTGAGCGCCTCGATGGGCGTCATCGTCTCGACGGAGAGCGCCCGCAGCTCGTCGACCAGCTCCGACCCCGCCACGTCCATGAGGCTCATCTGCCCGTCGTCCTGCGCGGCGGCGCGTGGCGCTTGAGGTCCTGTGCTTTCAAGCTCCTTCAAATGCTCCGTCGCCTTGCGTATCACGCCGTCCGGCACACCGGCAAGCTTCGCGACCTCTATCCCGTAGCTGTCGTCGGCGCTGCCGGGGACGATCTTGCGCAGGAAGACAAGCCGCCCGCTCTGCTTCTTGGCGGTGATGTTGTAGTTCTTCACACCTGGCAGCACACCCTCCAGCGCGGAGAGCTCGTGGTAGTGCGTGGCGAACATCGTCCGCGCCCCAAGCGTCCGCTTGTCGGCGCAGTATTCAAGCATGGCGCGGGCAATCGCCATCCCGTCAAAGGTGGAGGTGC
Source organism: Oscillospiraceae bacterium (assembly GCA_963642815.1). Taxonomy (GTDB): domain Bacteria; phylum Bacillota; class Clostridia; order Oscillospirales; family Oscillospiraceae; genus CAJOIG01. Next base: position 16,538 of record CAVIIB010000012.1, on the reverse strand, counting down.
CGCGCCCGATCTCGTCGAGTATGAGCAGGCTCGCGGCGGTGGCGCTGCGCAAAATATTCGCCATCTCCGCCATCT
>CAVIIB010000012.1:15226-16453 GCA_963642815.1 Oscillospiraceae bacterium | reverse complement strand
AAGGTGGACTGACCGCTGGCGAGATCGTCCGAGGCCCCGATGCGCGTAAACACGCGGTCGGTCACGCCGATGCTGGCCGAACGCGCCGGAACGAACGAGCCGATCTGCGCCATGAGCACGATGAGCGCCGTCTGGCGCATATAGGTCGATTTACCTGCCATATTCGGTCCCGTCACAATGGCAACCCGGTCGTCGCCGTCGTTCAAAAAGCTGTCGTTCGGCACGAATAGGCTATCCTTCTGCGCCGCCTCCACCACGGGGTGGCGACCGTCGCGTATGTCGATGGTGCGGGAGAGATCGACCTGCGGCATACAGTAGTTGTTGCGGAACGCGACCTCCGCCAGCGCACAAAGCACGTCCAGCTCCGCCACACGGGCGGCGCTCGCCTGTACCCGCGAGACCTGCGCCGCGACCGATTCACGCAGCGCCGAGAAAAGCTGGTATTCCAAGTCGTTGATACGCTCGCGGGCATTCAGCAGCGTGCTTTCCAGCTCCTTGAGCTCCGGCGTGAAGTAGCGCTCGGCGCTCGCCGTCGTCTGCTTGCGTATGTACTCCGCGGGAAGCTCGACCTCCCCGGCGGAGCGCGGAATTTCGATATAGTAGCCGAACACGCGGTTATAGCCGACCTTGAGCTTCTTCACGCCCATGCGCTCGCGCTCCCGCGCCTCCAGCGCGGCGACCATGTCCGCCCCGTGGTCACGCACGGCGCGGAGCTTGTCAAGCTCCTCATGGTAGCCGTCGCGTATCACGCCGCCCTCACGCACGGAAAACGGCGGCTCATCGGCGATGGCGGCGGCGATGGCGGCTTGCAGCTCGTCGAGCGTGTCCATCCCGGCCACGTCGCGCAGCATGGCGGCGGACGCGCTGCCGAGCAGCTCACAAAGACGCGGGAGCTGGGCAAAATAATTCGCCAGCGCCTGCATATCGCGACCGTTCGCCGTGCCGTAGACACAGCGACCAACGAGCCGCTGGATGTCCCCGATCTCGTGAAGCGAGAGGATAAGCTCGGCGCGGGTGATCCCGTCGGAGAAAAGCTCGTTGACGGCGGCGAGACGTCGCCCGATGGCGACGGGACTGAGCAGCGGACGCTCCACCCAGCTTCGGAGGAGGCGGCTTCCCATCGGGGTCTGCGTGCGGTCAAGCACCCAGAGGAGGCTTCCGCGCTTCTCGCCCGTCCGCAGATTTTCCGTGAGCTCAAGACTGCGGCGGCTCGTCCAGTCAAGCTCC
>CAVIIB010000012.1:0-15216 GCA_963642815.1 Oscillospiraceae bacterium | reverse complement strand
GTCAAGTTCCATATAGCGCCCCTCGCCGAAGCGCTCCAAGCGCCGGATGTGTCCAAGCTCGCATTTTTGCGTCTCGTTGAGATAGCTCAAAAGCGCCCCGGCAGCCGCCGTCTCGTCGGCGCTCGCCTTTTCCCCAAAGCGCTCAAGCACACGGGCGGCGCAGTCCTCCGCCTGAAAGCGTCCGGCGTCCGGCTCGACAAGGCAGTCGAGCCGCTTCAGCATGAGGCTGATGGTGTCGCTCGCGGCGGCCTCGCTGCACAGGACGGCCTCCCGTGGGGCAAAGCGAGCAAGCTCGTTCGCGATGTGCGCGGCGGCATCCTGCGCAAAATCGGCCACACAGAACTCGCCCGTGGACACGTCGCAGAACGCGACGGCGCCGCGCCCGCCCTCCAGCCAGACGGCGGAGAGATAGTTGCTTCGCCCCTCCTCCAGCATGGAGGTCTCCGTCACCGTACCTGGCGTGACGACGCGGATGATACCGCGATCCACCAGCCCCGACGATGTGGCGGGGTCTTGAAGCTGCTCGCAGATGGCGACCTTGTAGCCCTTTTCGATGAGGCGGGCGATATACGCCTCGGAGGAGTGGTACGGCACACCGCACATGGGCGTTTGCTCCCCGGCGGGCTTGCCACGGTCGCGGGTCGTCAGCGTGAGGTCAAGCTCACGGCTTGCGGTTTTGGCGTCCTCGTCAAACATCTCGTAAAAATCCCCCAGCCGGAAAAACAGGAGACAGTCCGGCACCTGCTCATGCACCTTATAATACTGCTTTTTCATCGGCGTTGGCTCCGCCATGCGTCAGCCCTCCCCGTTTTCCAGAAGCTCGCCGAACAGCGCCCATGTGGACGAGCCTGTGATACGCACCTCGGCAAAGCGCCCGACCATGCCGCCGTCCCCGGACAGATGAACGAGCCGTCCGCCGCGTGTGCGGGCAGAAAGCTTATGCGCCGCGTCGCCCGTCTCGCCGTCGATGAGGACGCGGAGGGTCTTGCCGACGTATTCGGCGTGCTTTTCAAGCGAAATGCGGTTGGCCGTCTCAACAAGGCGGTCAAAGTGTGCCTGCTTTTCCTCCCGTGTGGCGGGGTCGGCCATCGTCGCGGCGGGCGTTCCCGTGCGCGGCGAGTAGATAAACGTGAACATCGCGTCATAGCGGACAGCCTCGACAAGCGAGAGCGTGTCGGCAAAATCCGCCTCCGTCTCGCCGGGGAAGCCGACGATGATATCCGTCGTCAGCACGAGGTCGGGCATATATTCCCGCGCGAGCCGCACCTTTTCGAGATAGGCGGCGCGGTCATAGTGGCGGTTCATCAGCTTCAAAAGGCGGTCAGAGCCGGATTGGAGCGGGAGGTGGATGTGGTGGGCGCAGTGCTTTGACTCGGCCAGCGCCGCGAAAAGCGCCTCGGTCGCGTCCTTGGGATGGCTCGTCATAAAGCGGAGAATATAGTCGCCCTCCACCGCGTCCAGCCGCCGCAGCAGCGTGGGGAAGTCGATGGGGGTATCCAAGCCCTTGCCGTAGCTGTTGACATTCTGACCCAGCAGCGTAATGTCCTTATAGCCCTGCGCGACCAGCGCCTCAAGCTCCGCGAGTATGTCCTCCGGGCGGCGCGAGCGCTCGCGCCCGCGCACATAGGGGACGATGCAGTAGGAGCAGAAGTTGTCGCAGCCGTTCATAATGGAAAGCCACGCCTTGACGCTGCCGTCGCGCACACGGGGCAGCCCCTCCGCCACCACGCCGTCAGACGGCTCCGCCATGAAAAGCCGTCCCTTGTCGCCGCGCAGACCATGGCGCTCCATCGCCTCATAGAGAAGCTCCGGAAATTTCCACACCTCGTGCGGTCCGAACACCATGTCCACCATGCGGAACGAGCCCTTGAGCCGCTCGCGCATGGATTCCTGCTGGACCATGCAGCCGCCGACACACACGAGCAGGCGCGGATTTTTCGCCTTGCGGTGGACGAGCGAGCCGACGTTGCCGAGTACGCGCATTTCCGCGTGACCACGCACGGCGCAGGTGTTCACGGCGATGAGATCCGCCAGCGCCTCGTCCTGCGTCAAGCCGAAGCCGCACTCGCGCAGCCAGCCGCGCAAAATCTCCGAGTCCGATTCGTTTTGCTGGCAGCCGTAGGTGTCCACGAGGGCAAGCCGCCCCTCGCCGTCGATACGCTGACGGATGGCATCGCAGAAGCCGTGCTGTTTTGCAAGCTCTGCCTGTGATATTTCCCGGCGCTGATACATAAGCAAATTTTTCCGTTTCTGTCTGTTTTCCCGCCGCAAAGGGCGGAGCGTTTTTCACTTTATAATATCATTTTCTTGTGTTATAATCAAGAGATGATCCCGATGGAAACGGAGCTGTGCTATGTCTGTGATTCAAGTTCTGTCGCCGCTTGTGGCGGACATGATCGCCGCCGGTGAGGTGGTGGAGCGTCCGGCAAGCGTCGTCAAGGAGCTTTTGGAAAACGCCGTGGATGCCGGCGCAAAAAATATAAGCGTGGAGATACGCGGCGGAGGCTGCGAGCTTATCCGCGTGACGGACGACGGCTGCGGCATGACGCCGGACGACGCGGGCAACTGCTTCCTGCGCCACGCCACGAGCAAGCTGCGCGACGCGGAGGGGCTTGCCGCCATTGGCACACTCGGCTTCCGGGGCGAGGCGCTGGCCGCCATCTCCGCCGTCAGCCGTGTCGAGCTGCAAACGCGGCCAAAGGGCGCGGCGGTCGGTACGCTGGTCGTGGTCGAGGGCGGCGACATCGTTCGCGTGGGCGAGTGCGGCTGCCCGGAGGGGACGAGCTTCACCGTCAGCGACCTGTTCTACAACACGCCCGCCCGCTTGAAGTTCATGAAATCCGATCGGGCGGAGGGCTCGGCCTGTGTCGCGCTGGCGCTGCGCGAGGCGCTTGGTCACCCGGAGGTGTCCGTCCGCTGTGTACACGACGGCAAGGAGGATTTCTTGACCGCCGGGGATGGTCGCGCCCGAAGCGCGGTCTATACCCTGCTTGGTCGCGATATGGCGGGGTCTATGCTCGCCTGCACCGGCGGCAGCGCCGGGGTCGATGTGACGGGCTATGTGTCCTCGCCTCGCGGCGGACGCGGCAACCGCGCCATGCAGTTTTTCTTCGTCAACGGGCGATCCATCCGCTCGCTCACCATGCAGGCCGCGTTGGAGCAGGCATATAAAAACACGCTGCTGACCGGGCGCTTCCCCGCCTGTGCACTGTATATCACGCTCTCGCCGGGGCAGGTGGATGTGAACGTCCATCCGACGAAAAACGAGGTCAAGTTCTCCCGCGAGAGTGAGATATTTGAGGCAGTATACCACAGCGTCAGGGCCGCGTTGGAGACCGAGAGCGAGACGGCGCAGATACCGCTCGCGCCCACGACGGAAAAGCGCCTCGGCGCGGACATACTCCGCCGTCCGTCCATGGCGGACGGTGCGCGGACGTGGGTGCAGCCGACGGTCGAGAAGCCGCCCGCCGTGCCACCACTGTTCAAAACGAGCATAGCGCCGGTCAAGGACACACACGCCCCGTTCGTCAGCCTTTACGCCTCCACGCCGACCTACGTCTCCTCATACACCGCCGCAAAAGCACCGTCGCAGCCGCCCGCAAGACCGCAGCCGCCGGAGAAGACGTGGCGCGTCGTCGGGGAGGTGCTTGACACCTACATCGTGGTGGATATGCCGGAGCAAGTGCTGCTCATCGACAAGCACGCGGCGCATGAGCGTATCAACTTTGACCGCCTCAAGGCGGCGCAGGGCGCGGTCATGTCGCAGGGGCTGCTCACGCCGCTCACATGGCACGCCGGAGCGGAGGGTCGCGAGATGGCGGAGGCACACGCCGCGCTGTTGAGCGAGCTCGGCTTCACCCTAGAGCCCTACGGCGAGGAGGACATGGTCATCCGCGCCCTCCCGGCGGACATGGACAGCGCGGACGGACCTGCGGCGCTTGACGAGATATGCGAGAGCCTGTCTCGCGGCGGGACGGATCTGGCGCGGGATCGGGTGCTGCAAACCGTCGCCTGCAAGGCGGCCATCAAGGCCGGACGGCGCTCCGATATGCGGGAGCTGGAGGCGCTTGCGGCGCGGGTGGTTTCCGGGGAGATACGCTACTGTCCCCATGGTCGCCCCGTTGCCACGGCGTTTACGAAAAACGAGCTGGACAAGAAATTCAAGCGCATTGTGTAGAAGCAGCCACGCACCCAAGGCGTCCCAGTTGGCAGCGGCGCAGCCAAGCGCAACCACCCAAGGCTCCCCTGAAAGGGGAGCTGGCAGCGGCGTAGCCAAGCGCAACGCCCCAAGGCTCCCCTGAAAGGGGAGCTGGCAGCGGCGCAAGCCGCTGACTGAGGGGTTTCTCTCGGAGCTTCTGCGGGCTTGGTTAACCCCTCCACCGCTTGCGCGGTCCCCCTCCCCTTTCAGGGGAGGCAGGGGCTGGTGGTAATTGCGGTGCAAAATCGAAAAAAGGAGCTATCAGCATGAAAATCGAGTTTTCCGACGAGCAGCTTGCGCTGCTCAAGGAGCTTTTGGACGAGGCGGCGGAGGCCAGCTATCAGGATATGTTCGAGTGCAAGAAAATTGCCGTGGACGCGCAGGAGGACTTTGTGAAGCGGGAATACAACGCCCTCGCGGACGCGGAGGAGGAGCGCTTCGGACGTATCAAGGCGCTGGTCGAGTATGTGCGGAAGTATGAGGATCTCATGCGCAATGCCTGAGCTGCTCATCGTCACCGGCCCGACCGCCACGGGGAAAACGGCGCTCGGTGTGGCGCTGGCCGGACTGCTGGACGGCGAGGTCGTCGGCGCGGATTCCATGCAGATATACCGCGGCATGGACATCGGCACGGCCAAGCCCACGGCGGCGGAGATGGGCGGCATACCCCACCACATGATCGACGTGGCCGACCCGTCGGAGAGCTTTTCGGCGGCACGCTGGGCGGCGATGGCGGCGGCCTGTGTGGACGATATTCTGGCGCGTGGGCGCGTGCCCATCGTCGTCGGCGGGACGGGGCTTTATCTCGACGCGCTGCTGCGGCGGACGGAGTTTGCCGATGCGCCCGGTGACGGTGTGCTGCGCAGTCAATTGGAGGCGGAGTATGACGCGCTGGGCGGCGAGGCGTTTCGCCGTAAATTGGCCGAGGTCGACCCCGAGCGGGCGGAAAAGCTCGCGCCCGCCGACAAAAAGCGCCTTGTGCGGGCGATGGAGGTATACCGCCTCACCGGCGAGACCATCACGGCGCACGATGAGCGCAGCCGCCGTCTGCCGCCGCGCTACACCAGCATGAAGCTGGCGCTCGATTTTGTGTCGCGGGAGCGCCTATATGCGCGTATCGACCGCCGTGCGGCGCAGATGTTTGAAAACGGGCTGGCGGACGAGGTGCGAGGGCTGCTTGCGGCGGGGCTTGACGGGCGCTGCACCGCGATGCAGGCCATCGGCTACAAGGAGACCGCCGCCTATCTGCGCGGCGAGACGACGCTTTCCGAGGCGATAGAGCGCGTGCAGCGCGAGAGCCGCCGCTATGCCAAGCGCCAGCTCACATGGCTGCGCCGGGATGAGAGCGTGCGCTGGCTTCGGTGGGAAAATGCGCCGGATATGAACGCCGCTCGACCGATTGCGACGGAATTTTTATCGCGCTGACCGTAAAATGGCGATATGAACAAGGGGCGTTCCCTTTGCTCAAATTTACATTTTACGGGTCGGCAGCTTGCATGGCCGCACCCGGAAGGGACGGAAAAAGATGCAGAAAATACAGAATCTTCAGGACAGCTTTCTCAACCAGCTTCGGCGCGAGCGGCTTCTCGCCACGGTCTTTCTGATGAACGGCTTTCAGATGAAGGGCTATGTGCGGGGCTTTGACCCCTTTGTCGTCACGCTCGACTCCGACGGGAAGCAGATGATGATCTACAAGCACGCCATTTCCACGGTTATTCCCGTGCGGGCGCTCACACTGACGGAGGCGGATACGGATTGAAAAAAACGGACGGGCTGACACGGGCGGTCGGGATACTGCTGTTCCTTGCCATGCTGTGCTACGCGGGCTTTGCCGTGGCACGGCGGCTCACGAGCACACTCCAGACCGCGCTGGCTGCGGAGACGACGCTCACGCTCAGCGCCGATATGAGCGGTCTTGTCATCCGCAGTGAGCAGCCCGTCCTTTCCGACCGCAGCTACATCGACGTGACCGCCACGGAGGGCGAGCGCCTCGCCGCCGGGGAGACCATCGCCACCGTATACGCGACGCCGCAGGCGCTTGACCGCGCCGTGGAGCTGCGCGAGCTCACGCAGGAGCTTGCCGCCTTGGAGACCGAGACGCAGGAGAGCGAGCAGGCGGAGCCGGGTGCGGCCTATACCGCCATCCACCGGCTTGCCGCCTCGGTGCAGAGCGGGGATATGGCGGCGGCGCTGCTGGAGGCGGAGGCACTGGGAGAGCTGCTGCTGCCCGCCTCGTCGGCGGAGATGGCAGCGGACGGCGAATACCTCATTACGCTGACGAATCGCCGCAACAGCCTCATGGAGGCCGCTGTGCGCGACAGCGAGACAGTGACGGCGGAGAGCTCCGGTCTTTTCACCCGCGTCACGGACGGCTTCGAGACGCTTACGCCGGAGGACGCGCTCACGCTCACGCCGGACACACTGCGCGGCTATATGAACGAGACGCGCACGGGCGCGAAAAACGCGCTCGGCAAGCTCGTGACCGGCTTTACATGGTACTATGCGGCGCTGCTCGACGAAGCGGACGCGGAGCGTCTTGCCGAGGGCGACGCGCTTTCGCTGCGCTTTGCCCGCTACTGCTCCGGCACACTGCGGGCGCAGGTGGTACACATCAGCGCGCCGCAGGGCGGCGAGTGCGCGGTGGTGTTCTCGCTCGACGAGGGCATGGCCGAGCTTTTGACGGCGCGGCGGGTCGCCGCCTCGCTCGAATTTGAGAGCTACACCGGCATTCGCGTCCCGCAGAAGGCGCTCTACCGCTACTGGGCGGGCGAGATGGCGGAGGCGGACGCGGCGCAGCTTCAACCCGGCGAGGCGCTGACGCTGATGAAGGGGAGCTGGAGCGCCGACGTGACCGTGTCGGAGATAGGCGAGGCCGATGACGACGGGCTGTGCCGGATCGTCGTATACTGGCCGTGGGCGGAGGATAACGCGCCGCCGCCGCAGGCCAAGGACGCGGCGCTCGTGTCGGCGGAGGCCGGTGCGGGCTATTACGCCGCCGACCTCTATGATGCCGAGAAGCAGGAGGGCTGCCTCTGTGTGTTTACCATGACGGGCTTGCAGGCCGAGCGCAAAAAGGTCGAGCTTTGCTATGTCGGGGCGGATTATTTCCTCGTGCTGTCGCAGGGCAGCGACGGGCTGCGAGCCGGCAACGAGCTTATCGTGCGGGCGGACACGCTCTATGACGGACACGTTTTTGACTGACGGGAGACAGAGATATATGAGCATTTCAGACAACGTAAGGCGCGTGCTTGAGCGCATAGACTACGCCTCCGGCGGGAGACCGGTCACGCTTGTGGCCGTGGCCAAGACCAAGCCCGCCGCCGCCGTGCGTGAGGCGATCGAGGCCGGAGCGCAGGTCATCGGCGAGAATCATGTGCAGGAGATACGGCAAAAGGGCGCGCAGGGCGCGTATCAAGGCGCGTCGGTGCAGCTCATCGGGCATTTGCAGAAGAACAAGGTGCGCTATGTGGCGGGGCGCGTTGACCTCATCCAGTCGGTCGATTCGCCGGAGCTGCTGCGCCTCATCGACGCACGGGCGGCGGCACTCGGCGCGGTACAGGATGTGCTGCTGGAGATAAACATCGCCCGCGAGCCGTCTAAGACCGGCGCTATGCCGGAGCTGCTGCCGGAGCTGCTCGAAGCAGCGTCGGGACTGACGGCGGTGCGGGTGCGCGGGCTCATGGCCATCCCTCCGGCTGGGGCTGGCGCTACTTATTTCTATAATATGCAACAGCTTTTTGTTGACAACGCAGGGGAAAAATACGATAATGTCAGCATGGATTTTCTGTCCATGGGTATGTCAGGCGATTTTGAACTGGCCATCAGCGCGGGCTCGAACATGGTTCGCGTGGGAAGCGCGATCTTCGGAGCGCGTGACTATGGCCGCCCCGCCTGAAGCAAAAGGAGGGAGCCAATGAGCTTTTTCGATGAGATACGAAAGCTGACGCAGCCTTATGACGAAAGCGACGAGGATTACTTCGACGACGATACAGCCCCGGAGAGTGACGACGAGCCGACACAGGTGGCGCGTCGGCATGACCGCGCCTCCGCAAGGACGACGTGGGACGACCCGTTCCAGAGCGACGCAAAAGCGCCGTCCCGTGGCGAGGAGGAGCGCCGCCCCGCCTATCATGCGGACGGTCGCCCCGTGACCCGCGAGCGCAGCGATTTTGTGCCGGAGGCGCAGCCTGTGCGCGGCGCGTCCTCGGATGAGCGCGTCATCAACATCCACACAACGACCTCGGTGCAGGTCGTGATGGCGAGGCCGGAGCGCTTCGGTGACGCGGCGGCGATTGCCGACCATCTCCGTGCCGGACGCACAGTCGTCATCAACCTCGAAACGACCCAAAAGGACGAGGCGCGGCGCTTGATCGATTTCCTGTCCGGCGTGGCCTACGCCAACGACGGGAAAATCAAAAAGGCCGCCATCAACACCTACACCATCACACCCTACAACATGGACATCATGGGCGATTTGATGGACGAGCTTGAAAACAGCGGCGTGAGCTTCTATTGACCCTGCGCCTTGCGGCGTTAGCCAAGAGAATGATTTTGACAAAATAAAACCGAGAGAAAGGGACGGGTAAAAAGATATGATAACTCCTCAGGACATACGGGAAAAAGCCTTTGACCGCGCTGTCCGCGGCTACGACATGGAGACGGTGGATGAGTTCCTCGACGAAATTGCCGACGACTACACCACTCTTGTCAAGGAGAACAACTCCCTGAAAAGCAAAATGCGCGTGCTGGTGGAAAAGATCGAGGAATACCGCCAGACGGAGGACTCCATGCGCCTTGCGCTGCTGTCCGCGCAGAAGATGAGCGCCCAGATCGAGGCCGAGGCCAAGGAACGTGCCGAAAAGCTCGTCAGCGAGGCGCAGACCAAGGCCGACAACGCCAAGCGCGAGGCCGAGGCGAACATCACCAACGAGCTTGCCAAGCTCAACGAGGCGAAAAAGGCCACCCAGAAATACATCGACCACATGACCGCCGTCTGCCAGAAGCAGATCGAGTTCTATGGGCGGCTTGTCGATGCCCAGCTTGTGACGGCGGAGAAGCCGACGCCCGCGCCCGCCAAGCAGGAGGCGGACGAGGCCACTGTCCGTTCCATCGAGGATTCGGCGGTCAAGGCGGCGCTCAAGGAGCCGGAGGAGTCCCTCCACATCGACGCGCTGCTGAACGACGACGATACCGACGAGCCGACGCGGATGTTCACGTCGGACAGCGCGACCAAGAAGCGCAAGCGCAGCCGTGCGGAATACCGCTTCGACGACGAGGACTGACAAGCTTGCACCGCACCCATCGCCTCCCCTAAAAGGGAATGCCGCGCTTACTACCAATCCCCCGCCTCCCCTGAAAGGGGAGTGCCGAGCTTACCACCAATCCCCCGCCTCCCCTAAAAGGGGAGTGCCGCGCTTACTGCCAATCCCCTGCCTCCCCTGAAAGGGGAGGGGGACCGCGTAAGCGGTGGAGGGGTTAAGCCCGCAGCGGATGAAACCCCTCAGTCAGCGGCTACGCCGCTGCCAGCTCCCCTTTCAGGGGAGCCTTGGGTGCGTTGCGTTGCTTTACCAAGAGGCTTTGGGCAGCGCATATAGCGCATATTTAGAAAAACGCACTTTCCCGACAGTCTGTTATTGTAGCACGGGCATTATAGCACAGTGTTACTCTTTTGTAAACTTGGCGCGGCACTGAAGCTCAAAGCGCTGCTGGGCGGCGTCCGCCATGCACTCGACCGTCTCCGTGTCGTCCGTTCGCACAAAGCGGACGCGCCCGTTTCCGACCTCCAAAAATTCGATGCGCCCGCGCCGCAGGCTCGGATGGGCGTTTTTCAGCGCGGCGAGCTGGCAATAAAACTCCGTCAGCCCCTTATCCTCCCGTCCCCACGGAAAGCAGAGGCGATTCATGGGGTCGCGCCCGCCGTCAAGCCCCGCCTCGTCGCCGTAGTAGATGACGGGCGAGCCGGGCAGCGTGAATTGCAGAAAGACAGCCAGCCTCCGGCGCGGCAGCTCCGGCAGAAGCCGCGCAAGGCGCTCAGTGTCATGGTTGCCGAGTATGCTCATGGTGCAGTCAAGCGCGGCGGCGGGGTAGTTCTCCGCCAGCGTCATCACCGTCTCGGCCAGCCCTTGGCCGTCATCCTCGCCGGAGGCGAACGCAAGGATCGCCTTTCGCAGCGGAAAATTGATCACGCCGTCCAGCTCCGCGCCCGTAAAATAACGGCGGCGCTCGCCGTAGGCCTCCTTGTTGGAGGCATCCTCCCACACCTCGCCGATGACCGCCGCACCCGGCTTGCACTCGCGCACACGCTCACGCAGCAGCGCAATAAATGCATCCGGCAGCTCGTCAGCCACATCGAGGCGGAAGCCGTCCGCGCCCGCCGCCAGCCAGTGGGCGACCACGCTGTCCTCGTCGCGTATGATGAAGTCGAGGTAGCCCTCGTCCAGCTCGTTGACGTTGGGCAAGCTCTCAATTCCCCACCAACAGGCGTATTTACGCGGAAATTCGGTAAAATCAAACCACTTGTAATACGGCGAGACCGTTCCAGCCGAGCAAGCGCCCCCACCGAAGCGCCCGTCCGCGTCGAAATAGCGGGATATTTTTCCGCAGTGGGAGAACACGCCGTCAAGCATGATTTTCATGCCGCGCTCATGCGCCGCGTCGCAGAGGGCGCGAAAGTCCGCCTCCGTCCCCAGCAGCGGGTCAACGCGGCGGTAGTCCGCCGTGTCGTAGCGGTGGTTGGCGCAGGCCATAAAGATGGGGTTGAGATAAATCACGCGCACACCAAGCTCGCGGAGGTAGTCGAGCTTGGACAAAATACCGCGCAGATTGCCGCCCGCAAAATCCGAGGCGTCCGGCGCACTGGGGACAAAGCCCTCAAACGGGCGGAGCGTATACGGCGCGAGCTTCCCCTCCGGCGTGGCGCTTTCGGCGCGGCAGAAGCGGTCGGGGAAGATTTGATAGTATACCGCGCCGCGAAGCTCCTCCGGCGGCGCATAGTCGGCGGGCAGCACACTGAGCTGCCAGAGCTCGCCCTCCTCGATGTTCGTGCCGCGACCACGGCGGAACAGGCGGTATGCGCCGTTTTTGTCCCGCACGTCGAAGCGGTAGAAGAAAAGCCCCGGCTTTGTCGGGCAAAGCTCGCCCGCAAAGAGCGCATAGTCCCCCTCACACCCATCCGGCGCAAGCGGAAGCGACCACGCCTCGCTCACGAGCGTCACGGTCTGCGGCGCAATTTCCAGCGGCAGCTTGACGCAAAAGCGGCAGCGCTCACCCACGCGCAGTGTGCCGAATATCGACTTATGCTCCGCACGGCGGCTGTCAAACAGGATGTCCATAAAGCCTCCCCATAAGCAAAGCACCCGGCTCAAGCGAGCCGGGTACGAAAGCATTTCTATCAGGAATCAGCCGACGGCGTTGAGCTTCTTCGCCATGGCAGATTTCTTGCGAGCCGCATTGTTCTTGTGGATAAGGCCCTTGGATGCCGCCTTGTCAACGGACTTCACAGCAACCTTATAGGTCTCAGCAGCCGCCGCATTGTCGCCGGACAGCACCGCCGCGTCGAACTTTTTCAGCTCGGTCCTCAAGGCGGACTTCGCCGCACGATTCTTCTCCCGTGCCGCCTTCTGAAGCTGGTCACGCTTTGCCGAGGACTTGATGTTGGGCATGAATTTGCACCTCCCTATAAAATTCTGAACATGAATGTCCGCAGATGAAGATTATAGCAAGCTCCCGCCGAAAATGCAAGCATTTTTTTAGCGAAACATTATAATGTGGAAACAAGCCCGAAAAAAGCCGCCGCACAGCGCCGGAACAGGAAGCGTTCCGCCCATATTCCAAAAAGGATTGACCGGCGGGACGGGTGCGGGTATAATGAGGTATGGTAGTCATTTCACCGACGGCCTTGCCGTCGGGATTTTTTGTTTACGCGGAAGGGAGATACACATGAAAAAGCTAAGTCGCCGCGAGTATGTCTACATTGCCAGTATGCTCTTTGGAATGTTCTTTGGAGCGGGCAACCTTATTTTCCCTGTCCACATGGGTCAGATGGCCGGAGCTCGCGTATGGCCGGCGGTCATCGGCTTTTGCGTGACGGGCGTGGGTCTGCCGCTGCTCGGTGTGGCGGCGCTCGGTATCAGCCGCTCCAGCGGTTTGTTCGAGCTGGGCAGCCGTGTGGGGAAGCCCTATTCGATGTTCTTCACCTGTCTGCTCTATCTGACCATCGGGCCGTTCTTCGCCATCCCCCGCTGCGCCACGACCTCGTTCACCGTCGGACTGGAGCAGATATTGCCGGAGGGGAACGCGAGGCTCTGGCTGCTGCTTTTCTCCGTCGCCTTTTTTGCGCTGGCGCTGTTTTTCTCGCTTCGTCCGGGCAAGATACTCGTCTGGGTCGGCAAGCTGCTCAACCCCTGCTTCCTCGTCTTCCTCGGTATCCTCGTCGTGGCGGCCATGCTCCACCCCGGTGCTGCGGTCAGCGAGGTCGCGCCGGAGGGCGATTACGCCACACAGCCGTTCTTCACCGGCTTTTTGGAGGGCTACAACACCATGGACGCGCTGGCAAGCCTCGCGTTCGGTATCGTGGTGGTTCAGGTCATTCGCGGTCTCGGCGTGAATGAGCCGGACGCTGTGGCGGGAAGCACCGTCCGCGCCGGTATCTTCAGCTGTCTGCTGATGGCCGTCATCTATGTTGCCGTCACCATCGTCGGTGTGCAGAGCCGCGGCCTGTTTGAGCCCTCGGACAACGGCGGTATCGCCCTCGCGCAGATTGCACGTCACTACCTCGGCGGCGCGGGGCTTATCGTCCTCGCCGCGACGGTCACGCTCGCCTGCCTCAAGACGGCGGTCGGCCTCATCACGAGCTGCGCCGAGACCTTCACCGGCCTGTTCCCGAAGGGGCCAAACTACCGCGTGTGGACCTGCATTTTCTGCCTCGTCTCGCTGCTGTTCGCCAACTTTGGTCTCAGCTCCATCATCAGCTACTCCATTCCGGTGCTGATGTTCCTCTATCCGCTTGCCATCACGCTCATACTGCTGTCGCTTTGCGGGCGCTTTTTCGCGTATGACCGCGCCGTTTTTGTCAGCACGACGGTGCTGACGCTCGTCGGTGCGCTCTATGATTTTGCCGCGTCGCTGCCCGCGTCACTGCTTGCCGCCTGTCATCTGGACGGCGTTCTTGCGACACTCCGTGAGACGCTGCCGCTGGCGAAGCTTGGGCTTTTCTGGGTATGCCCCGCGCTCCTCGGTCTCGCCATCGGTCTTGTCCTCCACCTCACCCGCCGCAAGAAAACGGCCTAACCCTCGTCTGTGGTCTCCGCCGCCTTGATACGCAGGTACATATCCTGCATCTGGCGGTCGATCTCGGCGATCTTATCGGCACAGGCGAGCATTTCCTCGTTGATACCCACGGGAAGCCGCGACTTGTCCGCCTTGTAGCGTATGTCATGCTCCAAGCTCGCCCAGAAGTCCATGGCAATGGTGCGTATCTGTATCTCCGCCGTGATGTGCTCCGTCCTGTCGGACAGATACACCGGCACACGGATATCGAGGTGCAGGGAGCGGTAGCCGTTATAGTTCGGCGTTTGGATATAGTCCTGCCGCTTGATGATCTCGATGTCCTTCTGCCGCTCCAGCATTTCCGCCACGCGGTACACATCGTCGATATAGCTGCACACGACCCGCACTCCGGCAATGTCGTTGACGCTCTCCAGCGCCGCATCCAGCGTGGCCGGAAGCCCCTTTTTCGCGAGCTTGGCCGCGATGCTTTTGGGGGATTTGACGCGCCCCTCGATGTGGTGTATGGGATTTCTCGCATAAAGCGTCTCAAACTCGTTGTTCAGTATCTCAAACTTGAGCGAGAGCTGCCGCACCGCCGCGTCATAGAGGTTGTGCATCCGCCGCAGCTCCTGTGGGTCGAGCCGCAGCGCCGCCTCGATCTCCGCCTTTGTCATCCGTTTGCCTCCCTTGGAGCGAATTTTCTTCCTATAGAATACCATAAATCGCGCCACACGGCAAGAAACGGCGAGTTGAAAAAACGCGGTGAATACGCTATACTTGTTTCTTGAAGGATGTGATACACTTTGTCCATAAATGACAATAACCTGCGCCTCGCGGTGCTGATCGACGCGGACAACGCGCCCCGCGACTGCTTGCAGGGCGTGATGGAGGAGCTTGCCATCTACGGTACGCCCAACATCAAACGCGCCTACGGCGACTGGTCCACAAGCAACCTCTCCGGCTGGAAAAAGGCGCTGCTCGATATTTCCGTGACCCCCATCCAGCAGTTTGCCTATACCAAGGGCAAAAACTCCACGGACACCGCCATGATCATCGACGCGATGGACATACTCTACACCGGCAACACGGACGGCTTTGTCCTCGTGTCCTCCGACTCCGACTTCACGGGGCTGGCGCGTCGCCTGCGTGAGGCAGGGCAGTATGTCATCGGCGTCGGTGAGCAGAAAACGCCCAATGCACTGATCGCCGCGTGTAACAAATTCATCTATATCGAGGTCATCCGCGAGCGCGACAAAAAGACCACCGCGAAAAAGCCGGCGACCAAAAAAAACGAGCCTCCGCACAAGACCGAGCCGAAGCCGGAGAAAAAGGCGGAAGCGCCGCGCAAGGCGACCGAGCCGAAGCCGGAGAAGAAAACGGACGAGAAGACCATCCCCGACTCCATCGTCTGGCTCATCGCGGACTCCATTCTCGACCTCGCCGGTGCGTCGGACGACGATTTTGTCTCCCTCGGCGCGGTCGGTCAGCTTGTGCAGAAAAAGCGCCCGGACTTCGACACGCGCAGCTATGGCTACTCCAAGCTCTCCGCCATGGTCAAGGCCATCGACCGCTTCCAGGTCGAGGAGCGCGAGGACAAAAACGACCCCCGCTCCAAGCAGGTCTTCATCCGCGACACGGAGATGTGAGCGCGAAAGGAGCCTTGCGTCTGTGACAGGACAGACCGCAGGCTCCTTTTTTGAAAACATAAATTCAAAGCGCCCCGCGAAAAGCAGGGCGCTTTGAATCATGCC
>CAVIIB010000011.1:21933-36180 GCA_963642815.1 Oscillospiraceae bacterium | reverse complement strand
GCGGACAGCTTGCGGATCTCCTCGATGATCTTGGCGTCCAGCGTGTTGCCGTTGCAGTTTTTCATGCCGCAGACCGTGCTGTGGCTGCGCTCCTTGGTGGAGCACATGTAGGTGTAGATCAGTTCGCCGTCCGCCGTGCGGCGGTTGGTCAGCTTCGGGCGCATATAATCGCCGCATTCGCCGCACCGCAGCAGGCCGGACAGCAGCGCCACATTGCTGCGCGGTCTGCGGTAGCTCTTGGATTTGTTTACATCCAGCATGGCCTGCACCTGCACCCAGTCGCTGCCAGCGATGATGCCGGGATGCTTGCCCACCGCCACGATCCATTCCTCCATCGGACGGATCTGGTTCGCCTTTCCGGGGCGCTGGAGGGTACGATTATATGCCATAATGCCGTGTTCGCCGTCAAACTCCGAGCGTTCGGCAGACAGGTCAACATTGTTTTCTTTCAAATACTGATACGCCGTCTCGTCGGCAATCATGTAGACCGGATTGGTCAGAATGCCCCGGATGGCAAATCGCGTGAACTGCTTGCCGCGCTTCGTGACGCAGCGGTGCTCCAACAGGTACTGATCGGTCTTGCTGAGAGAGCCGGTCTCCATAAATACAGAGAAAATCATCTTGACAAGCTGAATTTCCTCCGGAATGGGCTTGAGCTTGCAAGCCTTCTTCACCTTGCCGTCCACTGTCACGCTGGACAGGCTTTCCGAGGCGTAGCCCGTGGGCGTCGTGCCACCAAGCCAGCGCCCGGTCTTGGACAGCTCGTGCATGTTGTCCCGGATGCGCTCGGCAATGGTCTCCCGCTCCAGCTGGGAGAACACCGATGCAATATACATCATCGCCCGCCCCATGGGAGAGGACGTATCGAATTGCTCCCGGACGGAAATGAAGTCAATATGCCGGTCGCCCAAGTCTTCAATGAGCTTTACAAAGTCACCGATGTTGCGGCTGATACGGTCGAGACGGTAGACCACGATGGCCGCAAATTCGATCTTCTGCGAGTCCTTCATCATTTTCTTGAACTGCGGGCGCTCCAGATTGCCGCCGGAAAAGCCCTCGTCCTCATACACCAGCGCGTTTTCCGCCGCGTCCTCGCCAAAGTGCATGGCAATATACTGGCGGCAAAGCTCGATCTGGTTTTCAATACTCTCGCCCTTGCCGGTAAATTTGGATTTGCGGGAATAAATGACGTATTGCTTCGCCTGCGGCTTGTCTTTCGTTTTCATAGCGACACCTCGCGTTATTTGTTAGGTTGGTAGATATATTATAACGGTTTGGAATCCATTTGAAAAGGTGTCAAGGGAAGAATCCGAAAATATTTCCGAGAAAAGCGTTCTCTTTTTTTGCTTTTGAAAAATGTTGGTTTCCACGAAAAAAGCCTCTGCTTTGCCTCACAGGTGTGTTCCATTGGAAAACACCAACCCCGCCTACTTGCGGCGGTCGGAGAGGAAAAAGCAGAGGCTTTGTGCCCCAAATGATACATTTTTGAGCGCAGCGCTCATGCAAATAAACTCGCGTTTACTCGATGTGGTGGCAGGCCACGCGGTGCTGCTCGCCCACGCTTTGCAGCTGTGGTGTCACGGAGAAGCATTCCTCTGACGCCTTGGGACAGCGCGGGGCGAATTTGCATCCGGGCTTCCCATCCGGCTTCGTGACTTCCCCTTGCAGCAAAAAGCGTTTGCGCTCAGGCCGCAGCTTGGGAATGGGAATGGCTGAAAGCAAACCGTGCGTATACGGGTGCTTCGGGTTCTTGAAAAGCTCGTCCACCGGGGCCATTTCCACCGCCGCTCCCATATACATGACCAGAATGGAGTCGGAGATATGATTCACCACCGCCAGATCGTGGGTGATAAACAGATAGGTAAGGCCAAGCTCATCCTGCAGATCCTGTAAAAGATTCAGGATCTGTGCTTGAATGGACACATCCAGCGCCGAAACCGGCTCGTCGCAGACGATAAACTGCGGATTGAGCACCAGTGCCCGCGCAATACCGATGCGCTGCCGCCGGCCACCGTCCAGCTCATGAGAATATGAGTACTCAAATCGCGAGGCCAGCCCCACCGTGTCCATCATCTGCCGCACTCTGGCCGTTCTCTCCGCCGACGTCCGGCAGGTCTTAGCTACCACCAGCGGTTCCTCAATAAGGTCGTGAACGGACATACGGGGATCAAGGCTGGAGGACGGGTCCTGGAATACCATCTGCATTTTCCTGCGAAATTCGCTGCGCTCCCTCTTTTTCAGACTAGTGATATTCACGCCGTCAAAGCTCACCTCGCCATCGGTAGGTTCTGAAAGTCCGACGATCATTCTGCCGAGCGTGGATTTTCCGCAGCCGGATTCTCCCACAACTCCCAGCGTTGTGCGCTCCTCTACATCAAAGGAAATATCTTCAACTGCGTGAATGATACCGTGAGCTGAATTGAAGTGTTTCTTTAGATGCTTTACAGTCAAAATCGAGCTCATGGTCATTCTCCGTCCTTTCCTTTCCAAGCATGGAAGCATTTCACCAAATGTCCCTGCTCCACCTCTTCATAGCTGGGGCAGCACTCGCTGCATACGCCGGTATGGCAGCCGCAGCGGGGGCTAAACCTGCACCCCTCCGGCAGGTCTGACGGATCCGGCACAAGCCCCGGAATGACCGCCAGACGCTTCACGCGCTTGTCAATGCTTGGAATAGCGTTAAATAATCCTTGCGTGTAGGGATGTCGCGCATTCTCGAAAATGTGCTGGGCAGAGCCGAACTCCACGATCTCGCCAGCGTACATGATCCCCACATAATCACAGGTCTCTGCCACGATCCCCAAATCATGGGTAATA
This sequence comes from Oscillospiraceae bacterium, assembly GCA_963642815.1. Taxonomy (GTDB): domain Bacteria; phylum Bacillota; class Clostridia; order Oscillospirales; family Oscillospiraceae; genus CAJOIG01. Next base: position 33,363 of record CAVIIB010000011.1, on the reverse strand, counting down.
AGGATCATAGCTGTATGATATTCCTCCTGAAGACGTTTTATCATCTCAAGCATTTGTGCCTGAATGGTGACATCCAGCGCCGTCGTCGGCTCGTCCGCCAGCAGCAGGGATGGATTGCACGCAAGCGCCATCGCAATCACCACACGCTGCTTCATGCCGCCGGAGAACTGGTGGGGATAGTCCGAGGCTCTCTCCCGGCTGATACCCACGCGCTCCAGCATCTCCGCGACCCGGAGCTCTGTCTCCGCCCGCGAGCACTTTTGATGGCGGCGTATGATCTCTCCGATCTGTTTTCCCACGGTCATGATCGGATTCAGCGCTGTCATCGGATCCTGAAAAATCATGGATATCTCTCCGCCCCGGATCTTTCCCATCTCGACATCGGACATTTTGAGAATGTCCATGCCTCTATAAAGGATCTCGCCCTCTTTGATCTTTCCGTTGATCTCCGATATGAGCCTCAGTATGCTTTTGCAGGTCGTAGTCTTTCCGGCACCTGTCTCGCCGACAATGCCCAAAACCTTACCCTCCTCAACAGCAAAGCTCACACCGTTGACCGCGTGTATTATGCTCTCATCGGTCTTGTATTCAACGACTAGATTTTTGACTTCCAGCAGCTTATTCATCTTCGTCCCTCCTCACTTGAGCCGGGGATCCATGGCATCCCGCAGTCCGTCTCCCAGTAGGTTAAAGGCAAGCATGGTGAGCGCGATCATGATACCGGGGAAGGTAATGAGCGGCCAGAAGGAACGGATGAACTCCCTGCCGCTATTGAGCATGGAGCCCCATTCCGGTGTCGGCGGCTGTATCCCCAAACCGATGAAGCTCAGTCCCGCGATAGACAGAATGGCATCACCGAGTTTCAGAGACGACTGCACGATGATAGGCGCCAGAATATTGGGGATGATGTGGCGTTTGATAATATGCCACCGCCCTGCGCCGAAGGAAGTAGCCGCCTCGATGTATTCCTGATCGCGGAGCAGCAGCGTTGAGGAGCGCACCACACGGGTCAGGCTCGGAATATTGCAGACGGTCATGGCGATGCCGGTATTCACAATGCCGGAGCCAAGAGCCGCGCAGACGGAAATAGAAAGGAGCATACCGGGGATCGCCATAAATACATCGGTCAGCCGCATGACAAGGTTATCATACCAGCCGCCAAAATAACCGGCAGTCGCACCCAGAATAGTGGAGATCACAATGCTGGCTGCGACCGTACACAGAGCCACCAGCAGAGAGACCCTGCCTCCGTAAAGTATGCGGGAGAAAATATCCCGTCCAAAATCATCCGTACCCATCAAATGCTCCCAGCTGGGAAGCTGCATACGGGCGGAGAGATCGATCTTATCATAATCGTATGGCGCCAGCCAGTCGGCACAGGCGCAGGAAAGCACCAAAACAATGATAAACGCCAGCGACACCATGGCAAGCTTGTTCTTTTTCAGTCCACGCCATGTCTCCTCTGCCTGGGAGCGCTTCTTGGTATCGCTCGCCTCCTGTTTTACAAGGGCGCAGCTTTCTTGCTTGGTCTTAGCCATCGTTTTCCCCTCCCGCCTCATCGCTCTGTAAGGGCTGCCGTGATACAGCCTCTGCGGCTTCTTCTTGGATCTCACGCTTCTTTTTCTTTGCCGCCAGACGCCCTCCGGCATGGCGGGCGGAATTCGCATACTGCTCCCGGATCCTTGGGTCAATGAGCGCATACACCAGATCAGTCAGGAGATTTGTCCCACAGATGATGATGGCGCAGATGAGGACGACACCCTGTGTGAGAAGATAGTCGTATTTATTGATGGCGGAGTTCATCAGCATACCCATGCCCGGTATGTTGAAGATCGTCTCGATGATGATAGTGCCGGTCATAGCGAGGCCGGCGCTCACACCGATCATGGTCACGACCGGGATCATGCCGTTTCTCATGGCATGGCGGAAAATAACGACGGAAGATGGCAGTCCCTTGGCTTTCGCCGTCACGATGTAGTCCTGACGGATGACCTCTAGCATGGACGAACGGGTCATGCGGGTGATCATCGCCACTGGGAACGCACCGATCGACAGCACCGGCAGAATATAGCTCAGCGGCCCGTCCAGACCCGATATCGGTAGCCATCCCAGCTTTACCGAGAACAAGAGCATAAGCATAAGCGCAAGCCAAAAGCTGGGAAGCGCCGCCAGAAGTGTCGCGAAGATCGTGGAGATATAGTCAATGACGGAGTATTGCTTTGTTGCCGCAAATATGCCCAGCGGTACGCCGATCAATATACATAAAGCCGTCCCCAAAAGACCCAGCGCGACGGTTTTTCCGACCACCTCGCCGATCATTTCGATCACTGGCCGCTTATACGCATAGGAGTTTCCAAGATCGAACTTGGTGATAATATTCCACAAATACTCTCCCAGCTGGACAAAATAGGGACGATCCAGACCCAGCTCATGTTCGACCGACGCGATGTTCTCCGGTGTCGCCGCGCTGCCCAGCAGCGCCATAGCCGGTGAGCCGGTGGAAAAATAATTGATGGTGAAAACGACAAGAATTACCCCAAGCAGTATAGGGATCATCAGCAGAAGCCGTTTTATTGTGTATTTGATCATCGAGAATCTCCTTGTCTGTTCACAAAAACGCCGTAACAGGATGAGGACACCATGCAAGGCAAGGGGCGTCGTAAAACGCCCCTTGGTTGCGGTGTAAATTACTTGACAAAGCCGAGCGCAGCAAAGTCCACGATTTTCTCCGCTGTGAGAACGCCGTTTTCATCTAGACCGGTCACATAGTCCTGATAGGCCCACGCGCCACGGTTCTGATACAGCGGCACAAAGTAGCACTGGTCATAGACCGTGTCCTGAATCTCCTGGAACAGCTTGATACGAGTATCATGATCCCGCTCGGAGAGGATGCTGCTGAGCAGAGCCTGATAATCATCATTGTGGATCTCCGTAAGCTTGTTGCCGGAGCCGAGCTCCTGGTTCTGATACATCTCATAGTCATCGCCGCGGATGGTGTTATCCACGATGCCGCAGACCTGTTCGCCGCTCATCTGATAGCCCATGAGCGTGCCGAGATCCAGCGGTTCGATCGTCATTTCGATGCCAACCTGGCTCAGATATGCCTGGATAGCCTCCGCCATTTTTAGGTTGGAGCCCTGATCGGAAGCGACCATAAAGGTGAAAGAGAAGCCGTTCGGATAGCCCGCTTCCTCCAGATACTGCTTGGCAAGCTCAGGGTCATAGACATTCAGATGCTCCGCATAGGCGGCAGCGCTGGTGGGCAACGAGGAGGTCGCAGCGACCGTAGTGGAGCCGCCCATGGACTCAACGATTGCTTCCAGGTCAATGGCTGCGGCCACTGCCTTGCGCAGTGCGGGGTTCTCATAGAAAGGCGAACTCTCCGTGCTGTTGTTGAAGAACAGCATACCCATCTTGTTTGTCAGCCATGTATACAGGCCGCAGCCCTCATAATCACCAGCCGCGAGGCTGTCCAGATTTTCGCCGGATTCCACGGCGCAGATGTCCAGATTGCCGGCCTCAAACTCCAGAACTCTCGTGTTGTCATCGGAGAAGAATTTGTAGACGATCGTCTCAAACGCTCCGGCATCGCCCCAGTATTCCTCGTTGCGGGTGAGCGTGACGGATTCGTTGGTGACCCACTTCGTAAAGACATACGGGCCGGTGCCGTCGGGCTGCTGGAAGGCCTTCTCATCGCCGACCTCCTCAACGTAGCTCTTGTTCAGAATATAGCCGAGCTCACTGGTCAGATTAGGCAGGAAGCGAGCATCATACCGATGCATGGGAATGGTGAGCGTGTTTCCGTCGATGACCGCCTCATCAAAGTTGGCAGCTGAGACGCGGCTGCTGTACATGAAGTTGTCGGACATACGCTGCAAGGTAAAAAGCACATCCTCACAGGAAAGCTCGTCCCCAGAATGGAACTTGATCCCCGGTTTCAGCGTGATCACAACGGACCATGCGCCGTCATTCTCGACCCACTCCGCATTTTCGGCAAGCTGGTAATTAAAACTTCCGTCGTCGTTCAGGGTGAAGAGGTTGTCGAACACACAGAGGCCGATCATGATGCTCGTGTCATTGGTCTCCGACAAGGGATCAAAGGATGTGGTGTCCGTAAAGCCGCCCACAACAAGGTCTGTCTTGCCTTCGGGAACTGCGGCAGCCTCCACCTCCAAGACGGTTTCCTCCTTGACCGCTTCGGTCACCGCTGCGCTGTCTTCTTCCACTGGCTCACTGCTGCCACAGGCGGTCAGCATACCAAGGCAAAGCACAAGAGCCAGAAGGAGCGATAGGGTCTTTTTCATTGCAATACCTCAACTTTCTGTTTTATTTTTGGTGTCCAGCATCCCGGTGGACACCATTTTTTCGTTATCATGGTGGGGTATGGGTCACATCCTGCGCTTATGTCAGCCCCAGGCGTTTTTCTGCTTCAGATATTTCTCCGGCGCTACATAGATCGCGCCCGTGGGGCAATCCTCCATGCAGTACAGGCACACACAGCACTCGTCCTTATATTTGATATAGGGCATACCCTTGTCGTCGAGCCGGATAACATCACAGCTGCAAACATTTCGGCAGGTGCCGCAGCCCACACATTTCCCAAGGTCGATTCTCTCAATAGCCATGTTTACACCTCTCTTTAGTTCGGCAGGACAGCCGGTTCATTGGGGAACTGGATCGGATAGCGCTCCTTGTAGGGCAGGGAGTGATCGGGGTGCCACTTCTCAGGCACCGGAATCTTAGTAAAGGTCATTTCGCCGTTCACATCCTGAATCTTTATCCAGCAAAGCCAGTTTTCGTCGTCACGCAGGGGGTAATCCTCTCGGTAGTGATACCAGCGGCTTTCCTTGCGCATCAGAGCCGCACGGATCTTCATCTCCATATGGAGAATGATGTTCCGAGCCTCGTGCGCCAGCCGCAGATCATGGTTGTTGTAGACCTTGAGCTGGGGGATGATGTTATCCCTGATGAATAGAAGATTTGTCAGAGCTGCCTGTAGCCGCTCCTCATTCTTATATAGGGAGATCCAGTACGGAAGATAGGCGTCTTGGATCACCTGGATCGCCCAGCGGGGCGTAAAGCCACCGATCCGATTCATGGGTGCCCAGAGTGTATTCTTTAGCCGCTCCACCTCGTTAGAATCGAGTTCATAATCGCCGGATTTCTGCGCATATTCTGCGGCGTTGATACCGGCGCGAGAGCCGGACACAGCCGTGAAGGCTGCTGCAAACCCGGCCATGGGATAGCCTGTCCTTGCACCAAGGCAGTCGCCGGTGGCGTACAGGCCGGGAACCTGTGTCTCGCACTCCAGTCCGTCCGACCAGACGCCGTCGGCCAAGGTATAGGACTGACCAAGGGCGCGTCCGATGGACATACGAACCATGCCCTTTTTCATGAATTCCTCATCGACCTCTTCCCGTGGCTTGTCGCTCGGATTGTGGTTGATGGGCGCTGTGTCGGGATTGCCGTCCACCTTATAGAACACAGGGCCACGTCCGCAGTGCGCTTCCCATGCCATCGCCAGCGCGTTGAAAGGCAGAATGTGCTGGTGCTCCAGATTAGGACGGTTGCAGTCGACCTTCTGCTCATAGATGTTGTAAAGAGGCAGATGCTCCGCCAGCGTCTTTACGGTCTCATCGTATTTCGGATAATAGGGGTTGCGGTCGTTGCCCGTCCATGGATAGGCCGGGAAATCGCCGCGAGCGCCGTGCTGGTCGGAAAATTCCTTACCGGTGACTGCACAGCCAATGCGGTAAGCCATGGCCTGCGCGTCGCCCGTGGTAGTCGTGGTGCGGATGCCCGCCGTCTTCATGCCACCAGCGCCGCAAGCCAGCACAACGGCGGGTACATGGAAGATGTATGTAGTGTCCTCCTCGTCCGCCCGGAAGCCGATGGCACCCGCAATACGCCCATCCTGCTTGATGAGGTCGGTGATCATGATTCGGTCGATGATCGTGCCGCCGATCTTCTCGAACACAGGACGCAGCTTGTAGTGATAGCGGTTGTCAATGAGGTAATTTGTAATACGATCCTCCTCAGGGTCTCCGGGGCAGCGCTCATCGTCAGAGCCGTTGATCGGCGCTTGATACGCATCGCCGTTCTTATCGTAGCGCCAGGACACCATTCCCCAGCGAGCCATGTCGTCCCAGCGTGCCTTGCTTTCCAGATAGACCGTTTCAACCCAGTCGCGGTTTTCGAGCCACTCATCCGCGATGGCACCCTCTTCAATCCATTTGTTCAGATCGTTCTTTTCCGGGTCAAAATACACCATGCAGGTGATGTTCTGTGACTGACCGGATTTTCCGGCATAGCCCTTATCCGCAAGGACGACCTTCGCACCGTGCTCCTGGGCCTTCATGGCCGCGAACCACCCGGCTTGACCGCCGCCGATAACCAGCACATCAGCCTTGATTACTTTGTCCAATGCCTTTACCTCCAACTATCGTTTATTTATCATCAATGGCATCCTGCCACCAATAATCCTATGTGCTGTGCCGGTTTGCAAGCAGATCTCGCTTCTTACATATATGACAGGAACAGCTCCAACAGCGAAGACAGATTGTTTTTATTCCAAAGCAAGGCCACTGGAGCTTTGGGAAGTGTGTCCAGACACTCTGCCCGCACGGATCTTTTTACGCCAGAGCTGCACGTAACATGGCTGGCATTGCATATAGAAACGCCCATACCTGCTTCGAGCCAAAGGGAAAGCGTCTCCATGTCGGGCACGACCTTTACTCTTGAGAGGATTCCCGCGTCGGAAAGCTTTTTAAGAAGGTCGTCATTCCCCGGATACGCATGGGACATCAGCAGCACTTTCTTATCCAGCACAGACAGCGATGATTGGTTCCACTCCTGCCAGATCGGATCGTCGTTGCTGGCTACCAAATAGTAGCTCTCATCTTCTATAAGAATTTGGTCAACGCTGTCCTCTAGCACCGTGTCTGCGGACATCAGGGTTTGCACGACATCCAGCTTTGACTCCGAAACGCCCTGTATAGCCGTTTCATAGTCCATCCGGCGTATATCAATGCCAAACTCCGGAATATCCTCCAATATTCGCTTGACGGCAAGCAAAACCCTTGTTTCGACCTTTTGCCCGTCCAGAATGCCAATGGTCAGGCGCTTCTTTTTACTTTCCTCCATGGACTGCATCCTCCCGATTAAGGAATTCATACTATCCATGATCTTTACGCCATCTCGAAGCATAAGCTCGCCTGCCGGTGTCAGCTTCAGATTGTGATAAACACGGTCGAATAATGTGACCCCCAATTCGCTTTCCATAGATGCGATGCTGCGGCTCAGCGTGGACTGTGTTACAAAAAGTAATTCAGCCGCACGGGAGAAGCTCAGATTTCTTGCAACTGTAATGAAGTAATTCAGCTGATTGAAAGTCATGACTACACACCTTTCTTATTGTCTTGTCCTACACACAATACAACAAGCAACACGGTGTTTTCAACAAGAATTTTAGATTCTTTTTTATTCCATTTGTGCATTTTGTCATTATCTATGACAAAAGAATATCATTCAGCCGCGTACTTGTAAAATTGAAATAACGCACCGACAATATTACAAAGTTGAATACAGGCGCATATTGCTCTCACAACGGAACAATACCACGCAAAAATGCTACATGGCAGATACGGGACTGCTTGTTACCCACAGCTTCAGAGATAAAAATTACACCGACAACGAAATTTACCGCGCCATCCCGGAAAAACACCCGCAGACAATGATTATCCAGCGGCAACCCATCTTACTTGTCATGCCTCAAATGCGACCCTTTTCTCCCCTGCATAAAACCGCCGCCCCGATTTTCGGTCGGGGCGACGGTTTTGTCATGCAAGGTTTCGCGGATATTCCGCCACGTTCTGATATTGAATGACTGCTATTTTTTGCTCTTTGTCGCGCTCTTAATTTAGCCTGAAGTAACGGGTATTTTTCCCTCTTCCTTCTTTCTTCAGTTCACCGGCTGCGACCAGTTTGCGGAGGGCCCCCTCAATGGAACTGTCACTGAGCGTCGGGCAAAGCTCTCGGATATCCTGTTTGTTGAACCGCCCGATTCTGTTTTTGCTTGCTCTGCGCACCATTTCCAGTGCGGGCAGCTTGGTTTCCACAAGCGCTACACGATCCTCGAAGTCCTTATATGCCGCAAGGATCGTCCCGAGCAGGTACTTGATGAATGGCACTACATCTTCTGTGCCTTCGTGCCAGCCGGTTTGCGCCTGTGCAAGTGCGTCGTAGTACAGATCCTTGTTTTTGGCGATTTTAGCTTCAAGGGAGATGTACTTTCCAACATAAAAACCATTTCGGTACAGAAGCAGCGTCGTGAGCAATCTACTCATTCTTCCGTTTCCGTCATTGAAGGGGTGGATGCACAAAAAGTCATGGATGAAAACCGGGATCGCAATCAACGGCTCCAGTTCCATGTTGCCAATCACTCGATTGTATTCCTCGCAGATTCTCTCCAGCGCTTCCGGCGTTTCATAAGGGGCAAGCGGGGTGAACAGCGTTTCCACATGACCGTCCGGGTAGGTGGCAGTGATATAATTCTGCGTAGCTTTGGTGCGGCCCGCAAGTGGGTTGTTCATGTGGCTGTACAGGATTTTGTGAAGCTGCAGAATGTAGTTCTGCGTAATTGGTATCGCGTCAAAGCTCTCGTGAATGATACTCAGCACATCGCGATATCCGGCAATTTCCTGCTCGTCACGGTTTCTCGGCGTGGTTTTCTCCTCGACGAGCTGCCGGATTCGGGTACTCGTGGTGACGATGCCCTCGATGGCATTCGATGCCTCGGTGCTCTGTATCTTGGCAATCTCCACGAGCTTTTCAAGTTCCTCCGGGCGCTGCTTCAAATACAGTTCCTGCTTGCCGGCTTCCTTGTATATGGCTGCAATCAGACCAAGAATATCCGCGTCCCACTTTTGTTCCTTGATTGCGGAGTAATTGAAGGTTCTCATTCCCTCACCTCCATTCGTTTTCCCTTAAATAATAATATAAAATAAGGGAATAGTCAATGGGCTGTGCCATAAATCCCTTACTATTATGCCTGTATTAAGGGATTTATACTCAGGAAGCAGGAAAAGTACCTCTGCCTATCTTCCTACCCATGCCTTGTCTATAGTGCCGTAGCCGGTGCCCGCGCAGAAGCCATATACATCGTAAATATTAAACGCCAAGAGGCTCCGGTGTGGGGCCTCTTTGTTTTTCCTCCGCCATGTATTATGTCAACCACCATCTCATGCCCGACGATTCGGCGCATCTCCTGCTTCTGCTGGCCGCTGTGCAGTACCAACGATGATGTGGCCGAAGTGGAAAAACTCTGCGGAGTGAGACGCAGGACAGGAAAGGAAACGGCACCGTTACCTTCAAGCAACAAATTGGGATATCCCAATTCAAATTTGAGGGGGCGTTTGCCCCCTATAACCCCCATCAGAAAGAGGCAACTTTACATATACTCTACAAATCAGACATAGATTGAAACAGCAAATGCTCTGGAAAGGAGGGCAGCGATGGAAGTATTTTTGATTTTCCCCAAGTCCCGGCAGGCAAAGCAGGAGCTTGCACAGGAGCTGGCGAAGTTCCAGTCCGAGCAGGTGCTGAAAAATGTCCAGAAGCTGCCCTGCTCCACGGAGCAGAAGCTGGAGCTGGTGGACGCGGCGGCAAGGCATCTGAAGGGGCAAGTGATACATACGAAAAACGGGCAGACCGGCTTTTAAGGCTGGTCTGCCCGTTTGCTATGGTTATGCCTGCTTGAAATACTTCTCCCACGTGGATTTGAATATCTGCTTGCGGTTTTGTTCCCACTGCTTGAGACTGCCAAGACTGACACCTAGCGTGTCCGCCGTTTCGGTGATTTCCGCAAAGTCCGAGAACTGCAAATTGAACTTTTCCGCTTCCTGAAGCTTGTGCGGCAGTATCACCGGAAATTGAAGAATTTGGAGAGGAGCTGCTTTTACCGCACCCGATACATTGGAAATCAGAATATAGCAGCGGACTCCCACTCTCGCCAGCAGGCGCCATTTTGCCTCAAAAGACACCCGTTCCACCACCTCAGCCGCCGATTCTTCCGTTTCGATAGTATAGCATTTTCTATACACCTCGACGCATAGGTGGCGAGGCGGACGTTTTTTTCGGGGCGGTAGCTCGATACGCCCTTGATGAGACCGACGGTGCCGATGGAGATGAGATCCTCCGCGTCGGCGGAGGCGGCGTAGTATTTCTTGACGATATGTACGACCAGCCGCAGGTTATGCTCGATGAGCTTGTTCCGCGCCTGCGTGTCCCCCGCCAGCCACGCCTCGACGCAGCGGCGCTCCTCCTTGGCCGGGAGCGGACGCGGAAACGAGCCGGCAGTCTCGCCCAAGCGCAGCATGAGAAATGCGCCGGAGACGAGGAGCATAAACGTCGTGGAGAGCATATAGCAGACCCCCTTTGCCCCTACTATATGCCGCCAGATTTTGTCCAAATTCGCGTTTTTCCATTGCACTAGATTGACACTCTTCCCTGCACCCGACATTTTTGCGTCAATGCGGCGCTTGTTTACCGCCTTTCCCGCTGCTGCAAGGTCAGCCGATCAGCGTTGCGGTCTGCCCCACTTTGTCTCGATGTGTCCCGTGCGGATTGCGTCCTAACCGCACCAAAAAACAAGAAAGGGAAAAGGTTCTTTGCCTCAGCGCGTCCCGTGCGGATTGCGTCGCTTATTACACCGAAAGATAGGAGGTTTAGAAATCTTTGCCTCAGCGCGTCCCGTGCGGATTGCGTCAGCAAAAATGCACATAGCGCAGCACGCATATTTGTGGGATGTGCTGTGAGTCGGTAGATGGCTTTTCGTAGCCTCGTAAAACGTGCTACGCGCTAACCATTTTCCCGTGCTCTTCTGCTACCAAGGCAAGCAATATTGCCATTAGCGGTAGCCTCGGACGGACAATCGACCGGTTTTTCTGGTGCGAACCGCACCGTGTTTTTCTGTTATCTTGGACTTCGCACTATCGAATACTTTGGTGTACCCCCATGCTGGAGGGCGTCTTGGGTATGGCGGATATATATTGGATCGTCTGGTGATGGTGCTGGACAAATTGCGGATAATCACGTTGGAGGGAGGCGAGGTCAAAATTCTTGGTTTCCGGGTCATAGTGCTGCAAGAGGAACGCCGAGTAGAGGTCGCGCTGGATACGCTGTCCATCCGGCATATCATTCCACCGCTGGGACAGTGATTTCTTCACATATTCGCCGGATTGGTGGTTATACTGACTGGCCCGAACGGAGGTCGGTACTTCCTCAACGCCGGGAAGTCCAAGCGATACGCACTTTAGCCGTAAAATCTCTATCAGTGCCGCCGGTGCTTTGTTCGCTATGGATTTTGCGGAGCGCTTTTTTCGCTTGAAGCGTCCCGTTTTTTCGGATACCGCCGTCTCCTTTGCCCTGTGC
>CAVIIB010000011.1:6620-21923 GCA_963642815.1 Oscillospiraceae bacterium | reverse complement strand
CCTGTGCGCGAGGGACGACCATTCCATCTTTTCCACATAAAAGTGGTCTCCCAGCGAGAGTAGGTGGTTGGCTAGCTGGATGTGCTGGCGTTTTCGCGTCTCCGATTGGACGTGCTGAATGTATCATAGCTCCTGTTGCAGTTTTTGGTATCGTTTGGATTTGTTGTGGGTCAGCTTGACACCACGCCGGATCGTACCATCCTCCGCGTAGTTGCTCGGATTCATGGCGCGTCGGCTTCTGTCCAGTTTTCTTTGAAGTCGGCGCTTTTCCTGCTCGATGTTCTGCACCTGATCGGCAAGCTCCACGAGGCCGGTCTCGCCGGGTGCGGAATACGCAAGCGTTTGCGGCCCGATGTCAAGCCCGACATCACCGTGGCCGATGGGGTGTGTAGCCTCTCCCGTAGCGGGATCTCGTTTGACCACGGGCTTTCCCTCCAAGGCAAGCTGGGCATACCAGCGATCCTTTTTCTTTCCGGGTCTGCGGAGCAAGCGAACGTATTTCACGCGATAGCGGAGCATTTCGGTCTCATACGGATTGTTTGGGGATAACTTCAGTGGCAGCTTCAGCCCTTTCCACAAAATATATGTTCCCTTGTATCTTATTTCGACACCGCCACTCCCCCCCTTCGACTTTGAGTAGCCTCGCAGAGAACAAATATCACCGCGTTGCTTATAATGGACTTTCTTTCCGTCTCCGCTGAACAGCATTTTATTAAAAGCCGCCCAAACCTGAGGTGCGATTCCATGGTCGGCAACATTAGAAGCAATGTTATCATCAAAATGCTTGTAATGACGCTGCATTTCCGATTTAAAGCCAAATTCGGTAAAGCCAGCGGCCTTTAAGAGTGAATCCCGTTTTTTGTATAGCTTCTTCAATTCTGCCTTATCCTTCGGGTCGTTCCAATCCAGCGCTTGGATTTGCTTTTCGTTTTCTCGATATTCGGCGGAGCGTTTCGTCGTTTCGAGCTTTTTCATCCCTGCATGAACCAGCGTGTTGTAGAGCTGCCGCGCAATTTCAAAACGCTTGGCAAGGCGATCCTCCTGCCACTTTTCCAGCTTCAACGGCAAGGTCAAGCAGCAGGTATCGGTGCTGCATTTTCCCACGAGCTCCCTCCTCTCTTGCTCTATTTTTTACCATTATAACATCTGTCTACCCAAAAAGCAAGGAGTTGACACAAAAGGCTGTAATAAGGCTTACAGACTTTTCCCGTGCTTGAACTGACGCGCTGGTTCGATTATAATGGACGGGTAAAACACGCGGAAGGAATGGACGCATGAAAAAGATACTTCTGATCGCCACCGGCGGCACGATCGCCTCCAAGCCCACGAGCGAGGGGCTTGCCCCCGGCATCTCCTCCGGGGAGCTTGCCGCCTGTGTGCCGGAGATCGCCTCGCTCTGCCGCTTGGAGGCAATGCAGCTTTTCAATCTCGACAGCACCAACATGGACCCCAAGCACTGGCTGGCGCTCGCCGCCGCCATCGAGGATCGCTATGGCGACTATGACGGCTTCGTCGTCACGCATGGCACGGACACGATGGCCTACGCCGCCGCCACGCTGTCATACCTCATCCAGAACAGCCCCAAGCCCGTTGTCCTCACCGGAGCGCAGCGGACGATATACGACCGCGACTCCGACGCGAGGCAGAATCTGGCCAACGCCGTCCGCTATGCGGCGGACGACCGCGCCGGAGGCGTTACGCTGGTCTTCGACGGGCAGGTCATCACGGGCACACGCGCCCGCAAAATGCGCACCAAGAGCTTCAACGCCTTTTCAAGCATAGACTACCCGCCGCTGGCCGTGCTTCGCTCCGGCGAGCTCCACCTCTACATCCCGCACCGTCCGGCGGGTCCCGTCCGCTTCTTCCACCGGCTCGACCCCTCCGTGTTTGTCCTCAAGCTCATCCCCGGAATGCAGGCCGACATCTTTGACTATCTCGCCGAGAACTGCCACGCCGTCATCATCGAGAGCTTCGGCGTGGGCGGCATTCCCTATTACGACAGCGACGAATTTGCCGACAAGATCGCGCTGCTCGTCCGGCGCGGCGTAAAGGTCATCGTCACGACGCAGGTGCCGCATGAGGGCAGCGACATGGAGGTCTATTCCGTCGGGCTGCGTATCAAAAAGCGATATGAGCTGCTGGAGGCCTACGACATGACCGGCGAGAGCGTCTATGCCAAGACCATGTGGGCGCTCGCGCACAGCGACGATGAGGCGAGCTTCCGCCGTCTTTTCCTCACGCCGGTGTATATGGACATTGTGTGAGCCGACTTTTGAATGATTTATGAATGAAATGTGAATAAATTGTTGACAGCACCGCCGTTTCTGTGGTTTACTGAAAGCGAATTGTGAACAAACTGTAAACGGTGGTGTCTCCCATGGAAACTCTGGCTAACGCAAACCCCGCTCTGCCTCGTCGCTGGTATCGCGCCGACAACATCCGCTGGCTGCTTCTTTTCAACGTCATCGCGGAGCATATGATCACGCTGACGGGCTGCTTCCCCCATCCCGTTTTGGAGCTGGTCGCCACATGGTCACGGCTCGTGACGATGCCGGGGTTCTGCTTCCTGTCCGGCTACTTCTCCAAAAACACGGACAAGGGCTATGACAACGCTCTCATGGATTTCCTCGTTCCATACATTATATTCAACTCGCTGTTCACGCTGATATTCGGCAGCGACTACCCCACCATTTTCTCGCCCACGTTCCAGTATTGGTATCTTTTGAGTATGTTCTGCTGGAAGCTCACGGCAAAGACACTCGTCAAAATCCGCGGTATCATCCCCATGTCCATCGCGGCGGCGCTGCTTGTCGGCATATGCCCGGACGTGACGAATTTTCTGTCGTTAAGCCGCACCATCGTCTTTTTGCCCTATTTCCTCGTCGGTCTGAAAATGAGCCGCGAGGACGTGCGGAAGATCGAGCAACTTCCGAAAGCAGCCGTCGGCACGGCGGTCGTGCTGGTGCTCGCCGTGATGGGCTGGCTGAACTGGCACGGCTACTTCGACCACCGCTTCTACTACAACTGGAACTCCTATTTCTACTACCATCTTCCGCCATGGACGGGTATGCTCTGGCGTGCCATAGGCTTTATCGTCTCGCCGGTGCTCGTCATCGGTCTGTTCGTATTCGTTCCCGATCGAAGCCTCCCGGTCATACGTGACGGCGGCACGCGGACGATGGTGCCCTACCTGCTGCACAGCTACGTCGTCATGTGGGTGCGCTACCTGCTCTTCTTCGTCCCGGCACTCGACCGCTGGTACATTCTGCTCCCCTTTGCCGCCGTCTCCGGCGTGGGGCTCATGTATGTACTGGGTCTCCCGGCGCTCGACGAGCTTTATAAAAGTCTGTTCGGTGGGCTGAAGCGCAAAATGTTCGCGCCGCCCGACGCGCTTACCGTTTCCGAGAAAAAATAAAATCATCCCCCGTGCAGCCCGTTCAAGGCCGCACGGGGGATATTTCTATGCTTTGATAGTGTCAAAAAGTGCGTTTTTCTCCGATTTTGCGCCGCACCCAAAGCCTCCCCTGTGTAAGGGAAAGTGGCACGGCGCGAGCATCCAATCATTGCCTCCCCTGAAAGGGGAGGTGGCGCGAAGCGCCGGAGGGGTTTGTCCCCGCAAGAGCTCCAAAAACAACCCCTCAGTCAGCGGCTGCGCCGCTGCCAGCTCCCCTTTCAGGGGAGCCATGGGCGCTGCCGCGCTGGAGCAGCTTCTTTGACAGTCTGAAGTTTGTTTTTGCCTTACACCTTGCCCTCGCGAACACGGTCGAACTCGGCCCCGATCTCCGCGCTGGGCTCATGCGTGAGCAGGGAGACGACCACGATGACGAGCGAGCTGAAGATGAACGCGGGAAGTAGCTCGTAGATGGCGAACACGCCGCCCAAGGGCTTGATGGCCAGCTTCCAGACAAACACCATCACGCCGCCGGACAGCATACCGGCGATGGCGGCGGGGTAGGTCGTGCGCTTCCAGAACAGGGAGAACAGCATGAGAGGACCAAAGGCCGCGCCGAAGCCCGCCCACGCAAAGGACGTGATACCGAAGATGGTGGAGTTGGAGTTCCACGCCACGGCGATGGCGATGAGCGTAACGACCACCAGCGTGATACGCGAGCACCACATGACCTGCTTCTCCGTCGCGTCCTTCTTGAGAACACTGCGGTAGATGTTCTGGCTGACCGCGCTGGCGGAAATGAGCAGATAGGAGTCCGACGAGGAGATGGCGGCGGCCAGCACACCGGCGCAGGCAAAGCCCGCGAGGATGGGGGGGAGGAAATGCGTGGCCGCGTCGATGAACACGTTCTCCGCGTCCGCGTTGGAGAGATAGTCAAGACCCGTGACGCTGCGGGCAACGACACCGATCATGATGGCGGCTGCCATGGAGATAGTGACCCAGATGATGGCGACACGGCGGGAGCGGCCAAGCTCCTTCTCCGAGCGTATGCCCATGAAGCGCAGCAGCACCTGGGGCATACCGAAGTAGCCCAGCGCCCATGAGAGGCAGGACGCAATGGACAGAATGCCGTAGCTCTTGCCCGCGCCAAAGACGTTGACCTCCGTCTCCGAGGGCGTGGAGGTGGTGAAGAACGAGAAGTAGCCGTCAAAGCTCTTGGCATTCTCGATCACGACCGACATACCGCCGGCGGCGCTCACGGACAGGACAAAGATGAGAACGAGCACCGTTATCATCACGACAGCCTGCATGAAGTCGGACGCGCTCTCGGCCAGATAGCCGCCGAGGAAGGTGTAAACGAGAACGAATATGGACGCGACGATCATCATGCCGCCATAGGGCAGATCGAACAGGTTGGCGAAAAGCTTGCCGCAGGAGCTGAGGCACTGGGCAGCGTAGACGCAGAAGAAGACGATAATGATGAGAGATGCCAGCGACATGAGCCACTTTTTCTTCTCATGGAAACGGCGGGAGAAGTAGTCCGGGATGGTGAACGCATCCACCGCAATGCTGTAACGGCGCAGACGGCGGGAGACGATCAGAAAGTTAAAATATGTTCCCAGCGCAAGACCGACGCAGGTCCAGCCGACATCCGCAAGCCCCGTCCAGTAAGCCAGACCGGGCAAGCCCATCAGCAGATAGCCGGACATATCCGAGGCCTCCGCGCTGAACGCCGTCACCCACGGGCCAAGGCTGCGGCCACCGAGGAAGTAGGCCTCCGCGTTGCTGTTGGCGCGTTTGGCAAAAAATATGCCGATTGCGACCACCGCCGCCATGTATACGATCATGGCGATCAGATGTTGTACATTTGCTCCGATCATGTTACAAAACCTCCGCTTGACATTTGACGAATTACGATTTATAATGCTTAATATTACAAATCATAAAACTTCATGGCGGTATATTACCACCATCAAACGACAAATGCAAGAGGTTTTTTTGCAATGGACACAAAAAAATACGCCGTTTTTGTAAAAACCGTCGAGCTTTCCTCTCTGACACGCGCCGCCGAGGAGCTTGGACTCACCCAATCGGGCGTGAGCCACATGATCGCGGCCATCGAGGGCGAGCTTGGTCTGACGCTGCTGCGCCGCTCACGCACGGGCGCGAGGCTGACGGCGGAGGGCGAGCGGCTCATGCCCATCCTCCGCGAGATCGTGAGGCAGGATGAGCGCCTCCACCGCGAGGCCGCCGAGCTCACGGAGCTTGTCGCGGGGCCGATACGCATCGGTACCTTCACGAGCGTCGCGACACACTGGCTTCCCGCCATGATGATGCAGTTTGAGCAGGAGCACCCGCAGGTCGAGTTTCGCCTGTTCAACGGCGACTACCACGACATTGACCAGTGGCTGGCCGACGGGAGCATTGACCTCGGCTTCATCACACTGCCGACCGAGCTGAAATGCGAGTGCATACCTTTATATAAAGATGAGCTTGTCGCCATCTTTCCGGAGGGGCACCCGCTCGCTGCGCAGGAGCGCTGCCGCGTCGAGGATGTGGCACGAGAGCCTATCATCTCCCTGCTCAAGTCCTCCGACCACGACGCCCGCCGCGCCTTGGAGGGCGGCGGTCTCAAGCCGAATGTGCGCCTGCACTGCAAGGACGATTACGCCGTCATCGCCATGGTGCGACAGGGGCTTGGCGTGAGCATTATGCCCTCCCTGCTCCTGCGCGGCAACAGCAGCGGCATTGTGGCACGTCCCACCATACCCCCATCGAGCCGCACCATCGCGCTCGCCGTCCGCGAGGAGGCCGGTCCCGCCGCCCGCCGCTTCGCCAGCTTTGCCGCCGACTGGGTACGCCACTGGTCGCCGGATGAGCAGACACAGGCGTAAAAAGTGTAAATTTAGGTCGAAACGCTGCATTTATGCTTTGACAGACGGGTATGGTTTGTATATAATGTAAGCCAGAACACGCCCAAGGGCAAAAATTTTAGGAGGAATCACATGAAAAAGGCACTCGCAATCGTTTTGGCACTGTGTATGCTGCTTTCCGTCTCCGCGTTCGCCTCCGGCGAGCCCGGTCTGACCATCAAATCGGTCACCTACGGCGACAACTACATTGCCACCACCGCCACGGAGGACGACACCATCAACAGTCCGTCCGCATCTTCCAACATCACCTCCGTCACCCTCTCTGACGGCAGCGTAGTCAGGGCCAAAAACGGCGGCGTTCTCACGCTCGTCGTCGATGGCGACCAGTACGACATTCTCGACTATGTGGAGGACGGCACGGCGCTCAAGGACGGCTCCTACTCCTTTGAGACGACCTCCGGCGCGACTGCCAGCTCCGAGATGGCCAAGTTCATGAACATGGCCGGCAACACCGCCCAGTACACCTACCGCTCCGCGCTGTATGTCGATGAAAACGGCATTAACGACGACGAGACCATCCCCGCCCTGCTCACCAAGGCCACCTATGACGAAAAGGGCATTTCCAGCGGCGAGCTTAACTCCTACGGCGCGTTCTTCAACGGCATTATCGTTGACTCCGCCGAGTACACCATCTCCGACATGAGCATCACCGGCAACGGCGACGGTGCGAACGACTTCACCGGCAACGCCGCGATGGTGCTTGCCAAGGGTACGGCTGACGTGACCATCGAGGATTCCACCATCTTCACCGAGGGCGTTATCCGCACGGCGGCTGCCGCCAACGGCAACGGCATTCTCCGTATCAACAACTCCGTCATCTACGCGCAGGAAACCAACGACACCCAAGAGGAATACGACGCGCTCGTCGTTCCCATGATGAAGCGCACCCCGTTCGCGCTTGGTCTTGAGGGCGTTATCCGCGCCACCAACGTCCTCGGCGCAGGACAGGGTATCTACACCGACTCTCTGATCGTCGCCACCGGCTGGGGTGTGCTCTCCACCGACTCCGGCAACGGCTATGACAAGGTTGGCACTTACGCGCTCGACGTTTCCAACACGACCGCCGGCACAGGCACGGTCGAGGTCGTGAAGAACGGCGCGAGCGCCGAGACCTACTTCGACACCAAGACCGTCGGCGGCGTGACCTACGGCTACATCGCGGGCGGCTCCGGCTATGTCGCCTACGCCGACTCCGGCGTGTGGGATCGCTTCGACAACGTGAAGTTCTACGGCGGCAACGAGGTTCAGATCATGGCCTCGTCCAACTCCTCCGCGTTCTACACCAACTCCCTGCTTGAGTCCGGCCACATCGGTGTCATGACCCAGCAGAACGCCGGTGGTACGATCTCCATCACCGACTCCACCCTCAACGTCGGCGAGACCGGCATCCAGATCAAGTCCGGCGCGGCCAACAACGGCTACACCAACGTCGTCCTCGACAACACCGAGGTCAACTTCACCGCCGACTCCATCTGGGGCGGTACGCTGGTCGAGCTTGTTGAGTCCGACGACGCGGGCAATCCGGGCAACACCACCTTCACCGTGAACGACCTTGGCGACGAGGCGACGCAGGCGACCGCCACGGCGGCTGTCAACGACTCCAACGCCACCCTCGCCAACGGCGAATACACCGGCAACATCTGGAACAACATCTACAACAAGTTCCAGAATCTCAACGTCACCCTCGACGCTGCCACCGTGAACGGCACGATCTCCTCCTCCTACGGCTACCATCTCAACGATGACGGTACGCGCATGGAGAACGGCACTGTCCTCAATGCGGACACCACCGGCAACTATCTCAAGTCCGGCGTCACCGACTACCACAAGATCGGCGCACAGTACAACGTCGCGAACGAGCAGGTCAGCAACCCCATCAACCTCACCCTGACGAACAAGTCCGTCTGGAACGTCGTTCTGGCTGACGGCAGCAACGGCGAGGCCGACGCTTGCTACATCAACAATCTGACCGTGGAAAAGGGCAGCAAGATCGACTCCGCCAAGCCCGTGACCATCCACGTCTACGGCGAGCTTGACATAAAGGGCACGGTCGGCAAGAACGTCACCATCGTTGAGGAGGACTATATCGCCCGCGACTTCAACGGCAATACGCTGACCGCCTTCGATATGGCCGACCCGCGCCACACCGCCACCTTCGTCTTTGTGACGGCGGACGGCAAGGCCGTCAACGGCGTGGCCTCCTTCGCCGCCTACAAGGCGTTCGCCACCTCCTACTTCACCCTCGCCACCGGCAGCTACAAGGTCGTCTCCATGGATGTCACCGAGGGCGACGCTACCATCAGCGCCATCACCCCCGACAACCCCGACGGCTACTATGGCGAGTATGACTACAACATCGCCATGAAGAGCGACTGCACCGTGACGGTCGTGCTGGAGGGCGGCTCGTCCTCCGCCTCCGGCGAGGCTTCCGGCGAGGCTTCCGGCGAGGCTTCCGGCGAGGCTTCGTAAGCAAAAACCGGCTGTGGGACGTGAAAGCGACGCTTATGCGCCCCACGGCAGAGAACAAAGCGGTGCCGCGTCGCAAGACCGGCACCGTTTTTTCATGGAATACTAATTTAAGGGGGTTCTGTTATGAAAAGGCGTATCATTGAAATCAACGAGGAAAAATGCAACGGCTGCGGCGCGTGTGCCGCCGCCTGTCATGAGGGCGCGATTGCCATCGTGAACGGCAAGGCGCGGCTCATGCGCGACGACTACTGCGACGGGCTGGGCGACTGCCTCCCCACCTGTCCCACCGGCGCTATCGCCTTTGTGGAGCGCGAGGCTGCGGCCTATGACGAAAAGGCGGTGCTTGCGAATAAGCAGCGCAAAATGCAGACCGAGGGCGCGACACTGCCCTGCGGCTGTCCGGGAAGCCAGTCGCGGACGATAGAGCACACGGCCTGTGCCGCGCCGGAGCTTGCCCATGCCGAGCCGGTCAGCCGCCTGTCCCAGTGGCCGGTGCAGATCAAGCTCGCGCCGGTGAACGCGCCGTATTTTGACGGCGCAAAGCTGCTCATCGCCGCCGACTGCACCGCCTACGCCTACGCCGCGTTCCACGAACGCTTCATCAAGGGGCGCATTACCCTTGTCGGCTGCCCCAAGCTGGACGGCGTGGACTATTCCGAAAAGCTCACGGAAATCATCCGAAGCAACGACATCCGCGACGTGACCATCGTGCGCATGGAGGTTCCCTGCTGCGGCGGTCTGGAGCTTGCGACCAAGACCGCGATACAGCGGAGCGGGAAGTTCCTCCCGTGGCAGGTCGTGACCGTCTCCACGGACGGACGGCTGCTCGACTGATATGACGAGCGATACCACCGCGCTCCCGACGCTGCGCGACACGCTGACCGGGGCGCTCATCGGACTGGCGCGAGCCGCCGACGGCGACACGCTGGCAACGGCGGAGACATGGCGGCTGATGATCGAGGGGCTGTCTGCCACCGTGCCGGACGACCACCATAACAAGGCGGCGCTCCGCGCCCTCATCGACCGCGTACACGCGGAGAAAACGCGGCTCATGCCCGACTGCGCCGTCTGCCCCTCCCCCTGTGGGCGTGTGGCCGACTTCGACATGGGACAGCTCAATAACGCGCCGGACGGCGCACGGGGACTACGCGCCGCTTTGCTTCTCGGCTTGCAGAGCCTCGCGCTCCGTGCCGCTGCGCTCGCTCATCCCGACGAGACGCTTGACCGCTTCTTTGGCAGGGCGCTCTTCATCCTCGGCGAGGACTGGGACGCAGACGAGCTCGCGCCCATCCTCATGGAGCTCGGCGAAACGAGCCTCCGATACAAGGCGCTGCCCACATAAAAACGCTCCTCACCGCCGCGTCTGGTGGTGAGGAGCTTTCGTATTCGCGTTACGCCTTGGGCAAGCTCCAACGGAAATGCGCCGCGCAGAGGCGGAGCACGACGGTCAAGGCACTGCCGGAGAGCATGGCGAGCGTAGCGCCGAACGACCACAGCGCAAGGCAGAGCGCCGCACCCGCCAGCGAGGCGCAGGCGTAGAAGTGCTTGGTGAAGATGTATGGCTTCTCCATGCAGCACACATCCCGCAAGAGACCGCCGCCCACGCCCGTGAGTACGGACAGAAACAGCGTGAGGAATATCCGATCCCCCATGCCGGCGCTCTCACAGACGAGGACACCGTGGGCGGTGAAGATACCGAGACCGATGGAGTCAGTCAAGCGGAGCGCCATCTCCGTGGCGCGATTGTCCGTCGTAATATTCCAGCGCCGGTGCAGCAGGAACAGCAGCAGCGACACAACGATGGCAAGCAGCGCCTGTGTCGGGTCGAGCAGCGCCGAGGGCGGCGTGATACCGAGCAGCACGTCGCGCAGCATACCGCCGCCGACCGCCGTCGTCATGCCCATCATGGCAACGCCGAGCATATCCATGTTCTTCTGTATGCCGAGCGCCGCGCCGGACACGGCAAAGGCCGCCGCACCGATCAGCTCCAGCGCAAGCTGAAATTCCTCCATGCTCCACCTCCAAGGAACACCGCCCGCCGTTGGGCGGGCGGCGCGTATCAAAACAGCTTTTCGTATCCAATGCGGCGCTTGCAGCTTTCTCCGCCGTGGTGGAGATAGACAACGCCGCAGGGTGTATAGCCCCGACGCTCCAGTATATGCCGCATGACGCGATTGTCCTCATGCGTGTCCACACGCGCCGAGGGAAAGCCGGAGCCGAGAATGATGTCCTCGGCCAGCGAGAACATCTCGCCCGCGAGACCGCGTCCGCGGTACGCCGCCGCGATGGCGGCGCGGTGTATCACGCCGTAGGGCGTACCCTCCGTCAGCCACTTGCCCTCGATGGCGGGATAGTCGGGGTCTGGCTCCAAATACACGACGATCACACCGGCGGGTGTCCCCTCATGCGCGAACAGCCAGCAGTTTCCCTTTTCGATGTCGCGGGCAAAAACCTCCGCGTTCGGGAAATTGTCCTGCCACTGATCCACGCCGTTTTCGCGCAGATAGGCCGAGCCCGCCGCACCGAGCGCCAGCAGCGCGTCCATGTCGTCCAGCGTCGCCTTACGGCAGTCGTACACGAGCCTTTCCCGTCCCGTCAGCTTGTCATACACACGCTTTTCCTCCTTTGTTTGCGGCTGGAAGCGCTCAAACATATCGGGGCGCTTTTGTTGGGTGCGGATGAGCTGCTGCTCACGCCGCCACACCGCCACCTCCGCATGGTCGCCGCAGCGCAGCACGGGCGGCACCTCCATGCCCTCCCATGTCTCCGGGCGCGTGTACTGCGGGTATTCAAGCAGACCGTCCCAATGGCTCTCGCCCTCATAGCACTCCGGGTCGGACAACACACCCGGCACCATCCGGCACACGCAGTCCGTCACGGCCATGGCCGCGATCTCGCCGCCGGTGAGGACGAAATCGCCCAGCGACAGCTCCTCATCACAGCATTTTTCGATAAAGCGCTCGTCCACGCCCTCATAGTGACCGCAGACGAGAACAAGGTGGTCATAGTCGCGGACAAGGCGACGCGCCTCGTTCTGGTCAAAGGGCTTTCCCTGCGGCGACAGATAGATGACGCGGCGGCGCAGCTCGCCCGCTTTCGCGGCAACATCGTCAAGGCAGGATTTGAGCGGCTGCGCCATCATGACGCAGCCCCAGCCGCCACCGTAGGGGTAATCGTCCACCTGCTGCTGCTTGTTTTCGGTGTAGTCCCGTATCTGGACGGCGTGGATGTCCAGTATTCCCTTTTTGGCCGCACGCCCCAGAATGGAGCTCGACAGCATGGGCATCACCGCGTCCGGGAACAGGGTCAGTATGTCTATCTTCATTCACATACCCTCGATGAGGCGGACGGTGACGACACATTCATCCGCATCCTTTTTCAGCACGAAGGCCGGTACGTCGGGAATGAGTATCTCCCGCTCTCCCCTCACGACCAGCACGGACGAGGCAGGCTCGTCCAGCACATCGGCAAGCACACCCAACTCCCGCCCGGACTCATCCACAACCCTTGCACCAAGAATATCCTGACGAAAGACCGTTCCGTTCGGAAGATGGGCATCGTCGCGGTCGATGAAGATGACCCGTCCCTTGAGCGCCATGGCCGCGTTGATGTCGTCCACGCCGTCGAGCGCGGCGATCACCAGCGACTTATGCACCCGGCACGAGCGCACCGCGACGACCCTGCCGTCCATATAAAAACGCTTGAAGCGGGTAAGGAACGCCGCCTCATCCGCCCATGGCTCGATCTTGACCTCGCCCCGGACGCCGTGGGTGTTGACGAT
Organism: Oscillospiraceae bacterium; assembly: GCA_963642815.1. Taxonomy (GTDB): domain Bacteria; phylum Bacillota; class Clostridia; order Oscillospirales; family Oscillospiraceae; genus CAJOIG01. The sequence continues at coordinate 9,349 of CAVIIB010000011.1, read as the reverse complement.
CCTTCCCGCCTCTAAATATTGCTTCTTCACTTAATCGAGTATCTCAACGGATACCTTCTTGCCCTGCCGCTGGGCTTGGGCTTTCATCAAAACGCGGATCTGGCGAACGATGCGACCCTGACGGCCGATGACCTTGCCCATATCCCCGTCGGCCACGCGCACCTCGTACACGGTCTCACCGGCGGTCTCGCGCTCGACAACAGAGACCTCGTCGGGATGATCCACGAGGCTCTGCACCATATAGGTCAGAAGTTCTTTCATCCAAAGGCTCCTTATTCGGCCTTTGCTTCAGCCTTTTTCAGCAGTCCGCGAACCGTGTCGGTGGGCTGAGCGCCGTTGGCGAGCCAGTACTTGGCACGCTCCATGTCGATCTTGATGGCGACGGGGTCAGCCAGAGGATCGTAGGTGCCGATCTCCTCGATGTTGCGACCATCACGCGGAGCGCGGCTGTCAGCCACCACGATACGGTAATAGGGGGCCTTCTTCGCGCCCTGTCTCTTCAAACGGATCTTGACCATGCTTGTTTCCTCCAAAAAATAAATAAATTTTTGTGTATAAATGCGGTTATTAGAAACCGAACATTCCTTTTTTCTTCGCCATGCGGCGCATTTTCCGTCCGCCGGAGCCGGACATCTGGCGCACCATCGCGCCCATCGCGTCAAAGCCCTTGAGGAGGCGGTTTATCTCCACGACGCTCGTGCCCGCGCCCGCCGCGATACGCTTTTTGCGTGAGGCGTTGAGGATGGAGGGGTTATCCCGCTCCTGCGGGGTCATGGAGAGGATAATGGCACGGGTTCGTGCCATGGCCTTTTCATCGACCTTTGCGCCCTTGAGCTGCTTCGCGTCCATGCCGGGGATCATGCCCATGATGTCCTCAAGGTCGCCCATATTTTTGAGGGAGTCCATCTGTTCGAGGTAGTCCGTGAGCGTGAAGCGGTTTTTCATCAGCTTCTCCGCCATCTCCGCGGCCTTTTTCTCATCGACGGCCTGCTCCGCCTTTTCGATGAGGGTCAGCACGTCGCCCATACCGAGGATACGGCTCGCCATACGTTCGGGGTGGAAGACCTCGATCGCGTCAAGCTTTTCGCCCGTTCCGGCGAATTTGATGGGCTTTCCCGTGACCGCACGGACGGAGAGCGCCGCACCGCCGCGGGCATCGCCGTCGAGCTTTGTGAGCATAACGCCGTCAATGCCAAGCGCCTCATCGAACGCAGCCGCCGCATTCACGGCATCCTGTCCCGTCATGGCATCCACCACCAGCAGTATCTCCGAGGGCTGCACGGCGGTCTTGATGTTCTTGAGCTCATCCATAAGCTGCTCGTCGATGTGGAGACGACCGGCGGTATCGAGGAACACCACGTCATTGCCGTGGCGCTTTGCGTGCTCCACCGCAGCGCGGGCGATGTCAACGGGGTCGGACTGCCCCATCTGGAACACGGGGATGTCAAGCTGTGCGCCGACGGTCTCAAGCTGGCGGATGGCGGCGGGGCGGTACACGTCGCAGGCGGCAAGCAGCGGACGCTTGTTCTGCTGCTTCTTCACCAGCGCGGCGAGCTTTGCGCCGTTCGTCGTCTTGCCCGCGCCCTGAAGTCCGACGAGCATGATGACCGCCGGGGTCTTCGAGCCGAAGTTGAGCTTTACATTCTCGCCGCCCATCAGCGCCGTCAGCTCACGGTTGACCACGCCGACCACGGCCTGTGCCGGACTGAGGCTTTCCAGTATCTCCTCACCCACGGCCTTTTCCGAGACGGTCTTTACAAAGTCCTTGACGACCTTGTAGCTCACGTCGGCTTCGAGCAGCGCGAGCTTTACCTCGCGCATGGCCTCCTTGATGTCGCCCTCGCTCAGGCGGCCCTTGCCGCGCAGCTTTTTGAATACGTTATTGAGTTTGTCGGATAATCCCTCAAAAGCCATTATAACAGTCCATCCAGACGGGTCAAAAGTGACCGGGTCGTGTCGTTTTCCGGCAAAAGCCCGTCCAGCTCCCGCCGGATCGAGGCGATAGCCGCCCGACGCTCCAAATAGCGGCGGACGATGCCGGTCTTTTCCTCTATATGGCGCATACTTTCCTCCGCACGGCGGAGGATGTCCCACACGCCCTGACGGGTCAGGCCGCCGAGCTCCGCAATCTCCGAGAGGGAGTAGTCCTCGTTGTAGCGGAGGTCGAAGTATTCCTTCTGCTTGTCCGTCAGAAGCTCGCCGTAGAAGTCAAAGAGAAGCGCCCTTGTGACCGTGTTGTCGTCCATCGCGCCCTCCTGTTAAGGAAAAATACTTTACAGCCTACTTATCATACTAAACACGCGCCCGTTTGTCAAGCAGAATATTTCCAAGCAGGCAGGGCAAAATGAGCGGTATGGATATGATAAGAACGGATGCACTCGCCGCCTACGGCGAGCGGGCTGCGCAGGAGCTTCCTGTGCGTGGAAAAACAAGCGGAAGGCGGGAGGCGCGGCGCATAAGGCGGGCGCTCCGCGCCGTCCTTGCCCTAGGGCGCGAGGCGGAGGGCGGCGCATGGTACGCCGACAACGCATGGCTCGCCCGCGAGGCCGCGTCACAGGCAATGGCGGCCTTTCGCCACGCCGGTCGCCTCCGCGCCTCCGATCACACGAGCGCGGTCACGGCGCTGGCCGGACAGCTTCTGAATACCGGTGCGCTCACGGAGGCGAGGCTCGGCGCGTTCCTGACCGGGGCGCGGCGGGACGGGCAGTTTTCGGAGGCGGAGGTATGCC
>CAVIIB010000011.1:0-6610 GCA_963642815.1 Oscillospiraceae bacterium | reverse complement strand
GTGCGGGACTGCGGGCGGCGCTGCTGCGGCGGCTGGCGGAGGGGCTGGACGAGACGGAGGCCGGACGCTGCTTCACCGCGCTTCGCACCGTATGCTCGCTCGACATGGGCGAGCTCTTGGAGCGCAGCGACCCGGTGGACGCCATACTCCGCCGCGACAAGATATACCCGCGCATGGACGAGCAGAGCCGCGCCGACTACCGCCGCCGTGTGCGTGTGCTCGCAAAAAGGCGCGGTGAAGCGCCGGTGCAGCTAGCCGCTGCCGCCGTCAACGGCGGTCTGCATGAGGCGCTGTTTCCCCCAAAGGAGCGCAGCGGGCGGCTGTACATCGCGCTCTATGCGGCGCTGACGCTGCTGCTCACGCTGGCCGCCGGTCTGTGGGATGGGCGCGTGACCGTGGTCACGCTGCTGCTCCTGCCGCTGTCGGAGCTTGTGCGCAGCGTGTCAAACGCGGTGCTGCTGCGGCTCGTACCGCCGCGCCGCCTGTTCCGGCTGGCGCTGGACGAGGGCGTGGGCGCGGAGGGTCGGACGGTCTGCGCCGTGTTCGCGCTGCTGGCGGACAAGAGCGACGGCGCGTATTTTGCGCAGCGGCTCGAGCAGTTCCGCCTCGCCAACCGCGACTGCGGCGAGGATCTGCTGTTTGCGCTCGTGGCCGACCTGCCGGAATCGAGGCAAAATCCGCCGCCCTGCGGCATGGAGGCACTGACCGCCGCCACGGAGACCATCGACGCGCTCAACGCAAAATACGGCGGCGGCTTCTTCCTGCTCACACGCGAGAACGTATTCAGCCGGCGCGACAAGCTGTGGCGACCATACGAGCGCAAGCGCGGCGCGATGGAGGCACTGGCGCGGCTCGTCTGCGGCAAGGTGTCCACCCTGCGCTGTGCCGCCGGTGAGCGCAGCGAGCTTCACGCGAGCTTCATTCTCTGTCTCGACGCGGACACGCGCCTCACACCCGGCTCTGCCCGTTCCCTCATCGGCGCGGCGCTCCACCCGCTCAACCGCCCGGTCATCGACGGGCGGCGCGTCGTGCGCGGTCACGGGCTGCTGCACCCCTGCATGACGACGGAGCTTGACTGCGCCATGGCGACGGATTTCGCCCGTCTGCATATCGGACAGGGCGGCACGGAGCCTTACGGTCTTTTGCGCTCGGAGCTGTTCTTTGACCTGTTCGGGCGCGGCGGCTTTGCCGGAAAGGGTCTGGTCGATGCCCGCGCCTACCTCGCCTGCATGGAAAACCGCATCCCGGACGAGTGCGTCCTCAGCCATGACACCATCGAGGGCGCGTACCTGCGCGGCGGCTACATGGGCGACGTGGAGCTGACCGACACCGCGCCCGTCAACGCGGCGGGCTGGTTTCGCCGCTTGGAGCGCTGGACACGCGGAGACTGGCAGAACCTGCCGTTTCTTGTTGCCGAGGGGCTTACGCCCATCGACCGCTTCCGTATTTTTGACGACCTGCGCCGCTCACTGGTGAGCGCGACCTCCCTCGCGGCGCTCGTGCTGGGGCTTTGGCGTGAGGATATGCGCCTCGCGGCGGCGCTCGCGCTGCTGTCGCTCGCGGCGGACTGCCTCATCGAGAGCTTCAATCGCCTGTTCACACGCCGCCGCGACGTACACACCCGCCTGCGCAGCGCGGTACTGCGCGGGGTCGGCGGGGCGCTGGCGCGGCTCATGAGTGAGCTTGTGCTGCTGCCGTGGAATGCGTGCTGTCGGCTGCTTGCCGCGCTGACGGCGCTGTGGCGCATGGCAATAAGCCACCGCAAGCGGCTGCAATGGGTACCGGCGGGGCAAGCGGCTCACGGCGCTAAGCCCTCCGCCGCGCTGCTGCTCGCCATGACCATGGGCGCTGTGCTGCTCCTTTGCTGCCCCGGCTCGCCCGGCAAGGCGCTGGGGCTTATCTGGCTCACCGTCCCGCTTTTCACCACGGCCTCCGGCTGGGAGCGCAAGCCCCACGCCGAACTCACGGAGGCCGACCGCGTCCTGCTCAAGCGCGAGGCACAGGCCGTTTGGGACTACTTCTCCACGCTCTGCCAACCCTCGGACGGCTTCCTCCCGCCGGACAATTTTCAGACACAGCCGCCCAAGGGCGCGGCACACCGCGCCTCCCCCACCAATCTTGGTCTGGGGCTTATCGTCTGCCTTGCGGCGCTCGATATGGAGCTATGCCCGCCGACGGAGGCGCTCACGCTCATCGAGCGTATGCTGACGACCATCGAGGCGCTTCCCAAATGGCGCGGACATCTCTACAACTGGTACGATACCGCCACGCGCTCACCCCTGCAGCCGGTGTATGTCTCCGCCGTCGATTCCGGCAATTTCTGCACCTCGCTGCTCTGCCTTGCAAACGGGCTTTTGGAATACGACCGCCCCGACCTGTCCGCCCGCGCACGGGCGCTCTATGAGGCGACGGAGCTTGCCGCCCTGTATGACGGGAAAAAGCGCCTCTTTTATATCGGTCTCGACCCCGTGCGCGAGCGCAGCAGCGAGGCGCATTACGACCTCATGGCCTCGGAGGCGCGGCTCACGAGCTTTCTCGCCGTCGCTCGCGGCGACGTGCCGCTGCGCCACTGGGCGGCGCTCGGACGCGCCCAGCTTTCGCTCGACGGCTGGCGCGGGCTTGCAAGCTGGTCCGGCTCTGTCTTTGAATATCTCATGCCGGAGCTGTTTCTGCCGCTGTATCGCGGCTCGCTTTTCTGGGAGACGGCACGCTTCTGCCTCTACGCCCAACGGCGACACGCACGGCGGCACAACGCGCCATGGGGCAATTCGGAGAGCGCCTTTTTCGCGGTGGACGCCTCGCTCGACTGGCGCTACAAGGCGCACGGCACGGGCGCTCTCGCCCTCGATCGGGGCATGAACGCGGAGCTTGTCGTCTCACCCTATTCGAGCTTCCTCGCGCTCTGCGTCCACCCTCGCGCCGCGCTCGAGAATCTGCGCTGGCTCAAATCCCTTGGAATGTGGGGGCGCTTCGGCTTTTATGAAGCCCTCGATCTCACACCCGGACGGGCGCGGGACGGCGGAAGCCCCGTTCCCTGCTTCATGGCGCACCACCTCGGCATGAGCATGACCGCCATCGACAACTGCCTCTGCGCGGGTATCATGCGGCGTCGCTTCATGGTCGAACCCTGCTGTGCGGCCTTTTCCGGGCTGCTGTGCGAGCGTGTACCGCTGGGCGGGCGTGTGCTGCGGCGAGGCGCTCCCACCATGCCGCGGTCGGAGGCGGAGCGGCACGGCATTCCCGCCTTTTCCCTATCCGCCGACGCGCCGGACATGGTAGCACCGCGCTTTTTCCCGCTCTCGAACGGTGTCTACTCCCTGCTTGCCGGAGAGGACGGCTTCTGCCGCGCCGTGAGCGGCGGTGTCCTCATGTACCGCCCCGACCGCTTACGCTTCTACGCCGACGGTCACGCCCTCACGCCCGCCGGTGCGGACGGCAATACACACGGCTGGCACTATGCCGCCGGTGTCCTCCGCTTTGATCGCACACGCGGAGATAAAGTTATGTCAACCACACTGGCCGCCGCCGCGTCGGAGTGCGGCGAGCTGCGGCTCATCTCGGCATGGTCGGGCGCAGTCATCGAGCTGCGCCTTGTGCCGGTGCTCGCCCTGCTGAGCGACTGGCAGGCACACCCCGCGTTCTGGTCGCTGGGGCTTGAATGTCTTGCACGGGACGGTCTTGTGTTCGTCCGCCGCCTGTCTCGCGGCTCGCTGCCGGAGCTGTGGCTCTGCCTCGGCGCGACCGTGCCGCTGCGGGTGACGGAGGGGCTCGGCTGGCAAATGCATGGCGCCGTCCGCGTACAGGCGACGCTGCCGGAGGGCGGCTGCCTCGCGCTGGCTGTCACGCTCGGCACAGATCGGGACGAGGCTGCCGCCGCTGCGCGGCGTATTCTGGCCGGTGGCACGGCGGATATGCCCGGAACGATGGCCGCGCTGCTCGGCTTGGGTGAGGCGGGGCTTGCCGACTGCTTCCGCCTCTGCACGGCGCTGGCGCGTCCGCGTGTAGCCGCAAATGAGCTTGCGACCCGCGAGGCGCTTTGGCGCGAGGGCATATCCGGCGATCTCCCGCTCGTGTACTGCGACGCGCAGACGCACCCCGACGAGGCGCGGGCGCTCATACGCCGTCACGCGCTGCTCACCGCCTGCGGCATGAGCTTTGACCTCGCGCTTGACACCGGCGAGGGCGGCGAATACCTCCACCCTCGCGCACAGGCGCTGCGCCGCTATCTCGACCGCTACGGCCTCACGCCCTTTGAAAATGCGCGGGGCGGGACGCACTTTGCCTCCGGCGCGGCGCTGCGTACCAGCGCCATTTTAGCGCCGGAGCAGCGCCGTCCCATGCCGCCGGCGCTCCCCATGCTGCCGGAGCGCGGACATGACGCGCCCGCCATTCGGTATCTCGCCAGCGGTGCGGTTTGCTTCGACACGCCGCCGCTGCCGCCGCGGGCATGGCAGAATGTTCTCTCGAACGGGCGCTTTGGCTTCATCGCCACGGACAGCGGCACGGGGCATATCTGGCTCGAAAACGCCCGCGAGGCGCAGGTCACGCCGTGGGAGAACGACCCACTGGCCGTGCGTGGGTCGGAGACGCTGGAGCTTGTGACCACCGGCGGGCGGCGCAGTCTCTTTGCCGACGGGCTATCCGGCTGCCGCGTGAGCTTCGGCTTTGGCTGGGCGCGTTGGGAACGAGCCGGAACGAGCGTCACGGCGTTTATTCCCGGCACTTATGCCGCACGGCTGCTCATCATCGAGGGCGGTGACGGCGGCGATATACTATGGCACCTCCGGCTGCGCATGGCCGCCGAGAGTGCTGACGCGCCCTTTACCATGACGGCGCAGGAGGACAGCGTACTGCGGGCGTATAATCCGCGCAGTCCGCGCATGGGTATCCTCCGGGCGCTCTGCTCCCACAAGCCCACGGCTGTTGGTCTTGATGAGACCGCCTTTCTGCGCGGCGAGGCGGACAGCGAGGACGGCAAAAGGCCGTGCTTTGCCCTCCGCGTCCCCGGTGGCGGCGTTCATGTGATCGCCTGCGGCTTTGAGGACGAGGCGACGCTCGCGGCGCTCGCCGTGCCGGAGCGGGCGGCGCGTGAGCTCATAAAGACCCGCGACGGCTGGAAAAACCGGCTGGGGCGGCTGCACATCCACACGCCGTACCCGGAGCTTGACGCGATGATGAACGGCTGGGCGGCGTATCAGACGCTGTGTGGGCGTATTCTCGGACGCAGCAGCATTTATCAATCCGGCGGCGCATACGGCTTCCGCGACCAGCTGCAAGACGCGGTCAACCTCCTCCCGCTCACGAGCGCCCCCGCCAAGCGACAGATTTTGCTCTGCTGCGAGCGACAGTTCACGGAGGGCGACGTACTCCACTGGTGGCACGAGGGCGATATCTCGCCACGCGGTGTGCGGACGCGCTGCTCCGACGACCTTCTGTGGCTGTGCTGGGCGCTGTGCGAGTACACGGAAAAGACCGGCGATCTCGCGCTCTGCGCCGTGCTGCGCCCGTGGCTCACCGCGCCGCCGCTTGCAGACGGCGAGGACGAGCGCTATTTCCAGCCCGCACACAGCGAGGAGCGAGCGAGCGTTTTGGAGCACGCACGGCGGGCGCTCGCGCTCGTCCGTCAGCGCGGCACAGGGTCGCACGGTCTGTTAAAAATGGGCAGCGGCGACTGGAACGACGGCATGGATCGCGTCGGCGGTGAGAGCGTGTGGCTCACGATGTTCTGCGGTCACACGGCCACGCGCTTTGCGGCGCTGCTTACACGGCTGGGCGAGCCGGACGCGGAGGACACGGCGGACTTTGCCCGCGAGTGCGTAGCAGCAGCCGGACGCGCATGGGACGGCGGCTGGTATCTGCGCGGCTGGTGGGCAAGCGGTGCGCCCCTCGGTGCGGCGGGTACACGGGAATGCGAGCTTGACTCCATCGTCCAGAGCTGGGCAGCCTTTTGTCCGGGGCTGCCGCCGGAGCGTGTGCGCGAGGCGCTGCGCACGGCCTACGAGCGCCTGTTCGACGAGGCACACGGTATCGTCCGCCTGTTCACGCCGCCCTTTACCGGCGAGGGCAGCGACCCCGGCTATATCCGCGCCTGCGGCCCCGGCTTCCGCGAAAACGGCGGCCAGTACACCCACGGAGCTGTCTGGCTCGGTATGGCGCTGCTACGCGCCGGACTGCGCGAGGAGGGCGAGAAGCTGCTGCTGGCGCTGCTTCCGCAGCGGCATGACGGCGCAATATGGCAGGCCGAGCCCTACGTCATCGCGGCGGACGTCTCCGCCAATCGCGACCACTACGGGACGGCCAATTGGAGCTGGTACACCGGCAGCGCGGGCTGGTTTTTCCGCGCCGTGCTGGAATCGCTGCTGGGGCTGCGGCTCGAAAACGGTCGGCTTTGCGTACAAGCGCCCGCCTTTGACTATGAGGCGCGGCTCGGTGCGCGAACCATCCGCGTAAAAAACGGAAAAGCGACAGTCACATGAGCGTTTTTGCCCCTACCCAAGACGGCAGGCTTGTGGTAGAATGTGAGGTAGTATAAGAGCTTGTCAAAAGCATTCGTCAGCAACTCCAAGGCTCCCCTGAAAGGGGAGCTGGCAGCGGCAACGCCGCTGACTGA
>CAVIIB010000010.1:15114-36970 GCA_963642815.1 Oscillospiraceae bacterium | reverse complement strand
CGTTCAGAAAACTCAACGCGGTCTATTGTAGTACATCCGCCACCGCTTTGCAAGCGTTGTTGCTTATTCGTTATTCTCCCAGTTGTGCCAGATGTTCTGGACATCCTCGTTGTCATCGAAGACGTCGAGCATTTTCTGCATATTCTTCAGATCGCCCTCGGCGGTGAGGGTGATGTAGGACTGCGGGACCATTTCCTCCTGTGCCGACAGGAGCTTATAGCCGTGCTCGGTGAGGTAGTCCGCCACGGTGGTAACATCGTCCGGGGTGGTGTAGATGGTGAAGCAGCCCTCCTCGGTCTCCATATCGGCTGCACCGGCCTCCATCGCGTCCATGAGGACGTTATCCTCCTCAAGGTCGCCGTCCTCGTTATCGACGACGATAACGCCCTTGCGGTCGAACGACCAGCTCACGCAGTTGGTCGCGCCGAGGTTTCCGCCGTATTTGTCGAAGCAGTGGCGCACCTCGCTCGCCGTGCGGTTGCGGTTGTCGGTCATGGCCTCCACGATGACGGCCACACCGCCGGGGCCGTAGCCCTCGTAGGTGACGGACTCGAAGTTGGAGGTATCGCCGCTGCCGAGCGCCTTTTCGATGGTGCGCTTGATGTTGTCGTTGGGCATATTGGCGGCCTTGGCCTTGGTGATGACGGCGGCGAGACGCATATTGTTTTTCGGGTCGCCGCTGCCGCCCTCCTTGACCGCCACGATCATCTCACGGGCAATTTTGGTAAAGGCCTGTGCGCGTTTGGCGTCCGCCGCGCCCTTGGTTTTTTGGATGTTGTGCCATTTGGAATGTCCGGACATTCTAACTCCCCCTGTGTATTCGTGTATATCAGAGGCATTTTAGCACAAGATCTGCCGGATAGCAACTACTACCTGCACTTTGGGATGAGAATAAGTCCCTCGCTGCGTCCGGCGTTCGCCTCCAAAATGGCGGCGCGGGTCGAGCGGTGTGCCTTGGCAAGCTGCCACAGCTCATCCTCCCCACCGGCGTAAAGCAGCGTCACCGAGGGTGCGTCGGGCAGACGCTCCTCCTCCGCCTCCAGTCCCGTCAGATGACGAAGCGAGCCGAGGCATTGCGCCTGTAGGTGCAGCTCAACCGAGGCGCGTAGGTCAACGCCGCCCGCACCGACGGCGCTGAACACGTTTGTGACAGTGGCGGCGGTAACGGTCAGGCACTCCTCCGTACCAAGCTCGGCGGCGACTGTCTCCTGCACACGGCGGCTGACGCAGCCATAGCCCCCGTCGGAGCGCCGGTACACAGCGCGGAGATTCACCGCAAGCTCCACGCCGCCCTCGACGATGACCGCGCCGCTGACGCTTCCCTTGGCAAACAGGATGTCGCCTACCTCCCGCGGCGCGTCGGCGGTGCAGCTTATGCTGTGGCGCAGCAGTGTGTCCCGCTGGCGGCAGCAGAGCGCCGTCTCCGAAAATGCCGTTTTCAGTGTGCGCTGGTTGGAATAGGCATCCGCCACATAGCAAAGCTCGACTCTTTTGCGGCACACGACCTGCGCAAGCAGGTGCAGCTCCATGCCGAGCTTGCCGCCGCTGCGGTCTGGTAGGTCGAAATATGCGCCGGTGAGCGCGAGCGTGATCTCCGGCGCGGGCTCTGTGTCACCGTCGATCTCCATAATCTGTGAAAAACCGCTCTCATAGCTGCACGGGTAGATGCTTTCTCCCTGTTGGAGCAGCAGGAAAACACAGGCACGACCACGGAACACCAGCTTGTCGGCGGCAAATTCCATATCATCCGCCGCAAGCGTGACCCGTTGGGTCAGAATGGTCTCTACCTCATCCAAGCCGGTCGGAAGCGCAAAATCGTCCGTCAGCACGAAGGTCTTTTCCCGCACATCGGAGACGAGACAGGCCGTGCTGCTGCCGGTCAGCGTCTCCACTGCACAGTCACAGGCCGTCACGCCGCTCAGAAGCTCCAGCTTGCGCTTCTGGTAGCAATAGCCCATACCGGCGAGCTCGACGCGAATGGCCGCCTTGCGCGAGTTGAGCAGCTTGGCCTCTGCCGAGCGTACTCGCAGCCGGACGAGCGGGATGCAGTCGTCCTCCGCCGTGACCGCCGCCGTCAGCGATGTACTCATGCTCACGGCCAGACTGCGCAGGACGTTTTCGCCCTCCGGCTGGTAGAGTATTTTTGCTGAAATATCCGCCGTCACGGAAAGTCGCCCGCCGGAGAGCTCCTTACTGCGCAGCGAGAGCGTTGCGTCGGTATCTACGATAGCGCCCAAGTCGGGCATACTGTCCGGCACGACACATTCGGCGTTCTCCTCGCCGCCGATACTGCCAGACCATATCAGCCTGTGATCCATGTATGCTTGCTTTTCAAACGCCGTGTCCATAAGCTTCATTCTCCTTGCATTGGTTTGGTAACAGAGTATGAGACGGCACACGGCGATATGCCTAACTCCGCATGACGGCGATACCGCCGCAGATAAGCGCCGCCGCGCATATCGCCCACCAGAAGCCGGACGGCAGGATGAGCCCCAGCAGGATGAGCGTGCCGACCGCGATGGCGACGCAGCCCCCGGCTCGCCCGCAGCCGCGTCCGCAATTGTTTCTGCGCATAAAGAATCCCTCCCGCAATATTCTATGCGGGAGGGCGGAAACGGGTCTATTTCAGTTGCCAGTCCTTGATACGCGCCGCCTGCTCGTAGAGGCGGCGATAGGAGCGGTGGCGGCTTTCGGCGATCTCGCCGCGCTTGACCGCCGCTGTCACGGCGCAGCCGGGTTCGGCGAGATGGCCGCAGTCGAGGAAGCGGCAGTCGCCGGTATACGCGCTAAGCTCCGGGAACAACGCGGCAAGCTCCTCCTTCCGCAGTCCGAGCGCCGCGCCATCGTCATAAGCGGCGAAGCCGGGGGTGTCCGCGATATAGGTGTTCTCGCCGAGGTCGAAAAGCTCAACGTGGCGTGTGGTGTGGCGACCTCGCCCTAGCTTTTGGCTTATCTCGCCGGTTGCCAGCGTGAAGCGGCTGTCCAAGGCGTTGAGTAGACTGGATTTCCCAACGCCGGAGTTGCCGGTAAAGCAGCAGACCTGCCCGCGAATGGCCGAGCGCAGTGCCTCCACGCCCTCCCCTGTTGCCGCACTGGTGCGCAAAAGCTCGTACGGGGTCTTGGCATAGATGGCACCAAGCGCGTCGCCGGGGTCAAGGTCGCATTTGTTGACGACGAGCAGCACACCGCAGCCCCGCTTTTCGCACTGCACCGTCACCATGTCGATGAGGTATGGGTCGGTGACGGGGATGGCGGCAGAGACGAGCATAACGAGCCGGTCAACATTGGCGATCGCCGGACGCTCGAAGAAGTTACGGCGCGGCAAAAGCGCGGTAACAGTGCCGTCGCCGCTCGCGGCGGGCTGAAAGAGGACGCGGTCGCCGACAAGCGGGCTTTGCCCGTCCAGACGAAAGCGACCACGGGCGCGACAGCGGTAGGTCTGCCCCTCCGAGCGGACATAGTAGAAGCCGCTCAGCGCCTTGATGATGATACCCTCCAAGCTCACTCGCTCTCGGAGCTTGTCTCCGTCTCGACAGGACCGCTACCGACATGGAGATATATTTTGGTGTTCGCCACGATCTGCTCTCCGGCATCGTAGTTCTGCCAGAGGACGAGGTCGGTCTCCTCCTCCGTGGAGGAAACATAGGTGACTTCATTTTCCGTGCAGATAAGACCGAGTGCCGAAAGCTGGGTGAGCGCCTCCGCCTTGCTCGCGCCGACCAGATTGGGCATATCCACATAGTCCACGGAGGGACCGGCGCTGACCGTGATGGTCACATAGGTACCGGCGGCCACGGCAGAGCCGACGGCGGGCTTGCAGCTTATGACGAAATCCGCCGTCACCGAGTCCGAGGGCGACAGCTCCGTCATGACGTTGAGACCGAGCTCCTGTAGCTTTGCCTGTACATCGGGGTAATAGTCGTTGACGATGTCCGGGATGGTGACAAGCTCTATGCCGGAGGACACGATGAGCTTGACGGGGATTCCCTCGTCCGTGATCATGCGGCTCGATCCGGCCTCCGGGTCTTGCCGGACGACCGTGCCGACGGGCGAGCTGTCATCCGCCTGATAGACGATTTGGAAGTTGAAAAGCTCCGTAAAGGCGGGGTCTTGCATGACCGATTCGGCGTACAGGCCGGAAAAATCCGGCACCGCCGTGCGCTCCGGGTCACGGAAGATACCGCGAAGCCAGTAGTTCCAAACAAAGCTGCCAAGGAAAATGGCAAAGCACAGCACCAGACCGATACCGAGAAGCAGACTGATCTTGCTGGCGCGTGTGCGGCGGCGGACATAGGCCTGCCTTGATTTTTCACCGGCGTTGCTGATACGCGGAACGTCCCGCCGGATGAGGTGCAGCATTTCGCCGCGCTGCGCGGGTGTTGCCTCCTCCGGGAGTATCGTGCGCCGCTCGACTAGCGGCGAGGTCATGCCCTTGCGGAAGTCCTCCAACGCGGCCAGCATTTCGTCAGCGGATTGGTAACGCTCCGCCGGGTCTGTCTGCATGGCCTTGAGCGTGATCTCCTCCAGCTCCTCCGGGATCTCCGGGTTGATGGCTGTGGGTGCGTCCGGCACAACGGACATCTGCTGCACGGCGACCTCCGCCGCGCTTGCGCCGTCGTAGGGGAGCTTGCCGGTGAGCATTTCATACAGTACGACACCGAGGGAATATATGTCCGTCCGGGCGTCGATGTTCTCACCGCGAGCCTGTTCAGGGGAAATGTAGTGGATGCTGCCGACGGCCTCATCCGAGCCGGACTGGTCGGGCGCATTCTCCACCATGGCGATACCGAAGTCGGCGACCTTGGCCGTGCCGTCCTTCGGAAGCATGATGTTCTGGGGCTTGATGTCCATGTGGATAATGCCCTTGGAATGGGCATGGGAGAGCGCACGGGCGATCTGTGTCGCAAAATGCAGCGCTTCCTTCCAGCTTAAAACCTTTTTCTTTTTCAAATATTGTTTGAGGTTGATACCGTCCACATATTCCATGACGATGTATTCCGTGTCGCCGGAGGACACGACATCATAGACGGCGCGGATGTTGGGATGGGACAGCATGGCGACCGCTTGATATTCCGTGCGGAAGCGGCGGCGGGATTCCGCGTCCATCGCCACATCGTCCTGCAAGACCTTGATGGCAACATTGCGCTTGAGCTTCACATCCGTCGCCTTGTATACGACGGCCATACCGCCGACACCCACGACGTCCTTGATCTCGTAGCGGTTGTCCAGCAGCTTGCCGATACGCCAATTGACCTTATTGCTCATGTCCATCCGCCTCCCTTTCAAACGTCAGCGCCACAACGGTCACATTGTCTCTGGCACCGGCGGAAAGCGCCGCCTCGATCAATGCACCGCATATTGCCTCCGGCTCGCCGCCCTGTGGGCAGCAGGCCGTGATGTCCTCGTCGCTCAAGCTGTTTGTCAGTCCGTCGGAGCACAGGAGGAAAATGTCGCCCTCTCCGGCCTCCGCCTCAAATACGTCGCTTCGGACAAAGCGCTCGCCGCCGACGACGCGGGTGATGATGTTTTTACGCGGGTGCTTTCGTGCCTGCTCACGGGTGAGACGACCAAGATCCATCAGCTCCTGCACAAGCGAGTGGTCGTGCGTAAGCTTTGTCATAACGCCGTTGGATATGCGGTATGCCCCGCTGTCACCGACGTTCAGCAGCGTCACGCCGTCACGGTTGGCATAGAGCGCGACCAGCGTTGTGCCCATGCCCTCACACTCCGAATCCTGCATGGAGCGGCTATACACGTCGCGATTGGCCTTGTCCGCACCGGCGCTGAGGCTCTCCGCAATTTTGTCGCCGCCACCGACCTCCAATGCAGCGGAGCTGTGCTCCATAAAGCTGCGGCAGGCGATGTCGCTGGCGGTACGACCGGCGGCTGCACCGCCCATGCCGTCGCACACGACGGCAAGCACTCCGTCGGAAAGTGTGCGCACGGCAAAGCAGTCTTGGTTTTCCAGTCGCACCTTTCCTATATCACTTGCTCCAAAAATTTTCATGCTTCCCTCATCTTCTTTCGACGAAGCTGACCGCAGGCGGCGTCAATATCGCTGCCAAGGCGGCGGCGGATCGTGACCGTTATGCCACCCTCCGTCAATATCCTTTCAAACTCCTTGAGTGCCTCCGGCGTAGACGGCTGCAAATCGCGCTCCGAGACGTAGTTAAGGCGGATAAGGTTGACGTGCGCTCCTGTTCCCTTGAGCTTGTCCGCCAGCAAATGCGCCTGCCGCGGCGTGTCGTTCACCTCGCGTATGAGCGCGTATTCAAAGGAGATACGGCGACCCGTTTTTTCATAATAGCGGCGACACGCGGACAGCACCTCGTCCACCCCGCGTCCGCGGTTGGCCGGCATGAGGCGGCTTCGCGTCTCGTCGTCCGGCGCGTGCAGCGACACCGATAAGGTCAATTGTAAATTAAGCTCGGCCAGTTTGTCAATCTTTTCGGTCAGACCGCAGGTGGACAGCGAGATATGCCGCATTCCGATGTCGCGTCCCTGCGGATGGTTGACGAGGCGCAGAAAGCGTATCACATTGTCGAAATTGTCCAGCGGCTCGCCAATGCCCATCAAAACGATGTTGGAGATATGATCACCGGCCTCAAGCTCGGTGCGCAGCACCTCATCAAGCATTTCCGATGCCTCCAGATCGCGCACACGTCCGCCCAGCGTGGACGCGCAAAACGCGCAGCCCATGCGGCAGCCGACTTGGGAGGAGATACAGACCGTGTTCCCGTGCTTGTAGCGCATGAACACCGTTTCGACGCTCTCACCGTCCGGCAGCTCCCAGAGGAATTTTATCGTCCCATCCTGTGCCGATTCCTGTCGCCGCAGCGTTTGGAGCGTGGGTATCGTATAGAGGCTGTCAAGCCGCTCCCGCAGCGGCGCAGAGAGATCGGTCATCTCCTCGAAGGAGCAAGCCCCACGCGAAAGCCAGCGAAAAATCTGCTTTGCGCGGAATTTGGGAAGACCGAGCGACGAAAGCTCCGCCTCCAGCTCCTCCGGCAGCAGCCGCTTTATATCCCGCTTTTCCTGCGCATCCGGCATGAATAAAACCCGTCCGTTCCGTCCAAGTCCGGCCAGAACGTCCTTTCCTCTTGCATTTCAAAGTCGCTGTTTTCCGCCAAGAAGGCGTGTGTCACCGCGCTATTCTCGGTCTCCCGCCATGTGCAGGTGCAGTAGCAAAGGCTACCGTCCGGCTTGACCGAGGCGGCCAAATGGCGCAGTATCTCGCTCTGCAAGGCGGGAAGTCCGGCGGCCTCCGCCGCGTCGCGGTAGCGTATCTCCGGCTTTTTCCGTATCACGCCGAGACCGCTGCACGGGACATCGGCGATCACCAAGTCAAATAAGCCCTCGTCGAGCTCCCGTGCGTCGCGGACACGGCAATCAATGCAGCCAATACCCATGCGCTCCGCGCCCTCCGCCACCAGCGCGAGCTTCGCGCCGCTCACGTCGCAGGAGACGATCTCGCCCTCGCCGCGCATATCCATGGCGGCGGCGTAGCTCTTGCCACCGGGGGCGGCGCAGGCATCCAGTACGCGCATACCCGGCTTCACACCGGACATATACACGGCGGCACGGGCGGCAGGGTCTTGCACATAAAACAACCCGTCTTGAAATTCCGATCTCCCGGCGACGGAGCCGCCGGAGAGAACCAGACAACCCGCCACGCCGTCAAAGGGCTTTGCGCCCAAGCGCTCAGCGAGCGCCTCCGGCGTTGTCCGCAGATAGTTTGTCTGGATGTAGGTGGGTGCTGCCTCGTTGTTGAGCGCGAGCACGGCGGCAGCACCGTCATAGCCGCGCAGCTTTATCAGCTCCTCGACCAGCGGCAGCGGATGGCTCCATCGGATGGAGAGGTATTCGGCACTCCCCTCACCCGGCACAGCGGGCGCACCCTCCGACGCGAGGCGGCGCAGCACGGCGTTCACAAGTCCTGCTGCCCGCGTGTAGCCACAGCCTTTGCAGAGCTTGACCGCCTCATTCACCGCCGCCATGGGCGGGACGCGCTCCATGAACAGGAGCTGGTACGCGCCGAGGCGCAGAATATCGCGCAGCTTTGGCTCAAGCTTGCCCCTTGCATAGTGGTCGATACAGAAATCGAGATAGTAAAGGTTTTGAAGCGTTCCGAGAAACAGGCGCGAGCAAAAGGCCGCATCACGGCCGTCCAGCGCACGGCGCTCCAAGAGCGTGGAGAGCGTCTGGCTGCTCCATGCGCCGCCGCGACGGCAGCGCTCCAAGACCTCCAGTGCTATTTTTCGCGGCATATCAGACCTCCATCGGATGACCGAGCAGATAAGCCGCCGCACTCATACGCTTGCCGCCGGAGGCTTGCAGCTCCCGCAGCATGAGCGTCCGCCCTCCGGCACACGCGACCTCGATCCCCTGCTTACCGGCGCTGACAAGCGTACCGGGCGCTTGGTCCGTCGTATGCTCTGTGAGGTCGGCATCGTAGATTTTGAACTCCGTGCCTCCAAGCACCGCCGTCGCACACGGCCAGTCCTGCAAGCCGTATATTTGCTTGAGGATGGCGGGTGGCTCACGATTCCAGTCGATGGGCGAAAGCTCCTTGGAGAGCATGGGCGCAAAGGTCACAAGAGCGCTGTCCTGCGGTGTGCGTGGCGCTGTCCCGTCCTCGATGGCGCGGATGGTGCGCAGCAGCAGCGACGCGCCCATGGGCGCGAGCCGCTCAAACAGGGCGCTGCTCGTCTCCTTTTCGCCGATGGGGGTCTCCGCCGTGAAGATGATATCTCCGTCATCCATTTCCGTCGCCATATACATACTGGTGACACCGGCGGTCTTGTCGCCGTTGATGACCGACCACTGTATCGGAGCGCTGCCTCGGTATTTCGGGAGCACCGAGCCGTGGATGTTGATACAGCCGAGCGGCGGCAGCGCCAGAATATCGTCCGGCAAAATGCGCCCGTAGGCCACCACAACGATGAGGTCGGGTGCAAGCGCCGTCAAATCGGCCAGCGCCGTTCCGTCGCGCAGCTTTTCCGGCTGGAACACGGGGATATCATGCGCTGCGGCAAGCTCCTTGACGGGACAGACCGCCAGCTTGTGACCGCGTCCCTTGGGCTTGTCCGGCTGGGTGAACGCGCCGACGACCTCATAATTCTCATCCAGCAGCGCCTTGAGGCATACCGCCGCGAAATCCGGCGTTCCCATGAATACGATTCTCATGCCTATGCCTCCGCGTCGTCCTGCTCGTCGTAGTATGCGTCCATTTCCTCTTTCGTCAGGATATGGGTCGTGATGTCGGTGAAAAGCTGTCCCTCCAAATGCGCAAGCTCATGGCAGAACGCCCGCGCCGTGAGGCCGTAGCCGTCGATCTCAAAGAAGCTGCCGTCTCTGTCCTGTGCGCGGAGCTTGACATACTCCGGGCGCTTCACCATGCCGTACACACCCGGCACGGACAGGCAGCCCTCCGGCCCGTCCTGCTCACCCTCCTGCTCGATGATCTCCGGGTTGACAAGCTCGATGATGTATTCATCCTCGTCCTCGTCCACATTTGTCTCTAAGACAACGACGGCACGGCGCAGAATACCGACCTGCGGCGCGGCCAGTCCAACGCCGTTGGCGGTACACATCGTCTCCGCCATATCGTCCAAAAGATCATGTAGCTTCTGGTCAAAGCTCGTCACGGGGCGGCAATGCTTGCGCAGCATTTCATCGCCCGATTCCAGTATCGTTCTAAGAGCCATTGTATCTCCATTCAGTCCAAGGGGTCGAAGTCGGCATAGACGGACACGCCCCTGTATTTTTTGTCGTTGTTGCAGGAAAGCAGCACCGCTGCCACGATACGCCGCACCTCGGCGCTCTGTGCGCTCGACACCGTGACGCGATAGCGCCATGTGCGGTTGAGCCTTGCCACGGGAAGCGGCGCGGGACCAAGCACCCTTGTCCCATCCAAGCCGGCGGTCTCATGCAAAAGCAGCCGCCGTATATCGGCGCAGCAGCGCAGCACCGCCACCTCGTCCTCCCCGCTGGCCGTCAGGACGAACAAGTCACCAAACGGCGGCGAGCCGGTAAGTTGCCGGACGGACAGCTCCGCGTGGTAGAAGCCCTCGTAATCCTGCGCTGCGGCAAGGCGTATGACTTGATTCTCCGGCGTGAAGGTCTGTATCACGGCGCGACCCGGCTTTTCAAAGCGCCCGGAGCGCCCGATGACCTGCGTGATGAGGGAAAAGCTGCGCTCCGAGGCACGATAGCTGCCGGAATATAGGCTCTGGTCGGCGGATAACACGCCGACGAGCGTGACGTTTTCAAAGTTGAGTCCCTTTGTCACCATCTGTGTGCCGACCATGACCGGGATACGCTGGCTTCGGAATTTCTCCAAAAGCGTCCCATGCCCTGCCGCCGGTGTTACGGAGTCGGCATCCATGCGCAGCACCTCCATACCGGGGAACAGCAGCTCCAGCTCCTCCACGACCTTTTGCGTTCCCGCACCGACATAGCTCAATCTCCCGCCGCAGGCGGGACATACCGCGTCCGGCCTCTGGGCATGGCCGCAGCAATGGCACAAAAGCCGGTTTCCGACGCTGTGATAGGTCAGGGCGCGTGAGCAGTTGGGGCAGCTATAGGTGAAGCCACATTCGACGCAGGTGACGAGCTTATTCGCGCCGCGTCGGTTGAGAAAGAGGATGGATTGCTCGCCACGGTCGAGATTTTCTTGAAGCTCCCGGCGCAGGACGGAGGATATAACACCGCCGTTTCCGTCGTGCAGCTCCTTCTTCATGTCCACGATGCGGACGGTGGGAAGCCGCATGGCGTTGTAGCGCTCCGGCAGACGGAAAAGATGATAGCGCCCCGTCTCCGCGCTGTACATTGAGCTGATGTCCGGCGTGGCACTGCCCAGCAGCAGCAGCGACCTTGCCCGCGAGCAAAGGAATTTCGCCACATCCCGCGCATGGTAGCGGGCGGCATTTTCGGACTTGTAGCTGTCCTCCTGCTCCTCGTCGATGATGATGCAGCCCAGCCTCTGCACCGGCGCAAACACGGCGCTGCGTGTGCCGATGACAAGACGGGCAGCCCCGCTTCGGATGCGCTTCCATTCGTCATAGCGCTCGCCCATCGACAGCGCCGAGTGCAGCACGGCGATCTCGTCCCCGAAGTGGGACGAAAAGGTCTTGAGCATTTGCGGCGTGAGCGATATTTCTGGCACGAGCAGTATGGCGGACTTGCCCTCCCGCAGCACACGGTCAATCAGGTGGATATAGACGGTCGTTTTCCCGGAGCCGGTCACGCCGAACAGCAGCGCAGCCTTGGCCTCGTCCGCCTGTGCCAGCGCCCACAGACCCTCCAGCGCCTCGGATTGGCGCGGATTGAGCTTTGGGAGCGGCGCGGTCTCCCCCGCCTCATAGCGGGGACGGCGCAGCAGCTCCTCCTCCGCCAGCCGTACCAGACCCTTGGCGCAGAGACGCTTGATACTGTCCCGACCAGAGCCGGTGAAATAGCACAAATCGGCGACCGACACTTTGTCGAGCTCGCACAAAACGCGCAGCACCGCCGTCTGGCGGACGGCACGGCGATTCGCCTCGATGGCGGCCATGGCCTCCTCCCTGCTGACGGCGAGGGAGGCCTTGGTGACGGTGCGGTCGCCCGTGCGGCGGCTTTGGCTGCTCTCGGTGAGCAGTATACCCTTTTTCACAAGGCTTGCCAGCGCTGCGCCCGCGTTTTTCGTGCCAAACACGGTCTCTATATCCGCAAGCGGGCAGCGCCCTCCATGCGCGAAAACAGCGTCAAGCACGAGCTTTTCCGCCTTGGAGCGTCCGGCGGCGGCATAGGCCGCTTCCCGGTCAATGTCCGGCGCGAGCGTATAGAGCGCACTGACCTTATACCACAGACCGGCGGGCAGAATGGAGCGAACGGCCTCGGATACCGTGCAGAAAAAGCGCTCACGCATCCATAGCGCCAGCCGAAGCTGCTCCTGTGTTAGAATCGGCGTCTCATCCAGCAGCGTGAGCACGGTTTTTAGGGCGCTTCCGTCGCCCGATTCGAGCGCCAGCACAACGCCCTCGCGGGGGCGGCTGCCACCGAAGGGAACGGCGACGCGCATACCGGGGCGAAGCTGCGATATGAAGTTTTCGGGTACTGCGTAGCTGTACGGGCGGTCAAACCAGTAGCTGACACCCGAAACAGCGACCCGTGCAATCGTGTCGTTTCCCATAGCGTGTTCGCCGTCTGCAAGGAAAAGGCGGGGTTATCCCGCCTTTATTCGATGATGATGTCGTCCGTGTCCTCCGACGCGGGCTCTGCCGTTTCCTCGTCATGGTGCAGCGGCACCTCGTTGTTCACGCTGAGCTTGCCGGTGTAAACCTCGTCGATGGCGCTGGAAACCGGCTTCTTTGTGAGCGGCTCGCCCTCGTTTTCGGCCTCCGCCGCGATTTTACGGGCGCGTTTGGCGACGAGGTTGACGAGCATATAACGGCTGCCGATCTTATCGACGAGATCGGCGACAGGGGGATAGAGCATCATAAGGCATTGCCTCCTTCTGAAATATACTGGATTTGAAATTCGGAGCGACAGCGGTAAGCGGTGATGATGGCTTCAAGCTGCGCCGCCGATTGGTTGGCGTCTTCGTTGATGATGATGTAGTCATAGCGGGAGGCGAGCGCGTACTCACGGGCGGCGGTTTCCAGCCGCTTGCGAATGCGCTCCTCCGTGTCGGTGTCCCGTCCGCGCAGACGGCGTTCGAGCTCCTCCAGCGACGGCGGACACAGGAACACGCTCACGCAGTCGCTGCGCTTGGCCAAGACCTGCGACGCACCCTGTACCTCAATGTCGAGAACGACACATTTGCCGTCGGCGATGGCGCGGTCAATGGGCGCGGCGGGGGTGCCGTAGCAATTCCCGACATATTCGGCGTGTTCAAGAAATTCGCCGTTATCGACCATGGAGGCGAAGCGATCCCGCGTGATGAAGTAGTAGTCAAGACCGTCCACTTCATAAGGTCGCGGGTCGCGGGTCGTGGCGGAAACGGAGAAGCACACATCGTCCCGATCCTGCATGACTTTACCGATCACAGTGCTTTTTCCCGCGCCGGACGGGCCGGAAACAACAAGCAAAAGTCCCTTATCCCTCACTTCCGTCGCCTCCCGTCTTTCCGGCGATACGCTGGCTCAGGGTGTCCGGCAGCAGCGGGCAAAGAATGACGTGACCGCTGTCCGAGACAATGACGGCTCGCGTTTTGCGGCCATAGGTCGCATCGACCAGACGGCCATTTTCGCGGCTCTGGCTCACCACGCGCTTGATGGGGTTGGATTCAGGGTCCACGATGGCGACGATATGCTCAAGCGAAACATAGTTGCCAAAGCCGATGTTGATAAGACTACTCAATGTTCTGCACCTGCTCGCGTATTTTTTCTATCTCTGCCTTCATGTCGATGACCAGCTTGGCGATTTGGCTGTCGGCACATTTGGAGCCGGTCGTGTTGGCCTCGCGGTTCATCTCCTGCACCAGAAAGTCGAACTTCCGCCCGATGGGCGAGCCGTCGGCAAGCATTTGGCGGAACTGGGCAAGGTGGCTTCGCATACGGACGGTTTCCTCATCCACGGCGACGCGGTCGGCGTAGATGGCGGCCTCTTGGAGAATACGCGCCTCATCCACGGCGGCGGAGGCAAGCACCTCCTGCATTTTATCCGTCAGCTTCTGGCGGTATTCCGCGACTGTCTGCGGTGAACGCGCCTCGATCTGCTCCACCAGCTTCTCAATGCGGTCGAGCTTGTCCAGCAGATCGGCACAAAGCCGCTCCCCCTCTCGCGCCCGCATGGCGTTATAGTCGTCAAGCGCCCGGTCAAGCATGGTCACTATCGCCCGTGTCACGGTGTCGCGGTCGGCATCCTCACGGTCGGTGGACAGCACCTCCGGAAAACGTGCCAGCGAGAGCGCACTGAGCTCGTCCGGCAGGGAAAATTGCTCGGAAAGGTCACGAACGGCGGTCACATACGCCTCCGCCAGCGGCTGGTTGACCTTGATGGTGACGGTATCGGCGGCAGAGGAATCGACGCTTAGAAACACATCGACCTTGCCACGCGACACCTTGGAGGCCACGGCGCTGCGAACGGCCTCCTCCGCAAAGAGATAGCTTTTCGGCAGCCGCACGGACACGTCCAGAAAGCGGTTGTTGACGCTTTTGAGCTCGGCGGAGACGACGATGGAGTCAAGCTCCCCTTTTGCGCCGCCGTAGCCCGTCATACTGTAAATCATTGAAAATACCCCGATATTCTTTGTATGTAGATCTTAATGAGAAAGCTGAAGCAGATGTCATACACCGCAAACGCCGCCGCGCCGAGCGGCCAGAGGACGTACCAGTGGGACAGCAGACCCTCCGGCAGACCGATTCCGGCGGTGATGAGCCACCAGACCGCAAAGGCGAGCGTGTACACGCCGAGCTTGGCCGCCCAGCATGGGAGCTGCGCCTTGATACGCGATTCAAGAAACGCCTTGAGCAACGGATAGAGACCGAAGAAAGCAGTGTATAGGATGGCGCAGAGCTTAGCCGGAAGAAGCAGCAGCGAAAGCGCCGCTGTGATGGCGTATACGCCGAGCGCCCAGCCGAAGCCGTACATCAAAAGCGCCGCCGCCGCGAAAAAACCGGCCAGCGCCGTGACGGCCAGCCGCGCCGAGGGCAGCACCGAGCCGAGAAAGAGAAAGGCCACGCCGATGGCGGCGAGAGCGGCAAGACGGGTCAGCCGTTTTGTGTTCTTCGACATTTCAGCAGCACGGGATGAGGTCGCCGCCCATGGCCTCACAGCAGCAGTCCGCCAAAATCGCGGAGGAGCAGCAGTTGCACATATCCTGCTGGCTCATCTGCGAGCCGGTGAAATTGGGGTTATAGTAGGCCTGTCCGCTGCTGTTCATGTAGTTGACGGCATCGCGGTATTCGGCGTTGTTCGGCTGCATGGAGGCGGCTGTGCGGAAATAGCGGCTCGCCTCGTCCATCCAGCCGCGCCGCCAGTAGATACTACCCATGAGGTAGTTCCACTCCGCGTCATGCGTTTGGATATTGTTCAGCATGGACTGCGCCTGATCGAGGTTTCCGGCGTTGATGATGGCGCGTATCTGCGCATACTGGGGCGACGAGGCGGAGTATCCTCCGCTCTGGCGCTGGTACGCACCCTGTGCGCCGCCGTAGGAGGAATAGCCGCCGGATGCGCCACCCTCGCGCTGCCGCTGGATGGTGTCGTAGGCTTCGTTGATCTCCTTCATCTTCTCCTGCGCCAAGTCCGCCAGCGGGTTGTTGACGTAGTTGTCGGGATGATACTTCCGCGCTAAATCGCGGTATGCTTTTTTAACCTCGTCGTCGCTCGCCTGCGGCGAAACGCCCAAGACGTTATAAGGATCGTTCATGGATTCTCCCATCCTGTTTTCTCTTGTTCCACTCGCCGTTCAGCACCGATTCCGCTGCCCACGGCAAGCCGTAATACACAATGTTTGCAAGCACGGGCTGCCAACAGCTCGGCTCTATCAGCGCGAAAGCCGCCGCCATGCGGTTCTGCGTCTGACACAGCGTTTCACGAAGCTGCTGCCGCTGCTCCGGCGTGAGTGTGTCGTCCGTCAGCTCGTAGCGGTATATCAAGGGGTTATATGTCCCGTGCCTCCAGTCGTCCGCAAGGTCGTCCGCCGCGTCCAGAAGGTAGATGAGGCGACCGAGCTGGTAGAGCAGCGAGCGCAGCGCCCGCCGCCGTTTTTCGTCGCTCTCGCTGTCCGCCGCCGCTTGCAGTATCACGGCGAATTTATCCGCCGCCGCGTCAAGGCTTGCGCATTTTTCCTTTTCCAGCGCCGACAGCGCGGCAATGGAATCGCGGACTGTCTCGGCAAAGCTCGGCTGTGTACTTGCGGCCTTTTTGTAGGCCGGACGAAGCAACGCACGGGCAACGCGGGCGGGAATCGAGCGGATAAAGCCAGCGTCGGCAATGGCGTCGGTGAGCTTCCACCATGCGAGGATAAGGCTCTCATCCGCCGCCTGCGTCAGCGTTTCATCCGCGCACACACAGGCACGTCTGCGCCCCAGCCGTGCCGGACAGCGCTTTTTCTCGCATTCGAGCTTGTCCGCGTGGGACAGGAGCATGGCGAGAAAGGTGAAGTCGTAGTTGACGACAAAGCGGGCGGCAAGACCGCCGCGCCGGGACAGCTGGTGACAGAGGGCGCAGTAGATGGCGTGGAACGCCTCGTATTCCGAGACCTTCAGCTCGCCTTTGAGCGGGCGAACATAACCGTACATCAGCGGATATAGCCCGTAAGCTCGTAGCGCGGCGCTTTGCGGCGGCGACCAATGCAGACCATGAGCAGCGCACCGAGCGCCAGCCCGACGAAGCTTACGGCGATACAAAGCCCCTGCTGCGCACCGGCGGCATAAGCCACGGCGTAGCAGATGAAGAACGCGGCCAGCGGGAGCATATAGATGAGGAAGGTCAGCCCCACGATGTGGCTTGTACTGCTTGTCACGACCACGCGGTCGCCCGCGTCGGCGTGGATGGGGTTTTCCGCCTCGATCAAGAGGTGGGAGTTGTACTGACACACCTCACAGCTTCCACAGCTCCCGCCGCAGGCCGTCCCGCGGAGGATGGACACCTCCGCCCGTCCGTTATCCAGTTTTCTGGTCACAACGCCGTTTTGTGTCACGTTGTATCCTCCGTCATTACGACTGTCATGGTGTAGTCACCGACCGCGCCCGCGTCAGAGAAGCCGTCCACATAGATGGTGGTCGGTGCGCGAGAGGTCACGGTGATGTCGCTCAGATCTGCCACGGCGCGGAGATTGCTGGCCGATATTTGCGCGAGCGTTTCCTCCGGGGCGCGAATCGTGACCGGAATACCCAGCGTCATGATCTCGGCTGTGTAGCCCTCCGGGCAGTTTATGTATTCGAGGTTGTACACCGTGAACGAGGCAGTGGCAAGGCCGGTAAATTCAAGGGAGACCGTCGCCGTCGTCACGCCGGAGAGATTGTCCGTGTCGTTCGGGAGCGGGATGGTGTACTCCGTGTCCGGGAAGCTCTGATAGTCGGAGAGGTCGATCGTGCCAAGGTATATTGTGTTGACCCCGGCCAGCGTCGCACTGTCACCGGCGAGCATGATGCTGCTCGGCTCTATATGGCGGATGACGTTTGCGCTTGTAGCGCCGCCGCCGTCCACGATGGTGACATCGAGCGCGACCTCCTTCATCATGTTCACGGTCAGTCCGGCGGAGACGGTCTCCACGTCGCACTGAACATCCTCAAAGCTGAGTTCCTCCCCATCTGCGTTGTGCAGGGTAAAGGCGGATTCCGCCGTGAAGCTGGAATTCACGTCGTCACGGTCAATGGTGACAAAGGCGCAATCGACCTCGTTCAGCTCCTCCTCCGGACCGATGAGCGTGACGGTCGAGGGCTCAAAGCTCATCTCCTTATCCGCCACAAAGCCCTCCTTGGTCGTGCCGACGAACTCGCCTTTTACGACAACGGATTTTGTGGCGAGCTTGGAGACGACAAGGGAGACATATTCCGGCGATTTGCGGGTCACGGTCATGGCAGAGCTGTCCACATTGCTGGGGTAGACGATGGAATAGCTGAGCGTCTTATCGCCGGTGCGTGTGATTTTGGAGAGGTCAACCGAGGCGGTGAGATCCGCCGAGGTGAGGTTGGCGATATAGCGGCGCGGACCTGTGAGCGTGACGGTCACGGTCTCGGTGTCCTCATAGGTCAGAATGAGGCTGAGGGATTCGCGCATGGTCGCCTCACCCGCATAGTTGACCTCCACGCCGGTGAAGGTGCGCGTTTCCTTTGCGCCGTAGGTCGTCGTGTAGAAGCACCAAAACAGGATCGCGCCGAATACGGACAGCGCGGCGACACAAGCACGGTTTGAAAAGAAGCGGTTTATCCAGCGCTTATCGTTTTTATTCTGCATGGTCGTTCCTCTTTTGTTTTCTGCGCTTCCAGAAGGGCTGTGCCTCCGGCTCATCGGACAGAAGCTCGTTGCGCAGCAGCGTCTCAAAGGTGTCTTGGCTCAAGTGGCGCTTGAGCATCCCGTCCACGGCGATGGAGATACCGCCCGTCTCCTCCGACACGATGGCGACAACGGCGTCGGTCTGCTCGCTGATACCGAGGGCGGCACGGTGGCGCATACCGAGGTCGCGGCTCAGGTTGCCGTTGGACGACAGCGGAAGCATACAACCGGCGGCGGTGACACGTCCGTCCTTGATGATGACAGCGCCGTCGTGCAGCGGGGATTTGTCGTAAAAAATGTTTCGCAGCAGCTCCGCAGATATTTTCGCGTCGAGTATCGTGCCGGAGTTGATGGCCTCACCAAGGCGGTTGTCGCGCTCAAAAACGATGAGTGCGCCGGTGCGACTGCGGGACATGGCCTCACAGGCGAAAACGGTCTGCATAATGGCGAAGTCCATGCTTGAGCTCTGGTCGCGTCCAAGAATAAAGGGACCGTGGCTTCCCACCTTTTCGAGCGCCCGCCGTATTTCCGGCTGGAAAAGGATGATGACGGCGAGGACACCGATGTTGAACACGGCGCTCAACACATAGTTTGTCATGTTGAGGTTGAGAACGCCGGACAGCCACAGCGCCAGCACGAGCATGACGATGGCGTTGGCGACCTTGGTCGAGTTCGTGCGGCGGATGAAGCCGATGAGCCAGTAGATACCCACGGCAATGATGAGGATATCGACCGCGTCCGATAGCCCGATGGAGCCGAGGAGCCGTGCGGATTCAGTTATAAATCTTGATAGCGTTTGCATAGGCAGCCTCATTGTACAATTTGCTTATCGTCTCATTATATAACAAATAGCTTCACATGGCAAGGTAAATTATCCGGTAAGCTCCATCAAATATCCGGCGGCTGTCCGAAGCTGGGCGGGCGTGTTGAACGGCGAGAAGCTCACGCGCAGCGTCCCGCTTGCCAGTGTCCCTGCCGTCTCGTGGGCATAGGGGGCGCAGTGCAGACCGGCGCGGACGGCAATACCCTTGGACGCAAGCGCCTGCGCCACACTCTCCACGTCGAGACCGTCAAAGCGCATAGACAAAACGCCCGCCTGTCTTTCCGGCTGCGGCGCGA
Organism: Oscillospiraceae bacterium; assembly: GCA_963642815.1. GTDB lineage: Bacteria > Bacillota > Clostridia > Oscillospirales > Oscillospiraceae > CAJOIG01. The sequence goes on along the minus strand of CAVIIB010000010.1, from coordinate 17,923 downwards.
GAAAAAGCTCAATGCGGCGGCTTTCGACGATATACTGTGCCAACTGACGCATAAGCATTTGTTCGTGGGCGAGAACAGAGCCCTGCGGTCTGCTGCGAAGCCAGCGACAGCCCGCCAGTAGTCCGGCAATACCGGGGACATTGTGCGTCCCTGCCTCCAAGCGGTCGGGCAGGAAATCCGGCATGGTGGCGTAGGCGCTGTTAGAGCCCGTGCCGCCGCAAAGCAGCGGTCTTGCCGCGCCGTTTACCAGCAAAACGCCCGTGCCCTGTGGACCAAGCAGTCCCTTGTGACCCGGCATGGCGCAAAACGCCGCGCCCAGCGCGGCAAAATCGACGGGCAGCACACCCGCCGACTGGGAAGCGTCCAGCACAAAGGGAACGCCGCGCTCGCGGCAAAGTGCGGCAATACGCTCGACCGGCAGGATATAGCCGAACACATTGGAGACGTGTGTGCAGAAGACCGCCGCCGCACCGTCGATACGCGCACGGAACGCGGCCACGGTCGCCTCATCGTCAAAAAGCGGCGCACGCGCCGGGTCGATGACAGCACCGGCTGCATACAAGGGTCTTGTCACGGCGTTGTGCTCAAGGCCGGACACCACAACGCGGTCGCCGCGTCCGACCAGCGAGGCGGCGGCAATGTTGAGACCGTGGGTGGCGTTGGAGCAGAAGACGACCTGCTCCGGCTGCGGCACATGGAACATCTCCGCAAGCTCGATCCGGCAGTCCAGCAGCGTGTCGGCGGCACGCATGGCGCTCGGATAAGCGCCGCGTCCGGGGCTTGACTGGCTGCGCATGGCCTCCGTCACCGCCTGCGCCACACTGCGCGGCTTATAAAAGGAGGTGGCGGCGCTGTCCAGATAGATCATGCCGTCACCTCCGTGTAACCGTCCGGCTCGACACGGTAGACGCGCAGAGGCGCAAGTCCGGCGGTCTTGAGCTGCTCCAGCGCACGGCTTTTATGCCGCTCGGCAACGCGGACGCAGTAGCCGCAGCCACCGCTTGACAGCTCCTTGGGCGAGCGCATGATAAAGGCGCTTATCCCCTTTCGTTCCAGAATACGGGCGCTCCGCTGGGCGTAGGTCAAGCTCTTGCACATAAAAAGATACATAAAAATTCCTCCCGCCATGGTCACAGACCATTGTATGCGGAAGGAATTCCGGCTGTGTCAGCGAAGCAGCACCACGGCGTGTGCCGCCATGCCCTCCTGTCGTCCCGTGAAGCCCATATGCTCCTCCGTCGTTGCCTTGACGCTGACGGCGGAAAGCTCGATGGCGAGCGCGGTGGCGATGTTGCGGCGCATGGTCTCGATGTAGGGCGCGAGCTTTGGGCGCTGCGCGATGATGGTGCAGTCGCAGTTTTCGACGGAAAAGCCCGCGTCCGCCGCCGCCCTTGCCGCGCCCTTGAGTATGTTTATGCTGTCCATCCCGGCCGTCCAATCGGCGCTGTCCGGGAAGAGCTTGCCGATGTCACCAAGTGCCGCCGCGCCGAGGATGGCGTCAGCCAGCGCGTGGAGCAGCACGTCGGCGTCTGAATGCCCATCCAGCCCCAGCTCGTGGGGTATCTCCACCCCGCCAAGGATGAGCCTTCGCCCTGTGACAAGGCGGTGTGCGTCGTATCCGTGTCCGATCCTCATGTATCCCTCCTGCCGAGGATGTACTCGGCCAGTGCCAAATCAAGCGGCGTGGTTATCTTGATGTTCTCCTCGCTGCCCTGCGTGAGCGTTATCTCCGCGCCGATGGCCTCGGCGGCGGCGCAGTCGTCCGTGGGGCTTTGCCCGTTCTCCGCCGCTGCGCAGAGGGCGGCGCGGATGACATCCGCCTGAAAGACCTGCGGTGTCTGGACGGCAAAGAGGGTCGAACGGTCTGGTGTACTCTCCACCACGCCGCCGTAGGCGATCTTAACGGTATCGCGGACGGGAATGGCGGGAGCTGCCGCGATATGGCGGTAGGCCGCCCAGACGGTCTCCTCGATGATCTTATCGCTCACAAGAGGACGCGCCCCGTCATGGATGGCGATGAGCCGCGCCTTTTTTGAGACGGACATGACTCCGGCATAGGCGCTCAATGTCCGTGTCTCGCCGCCGGGGACGACAAGCCGCAGCTTATCGCCGCCATACGCCCGTGCCAGACGCGCCGCCCGCTCCAATATGGTCGGACGCACGACCAGAATGATCTCCTGAATACAGGCGCAGGACGCAAACGCCATGAGCGTCCGTCCCAGCACCGGCACACCGCCCAGCTCGGCAAAGAGCTTATCCGTGCCAAAGCGTGTGGAGCTGCCACCGGCGACGATGACGGCGGAGCAGTATGGCAGGCGGATGTTTTTCATGGTTTCCGATAGCTTTTTCATAGGCGTTCAGCCAACGACCTCCCCCAGCCTTTTTTCAACCTCGTCGTATGGAATATCCATGGAGAGCGCCATCTCGGAGGCCAATATCTGCTTGGCCGTATGGAGCATTTTGCGCTCGCCCGTGGAGAGGCTGCGCGTCGTGTCGCGCCGCATGAGTCCCTTGACCACGCCGGAGACGGTGAGCAAATCGCCGCTGCGAATACGGAGCATATTCTCCCGATAGCGCTTGTTCCAATTGGATTCCATGTCAAGCTCGATGTCCGGAATACGGCTCAAAATGTCGCGCATTTCCTCGGCGCTGTGTACAGGGCGCACACCGACGCGCTCACAGGTGTCGAGCGGGAATTTGATGAGCATATCGCCGAACGGCAGACGCATGACATAGTAAGCCCGAACAACGCCGTCCACGCGCCGTTGCTCGACCGCCGAGATAACACCCGCGCCGTGCAGCGGATGGG
>CAVIIB010000010.1:12172-15104 GCA_963642815.1 Oscillospiraceae bacterium | reverse complement strand
TCCGATCTGGTAACTCACGGCAGCACCCCCTAGATAAAATTCATTCTTCCATAAAATTATAAACAATTTTCCGGCGTTAGGCAAGAGAAAGCCTTGATTTTTCGATATTTTTTCGGTGGAAAGGGCGTTTGGTATGTTCCGAGACAGGGAGCTTATGAAGAATACGGCGCTGCTGACGGCGGCCTCACTCGCCATGCGCTTTGTCGGCATGGCGTGGCAGGTGTGGCTGGTCGGACGCATTGGAGAGGCGGGTATCGGTCTGTTACAGCTCATTATGAGCGTGGCGACCTTTGCCATGACGCTGGCCGTCAGCGGCATACGCTTCACGACCACACGGCTGGTGGCAGAGGAGCTTGGACGCGGAAGGGATGGGCGTGTCCGTGCGGCAATGGGGCGCTGTATGCTCTATGGCGCGGTGTTTGGGCTTGCCTCCTGCGCCGCGTTGCTGCTGACCGCCGAGCCCGCCGGTTTTCTGTGGCTGGGTGACGCGAGGACAGTCGCGCCGCTGCGGGCGCTTGCGCTGGGGCTTCCCTTTCTGTCTCTCAGCACCGTCATATACGGCTACTTCACGGCAACCGGCCGCGTGTGGAAGGGTGTATGCGTCCAGATAGGGCGTGAGCTGTTCATGATCGCGGCCACCGCCGCGCTGCTGCACGGCTATGTGCGCGGCGATATTGAACGGGCCTGCCGTGCCATTGCCATCGGCGGCACTCTCGCCGACGCGCTGGCTTTTCTGGCGGCGCTCCTGTTTTTCCTGTGTGATATGAAACGGCACATCCCGCGTCCGGCGGCTGCACACGCCGACGGCATGACAGACCGTATGCTCACTATCGCCCTGCCGCTTGCCGCCGCCTCCTACGCCCGCAGCGGGCTTTCGACCTTCCAGCACCTCCTGATACCGCGAGGGCTGCGCCGCTCCGGGCTGAACGCCAGCGCCGCACTCGCCGCCTATGGTGTCATACAGGGCATGAGCCTGCCCGTCGTGCTGTTCCCCTCCTGCCTCATGCTGGCTGTCGCGGAGCTTATCGTGCCGAAGCTCACGCAGTCGCAGGTGCGCGGCGACGAGCGGGAGATACGCGCCGTGACGGATGACATTTTGCGCAAGTCGCTCGTCTTCTCCCTCGGCACGGCGCTGTGCTTTTTCGCACTCGGTGATGCACTTGGGCAGGTGCTTTACGATTCCGAATCGGCGGGGCGCTATATCGCCGTGTTCGCGCTCATCATTCCCATCATGTATATGGATATGGTCGCGGACGGCTGCCTAAAGGGCTTAGGCGAGATGATGTTCTGTATGTACGTCAACATTGCCGATTCAGGTCTCTCCGCGCTGCTGGTGTGGCTGCTCCTGCCACACGGCGGCATTGCGGCGTATATTTTCGTGATTTGCTTCACCGAGGCGTTCAATTTTATCGTGAGCCTCTGGCGGCTTCGCAAAAAGACGGGGCTGCGCTTTCATGCGGGACATTTTATCCGAACGCTTCTCTGTGCCGCTTTGGCCGCCGCTGCCGCCCGCGCCGTTTTTCGGATAATCGAAACGAGCGCCGGAAGCGGTGTTCCGGCGCTCGCTGTGGCAATGGTGTTTTTCGTGCTTATTTACGGCGCGTTATGCCTATCAGCCCTGCGGGGGCAGTAGGCAGACCAGCATCTGGCAAACGGTGTCGCCCGTGTTGGTGACGGACTTGGCAGCGCCGCCGCAGCAGTGGTAGGAGTCGCCGGCCTTGAGGACGGTCTCCTCGGTCTCGGTCTTGAGGGTCATCTCGCCCTCAAGGATGTAGTAGATGGATTCCAGCGGGTTCGCGCCGAAGTCGGTGCCGCCGCCGGGGATGAAGTAGGTGATGCCCATGACGAGCTTGCCGTTGTCAACATCCGCAGGATCGTGCAGACGGGTGGGGACGCACTCGTTGTGGCCGGGAGCGGTGTACGCATAGACGGTGCTGCCCTCAACGCCCTTTTTTCTCTGAACCTTGTACTGTGCCATTGTTATATGCTTCCTTTCCAAAAAAGAATTTTCCTTTTAAGGCCACCTAATTCTAGCACAAGCCGCGTTTACTTGCAAGTATACTTTGACATATAGCCGCATATTTGATAATCTGAATGCAGGAAGTGATTGAAATGATACTTGCGATAGACGTATCGAATAACCGTGTCGCCGCCGGACTGATGGAGGACGGTGCTCTTTTGCACGTCAGCTATATGTCCTCCGTCAAGACCCGCACCGCCGATGAATATGCCGTTTTGATGGATCTCATGGCGAAGCATCACGGCGTTGACTTGGGCAAAATGGATGGCTGTATCGTCTCCAGCGTCGTGCCGGAGCTGACGGCTGTCCTATGCACCGCCGCCGAAAAGCTGACCGGGAGGCGGGCGCTGCGGGTCGGACGCGGACTGAAGACTGGTCTTAATATCCGCATTGACGATCCAAGCGAGCTTGCCAGCGATTTTGTGGCGGTCGCCGTCTCCGCGTTGGAGCGCTATCCCCTGCCCTGCGTAACCGTCAACATGGACACCGCCGTCGCCATCGGCGTACTCGACAAAAAGGGCAGCTATATCGGCGGCGTGATCGCACCCGGCGTGATGGTGTCGCAGATCGCACTTTCACGCGGCGCGTCACAGCTTTACTCCGTTGCGCCGAAGGCACCGGGGCGCGTCATTGCCAAAAACACCGCCGATTCCATGCGCGGCGGCATTATCTACGGCACAGCCGCCATGCTTGACGGGCTGCTGACCGGCATTGACGAGGAGCTGGGCGAGACAGCGAATGTGGTCGCCACCGGCGAATGGGCTGATAAGGTCATCCCCTACTGCCGCCGCCCGAACATCATCGTGGACAAAAACCTCGCCATGCGGGGGCTTTGGTCGATTTATAAGAAAAACGAACGCTAAGGAAACCACAAAAGCTTTAACAAAAAATCCTACCCGATGAAGCCACCGG
>CAVIIB010000010.1:0-12162 GCA_963642815.1 Oscillospiraceae bacterium | reverse complement strand
GTACTCCACGATACCGGCAGCGGCGACCTTACCGGCACCCATTGCCTTGATGACCGTGGCAGCGCCAGTGACCGCGTCGCCGCCGGCGTACACGCCGGGACGAGAGGTCGCGCCCTTTTCGTCGGCCTCGATACCGCCCTTCTTCGTCGCAGTCAGACCGGGGGTCGTCGTGCGGATAAGGGGGTTGGGGCTTGTGCCGATGGCGATGATGACCGAGTCGACGGGGATGACATACTCGCTGCCCGGAACCTCCACGGGCTTGCGACGACCAGTGGCATCGGGTTCGCCCAGCTCCATCTTCACGACCTTAATGCCGGTGACGTGACCGCCCTCGTCGCCCTCGATGGCAACGGGGTTGTTGAGCAGCTTGAAGATGATCTCCTCAGCCTCTGCGTGCTCGACCTCCTCCTTACGGGCGGGAAGCTCCTCCTTGCCGCGGCGGTAGATGATGTAGACCTCCTCCGCGCCGAGGCGCTTGGCCGTGCGGCAGGCATCCATGGCGACGTTGCCGCCGCCGACAACGGCGACGCGCTTGCCGAGCTTGATGGGCGTGTCGTATTCGGGCAGATAGGCCTTCATGAGGTTGGTACGGGTCAGGATCTCGTTGGCGGAGAACACGCCCAGCAGGTTCTCGCCGGGGATGTTCAAGAACTGCGGCAGACCCGCGCCGGAGCCGATAAACACGGCCTCGAAGCCCTGCTCAAACAGCTCGTCAATGCTCTCGGCACGACCGATGACCGCGTCGGTGACGATCTTGACGCCGAAGTGCTCAAGCTTCTGGATCTCCTTGGCGACGATGGCCTTGGGCAGACGGAATTCGGGAATACCGTAGACCAGAACGCCACCGGCCTTGTGGAAGGCCTCGTAGATGGTGACATCATAGCCCTTGCGAGCCAAGTCACCGGCGCAGGTCAGACCGGCAGGGCCGGAGCCGACGACCGCGACCTTGTGACCGTTGCTTTCGGGAACGGCGGGAGCGCCGTCCGCGTGACCGTGGTTCATGTGGTAGTCGGCGACAAAGCGCTCCAGACGACCAATGCCGACAGGCTCGCCCTTGATACCGCGAACACACTGACCCTCGCACTGATTCTCCTGCGGGCAGACACGACCGCAGATGGCGGGCAGCGCGTTGGTGGAAACGATGATGTTGTAAGCAGCGTCAAAGTCGCCCTCGGCGACCTTGGCGATGAATTCGGGGATACGGACATTGACGGGGCAACCGCCCATGCACTTGGGCGCCTTGCAGTTGAGGCAGCGCTTGGCCTCGTCGATAGCCATTTCCTCGGTGTAGCCCAGAGCGACCTCGGAGAAGTTCTTGTTGCGAACCAGAGGCTCCTGCTCGGGCATAGGATTCTTGTCCATTCTCATATTAGCCATGCTGTCTCACACCTCCCGTAATGCGGCAAATATGCTGCTTCGCCGCTTCCTCTTCCTCAGCATAGTAGGTGGCACGTTTGAGTATGCCGTCCCAATCGACGAGATGACCGTCGAATTCAGGGCCGTCCACGCAGGCGAACTTCGTCTCGCCGCCGACGGTCAGGCGGCAAGCGCCGCACATACCCGTGCCGTCGATCATGATGGGGTTCATGGAAACGATGGTCTTAATGCCGTACTCCTTGGTGGCATCGCAGACGCGCTGCATCATGCGGGTCGGACCGACGCACATGATCTCGTCGTACTGATTGCCCGCGTCCAACAGAGCCTTCATCTTGGTGACGTTGAAGCCTGCCTCGCCGTAGGAGCCGTCGTCCGTGGTGATGTAGAGGTTGGTGACACCGGCACGCATTTCGTCCTCAAGGATAACGATGTCCTTGGAGCGGAAGCCCGCAACCATGTCGACCTCGATGCCGCGGTCATGCATACCCTTGGCGACCGGGTACGCGATGGCGTTGCCGACACCGCCGCCGACCACGCACACGCGCTTCAGCCCCTCCATGTTGGTGGGACGACCGAGCGGGCCAACGAAGTCGGCGATCTCGTCGCCGGCCTCCAGCAGATTGAGCATCTGGGTGGTCTGACCGACGGGCTGGACCATGATTGTGACGGTGCCCTTTTCGCGGTCATAGCCCGCGATGGTGACGGGAACACGCTCGCCGTACTCATCCAGCCGGAAAATGATGAACTGGCCGGGAAGTGCCTTGTGCGCGACCAGTGGGGCCTCAATGACGAACTCGACGACAGTCTTCGCCTCATTGAGTGGCCTCTTGCTGACGATTTTGAACATATCTATCCCCCTAAAGTAATAATGGGTTTTGCTCACAAAATAGGATTATAGCACAATTTGCGCTTTTGTGAAGAATAATCTAAAATTTGACACGGATAACTCATCCCAAGCGCACGAGCGCGTCAGTGATGTCCTCGAATTGGAGGCGGCGTGAGGCCTTGACAAGTATGCTGTCGCCGTCCGTCACAAGCTCCGGCAGCGCCGTGATAAGCTCCGCCGTCGTTTCAAACCAGCGGGCGCTGTCCCCCGCTCCCTCGGCGATGGCTCTCGCCTGCTCGCCGCAGGCGACGACGTGTACGCCGTTTTCCGCCGCAAACGCGCCGAGCTTATGGTGAAGCGCCTCGCTTTGCTCGCCCAGCTCCAGCATATCGCCCAGAATGGCGACAGGACGACCGCCGAGGTCGAGCAAGGAGCGCACGGCGGAGGTCGCCGAGGTCGGGTTGGAGTTGTAGCAGTCGTCAACGATGAGCCAACGCCCGGTTCTCAGAACGCGGCTGCGGTGTCCCACAGGCTCATAGCCCGCGATACCGGCGGCAATCTCCTCGTCGCTCAGACCGAGCCGCAGTCCCACTGCTGCGCCCATTAGGGCGGCGTAGACCATGTGCTGTCCATAGGAAGGAATGCGGACGGGAATATGCCGCCCCAGTCCCACAAGCTCGCAGGAGCTTCCCTCGCCGTCACTGTACACATTCACGGCGCGGAGGTCACAATGCGCCCCGAAGCCGAACAGCAGCGTCTCACGTCCAAAATCATGCGCCCGCAAAAGCGGGTCGTCGCCGTTGGCGAGCACAAGACCGTCCGCCGCCATGCCGCTGACGATCTCGCTCTTGGCCTTGAGGACGCCCTCGCGGTCATGGAGAAATTCGAGGTGCGCGTCGCCGATGAGCGTGAACACGGCGATATCCGGCTTCACCATGCGGGAAAGCCGCGTCATCTCTCCAAAGTCGGAAATGCCCATCTCCACCACGGCGGCCTCATGCTCCGGGCGCAGCCGGAACAGTGTGAACGGCACACCGAGCTCGTTGTTGAAGTTTTTCTCCGTCTTGAGCGTGTTGAAGCGCTGTGCGAGGACGGAGGCGATCATCTCCTTGGCGGTCGTCTTGCCGACGCTTCCCGTCACGCCGATCACAGGCAGGGAAAACTGCCGCCGGTAGTAGGCGGCGAGCGCTTGCAATGCCTCCTCCGTCGAGGGGACGATGAGCTGTGGCAGAGCGCAGTCCACAGGTCGCTCCACGAGCGCACAGACAGCGCCCTTTTCCATGGCGGCGGGAAGAAAATCGTGACCGTCCACGCGCTCGCCGGGAATGGCGGCGAAAAGCGAGCCGCTTACAACGCTCCGGCTGTCGGTCGTGATGGCGCTAAGCTCCCCGGCGGGAAGCCTCCCACGACACTGCGCTCCGGTCAGGACGGCGGCTACCTCAGCGGTCAGATTTTTCATACTTCTCCATCGAGACGGCGATCAGCTTCTCGCAAAGCTCGCCGTAATCCATGCCCATGACAGCGCCCATTTGGGGGATGAGGCTTGTCGGTGTCATACCGGGCAGCGTGTTTGCCTCAAGGCAGTAGAGGTCGCCGTCATCCTCCAAGATGAAGTCCACACGGCAATATGCCTCCAGCTTCAGCGCACGGAACACGCGCTCGGCCAAGTCCTGCACACGGCAGGTCGTCTCATCGCTGATGGGTGCAGGGCAAAGCTCGACCGTCATACCGGGCTGGTATTTGTTTTTGTAGTCATAGAAGCCGCTCTTGGGGATGATCTCAATGACCGGCATGGCCTTGCCGTTGAGTACCCCGACCGTCAGCTCACGGCCATGAATGAAGCGCTCGACAATAACGCTGTCCTCATAGCCAAAGGCAAAGTCGAGCGCCGCCGCATACTGCGTCTCGTCGTGTACGATGGTCGTGCCGACGCTGCTGCCGCCGGAGCAGGGCTTCACAACGCAGGGGAAGCCGACATCCTCACAGACATCGCCCTTGCGGAAGGTCGTTCCGGGCGGCACGGGAATACCTGCGGCGCGGAGCAGCGTTTTGGAAATGCTTTTATTCATGGCAATGGCGCTGCCAAGATAGCCGGAGCCGGTGTAGCGGATGCCATACATATCGAGCAGGGCTTGCAGCTTCCCATTTTCGCCCTCCTCCCCGTGCATGGCGAGAAAGACAAAATCCGCCGCACGGCATATATCCAGCACATTCGGTCCTACCAGCCCACCGTCCGGGCGCAGCGCCCGCAGCTCGGAAAGCTCCGGCGTTTGCTCGGCAACCATGAACTGTGGCAGGCTGTTCTCCGTCGTAAACACGTCCTCCGGCTTGTCAAAGGGCTCGGTGTAGCCGAGAAAGAGGTCAACGACGGCAACGCGGTGTCCGCGCTCACGCAGGGCGCGGGCAATGCCCGTGCCGCTCGATATAGAAACATTACGCTCGTTGGACAGACCGCCACAGAGCACAGCGATATTCATATTATTTCACCTCGGTCAAAATTACGTCAAAATACAGTATAGCACAGCGCCCGCACGATGGCAATTGCATAATGTGTTGTTATTTTTCGGATTGTGTGTTATCATGCCAAGGTATACGTTTGGAAAGGAAATCGGCGATGAATTATATCGTTCTTGATTTGGAGTGGAATCAGGCGATGAGCTCCAAGTCCTCGGTGTTCAACTATCTGCCCATTCATCTCCACGGCGAGATCATCCAGATCGGCGCGGTGCGCCTCGATGAGAATATGTACCCCTGCTCGGAATTTCAGACGGATGTGAAGCCTGTCTGGTTCCGCAAAATGCACCACAAGGTCAAAAAGCTGACCGGCTTCGATAACGAGCGGCTGGCAAACGGGCTGCCGTTCTCGGAGGCCATGGCTCGCTTCCATGAGTGGGCGGGCGACGACTGTATCTACATGACGTGGGGCTATGACGACCATAACATCATGGAGCAAAACCTCATCATCCACGATATGGACATCGACTGGATGGGCAAATGGATCAACCTGCAGCTCATCTACAACCGCCAGACCGAGGGTGACCGCAACCAAAAGTCCCTCGAAACGGCGATGGAGCATTTCGGCATTGAGCAGACGCGCACGGCACATGACGCGCTGGGCGACGCTTACAACACGGGGCTTGTCTGCGCGAGGCTCGACATGGAGGACGGGCTTGCGCACTATGACGAGCTGCGCCGCCACCTTGACCGCCGCGTCCGTGTCCACACGGAGAACGACGACACGCCCGACCCCATTGAGCATACCGTGACCGACCCCTTTGACAGCAAAGAAGATCTCTGGTCGAGCGCCGATGTCAATGCCCTAAGCTGCCCCGACTGCGGGCAGGCGCTCACCCACGGGCGCTGGATCAATCAAGGCGACCGCCGCTATATGTCAATGGCAAACTGCCCCGACCACGGCGACTTCCTGCTCCGTGTCCGCCTCCGCCATGAGCCGGACAACACATGGCACGCAAACCGCCTTGTCTATCGGGCGGATGAGAGCATGGAGAAATACTTCAGCGCCAAGCAAAAAAGCCCCAACCGCCGCCATCGTCGCAGACGGAAAAAGGCTGCCGAATAATGCGACTATGATATAGCAACGCGCCCGTTCCCCGAAGGGAGCGGGCGCGAGCTTTATGCGCCTTGCGTCAGGAATACTTCTCGACCAGCGCGACGATGGCATCCAGCGTCTCAAAGTTCGCCGGCAGTATCTCGCGGGCGGGAATGTCGATGTCAAGCTCGTCGTTGAGCTCGTTCACCATGGCGACGACCGCAAAGGAATCGACCACGTTGTCCGAGATAAGGCTCGTCTCGTTTTCAAAGTCTACGTCGGGAACGACATCCTCAAGAATTTCCAGTACACGCTCTCTCATATTGGTGAATACCTCCGATTGAATTTATTTGAATTGGGTTTAACGACTTATTTTTTGCGTCCGGCCTCGGATGCCTCCAGCTCGCGGCACTTGTCCAAAAGACCGCGGTCGCGATCCTTGATACGGCGGACGGGCGAGCCGACATACACACCCCAAGGCTCGGTGGATTTGTTTATCATGCTCATCGCGCCGAAGGAGCAGCCCTCGCCGATGTGGACACCGGGCAGAATGACGCTGTGCGTAGCGATCAAAACGTGCTTTTCAAGCACGACAGGCTCCTCCGTCAGACTGCGGAAGCGAGGCGGTATCGTGGGATTGCACATATAGGGACCAACATAGTCGTCCGTAATACCGTAGAACGAGACATGAGACGAAACGCCGCAGTAGTCGGCGATGTCGATGTGGCTTTTGCCGGAATAAAGCTCGCAGTTCGAGCTGATGTGGACGTGGTTGCCGACGTTGATGGTGCCGTTGAAGACGGTGAAGTCGTCAATGATAACGTCGTCGCCGATGGAGACCTGATCCGCGTGATAGATCTTGCAGGTGCGGCAGATCAGCACGCGCTTGCCGATGTGCTTAAAGCCTATCTCGCGCAGCTCGCGGTTGGAAAAATAAGCAATATCCATGAATATTCCTCCCTTATGTAATGTTGGGCGTGTTGAACGGGTCGAGGCGGATATGTCCGCGCACGAGCCGCGCACCCTTTTGTTCGCTGTAAATGACGACGGCGGGCAGGTCGCGGCTTAGGAGAAAGGCAAAGCCCTCGTTGATGGAGTACGCGCCCGTGCGCCCGAACGCCAGCATATCGCCGAGCGTAGGCTCCGGCATGGAAACGGCGCGGACAAGCACATCGTTCGGCGTGCAAAGGCTTCCGCAGAGGCACCAGTCCTCTACCCTGCCCTGCGTTTCCATGAGATTGGTGATGGGCGGCACAGCCGTGCCCTTCATCTGACCGTCGTAGTTCATCTGGTGGAGACCACCGTCCACGATGGCGTAATGGAAGCCGCAGTTGGTCTTTTTGTCCATCACCCGCGTGACGTACCAGCCGCAGCTCGCGGAATAGAAGCGCCCCATCTCCACCGTCAGCGCGTAGCGCTCCGCCATATCACGCAGCAGTGGCGCAGCCTCGTCCAAAAGGGTACGTTCGGAGCTGTCCGGGTCGTCGCCGAAATAGTCTATCCAGAGGCCGGGACCGTATTCCATGCGCTCGATGTGCAGCGAGCACTCACGCTCCAGCCGTTCGGCCAGTGCCTCCATACGCGCAAGCTCCCGCCCGATCAGCGTCGGGCGCTTTTTGAGTGTGCCGGAGAAATAGTGCAGTCCGACCATGCGGACGTGCGGCCAGCGCTCGCGCCCGGCTGCTGCCCGCACAAGCTCCTCCTCGTCCATGCCGAACTGGTTGTCCGAGGTTAGGCGCATGAGCACGTCTGCCTGCTTTCCGGCGGCGGCAGCCGCCGCCTCGATATTGTCAAGGTGGAGATAGCTCTCGACCGTAAACACCTCCACACCGTCCTCAATGGCGCGGTCAACACAATCGCGGGTCTTGTTGACCCCGGAGAAAATGATGTGGCTCAGGTCGACGCCCGCATTTTCGCAGACGGTCAGCTCACCCGGCGAGCATACCTCCAGCGCTCCCAGCTCCGACGGCAGACACGCCAGCAGAAAGGGGTTTGCCTTCATGGAGTAGCAAAGGCGTATCTTCTCGCCCAGCGCGGTCTTTACCATGCGCAGCCGCGCCGCAAATTCATCCGCGTCGAATATGTAGAGCGGCGTACCGTAGCGCTCCGCCAGCGCCCGCAGCGTTTTGTTATCCATTCGTTATCCTCACAGCTTTGATTTCAGCAGCGCCCGGTCGATCTTCCCGTTCGGGTTGAGCGGAAGCTCGTCCATGAGCACCAGACGCTTTGGCAGCATATAATCCGGCAGCGTCCCGACCAGCGCCTCGTTAAGCTCGCGCAGCTTGAGCTCCGGCCTTGTCGCACTCAAGAACACGGTGATACGCTCACGCGCCGCGTCGTACAGGCAGCAGCAGCGGACGACGAAGTCCAGTGCGCTCACGGCAGCCTCGATCTCGCCAAGCTCGATACGGTAGCCCTTGTATTTGATCATGCCGTCATCCCGCGAGAGATAGACGAGCTTGCCGTCGTCGTCATAGCGGGCAAAATCGCCCGTGCGCAGGATACGGCGCGTCTCGCCGTCGATCTCCGCCGTGCAGAACACCTCGGGAGTCTTTTCGGGGTTGCCGATATATTCATCGGCCAATGCCGCCGACTCGATCAGTATCTCGCCCTGCTGCGAGCCGTCAATCACGCCGTTGTTGCCTAGATAAACGCGGCAGTTGCCGAGCGGCTTTCCGATGGGCAGCGGCTCCGGCGCGGGCTCGCCCCTCGGAATGCGGTAATAGCACGCGATACCGGCGATCTCACTTGAGCCGAACAGGTTTACATAATCAACATCCGGCAGCGCCTCGCGCCATCCGGCCAAGTCCTTGGCGGGAAACACCTCGCCGACAAAGTAGACGCGGCGCAGGTACAGCGGCTTTACGTCACGGAACGTGCGCAGCCGCGCCACGATGGCGAGCGCGGACGGTACCCACGAGATGAAAGTAATTTTTTTCTCGTTCAGATATTCGACAAGCTGCACCGGAAAGGAAAACAGCTTCGTCGGAATGATCTCCAGTGTCGCACCGGCGGCCAGCATGAGATAGAGGTCCTTCGCCGAGGCATCCGCCGAAAACGGCGACTGGTTGCCGATGACCTCGTCGGCGGTGAAGCCGAATTCGGACACATAGGCCTCGATGAAATCGATCTGCGCACCGTGGCTTTTCCGTATGCCCTTGGGTGCGCCGGTGGAGCCGGAGGTGTATATCAGGTATAGGGTGTCGCACCCGTTGATCTCCACGGCGGGGCGCTCGGTGCAGCCGTGTGTGGCATGGTGGTCATAGCGGATATACTCGCAGCCAAGCTCCGCACCGTCATACTCCGTGCCGTCCATGCCGATCACATAATGCGCGGCGGCATCGGACAGTATTTTGCGGTTTTTGTCCGGCGGCACGGTCGGGTTGAGCGGCACATAGGCACAACCGGCGGCGGCCACGCCGAGCATGGCACAGATAACGTCCACCGTCCGTCCGGCATACACGCCGACCGGCTCCCGCGAGGCTCCACGCGCCAGCAGCAGCCGCGCCACGGCGTAGACCTGCTCCCGAAGCTGGGAAAAGCTCAGTGTGTCCGTTCCGTCCCGCACGGCGGCCTTGTCCGGCATATCCGCCGCTCTTGCGTCCAGATAATCAATGACATTTTTCGTTTTCATTCACTCCTCATGACGGTCTCCCGCCGTCATGCTGTATTATGGTGGAAAGCGCCTATAAAGTCAAGAAGCTATGTGCAATTTTGTTAAATGAAAAACTTTAGGCATACACAAACGTCCACGAGCCGACATGACCCGTGGACGTGATATGCACTTTTTTAGGCGGGCGCTCCGTGCTGATAGAGGTATTCCGGCGCAATATCGATCTCGCCGTCGTTCCACATCGGTACGCCATAGTCAATATACACGCCGTCAAAAATCCGACGGTCACGCAGGGGCGCAAAGGCCGGACTTTCCAGCTCGCCGCTAAAGTCAAAGATTTTGACCTCGCCGGTGTTGAAGCGCAGCCAGAGCCGGTGTTCATCCAAGGGTCGTACACCGCTTACGCGGATCGGTGGCTTCTGTTCTCCGGCGTATGCAATGCCGTCTTTGATGTACATTCCAAGACCTCCCTTACCGCAGTGGCTCAATTTTTCCGAAAGGAATGTTCCGTACCGCGTTGTTCCATGCTTCATAAAGCTCATCCTCGTGTATCGCCGCCCATGCCTGTACAAGCTTAAGCTGCTTTACCGGCAGACTTCCGGCCATCAGCTCGCCATCGACCCCGACCGACGCTTCATACTCCGCGTAATAGACGTGAAAATGCGGCTTATGATGCTGATCGTTGTCACTGTACATCATGCGAATGATAATGTTGAAAAATCGGCTCAATTCCGGCATAACATATCTCCCCCCAACCGCATTATAACAGTCTGCACACGCATCGTCAAATCCATTCTTGTGCCACAGCTTTGGGTATATTTCGTCACATCCCATTTATATACATATATTTAATGGTTGAAAAAAATTAGAAAAGGGCTTATTCTAGTATGTGCCTGTCCGATGGGCGGGGCGGCATTTTGCCGAACAGACGCAAAGAGAGGTATTAGCCACTGTGAAAAAGCGTTTTATCATCCTGCTGCTGGCGCTCGTGCTCGCCTTGCAGGGCGGCTGCTCCGTTGCGCTCAGCGCTGCCGAGCCAAAGGAATATGTCTTTGATATCGTTTACGACGGTACGCAGGGCAATGCATGGTCGGAGAGCAAGGACGGCTATTATGCCGAGGGCACCACAATCACGGCACACGCCGGCGGCTCGCAGGGCAAGGACTTCATGTGCTGGAGCATCGGCGGCTATCTGGCCGACGGCGGCACGGATATAAGCCACGATGCCGACTACACCTTTACGCTTTCAGCGGACACATGGCTTTATGCCAACTTCAAGAGCGACGACCTTGCCATTGTCCGCTACCATACCAACGGCGGCACGGTGACAGACACCGGCGAGGACGTATACGAGCAGCAGTTCTCACTGGAATACTACCTCTACCCCAACACACTGGCCAGCATGGACTATTTCCAGCGTGACGGCTATACCCTCATCAGCTACAACACCAAGCCCGACGGCAGCGGCGAGGCGTTCAATCTCGGCGGCAAGGCGCTCATCGAGACAAACGGCATTATCGACCTCTACTGCATTTGGGCAAAGCAAACCGACGAGGCTGCATTCAGCTTTGAGCGCGACGATACGCTGGAGGGCTGGTTCATCACCGGCTACAACGGTCACGACGAAACGGTCTGCCTCCCGGAAAGCTATCGCGGTGAGCCGGTGCTCGGTCTTGCCAGCGGCGCACTGGACGGCGCGGATATGAAGACGCTCGTCATTCCCGACGGAATACAGTATGTGCGCGACGGCTCCTGCACGAATTGCCTTGCGCTGGAAAAGCTCTATATTTTCGACTCTCTGACCTACATATCGGACGCCGCCTTTGACGGCTGCGACGCGCTCAAAACCTACTACTTCAACGCGGCCACACCTCCGCGCTTCACGACATGGTTTAACAACCACACCAAGAAAATCGAGGTGCTCTGCTACTCCTCACGCCATTCCGAAAACCCGCGTATTATCTGCGTCGGCGGGTCTTCGACAACCTACGCCGTGGATTGTGAGCATATGGAGGAAGCGCTGGACGGCGACTGGACGGTCATCAACTTCGGCACGAACGGCGCAAATCTCTGGAACATGACCGCATGGTGGGTCATGCGCTATCTGAACGAGGGCGACGTGGTGCTTCAGCTTCCCGAATACTCCGCGTGGCAGCTTGGCGGCGTGATATGCCGCTGGGAGACCTTCCGCTCCTTTGAGGGCTGCTACAACGTCTTTAGCTGGGTGGATGGACGCTATTTCTACAGCCTGCTCGACTGCTTCTGTGAGTTCTTGGAGGCTCGCAAGGACATGGACCCGATGAGCTATGAGGACTACCAATGCACGCTCGCGCCCAATGGCTACTACAACGACCAAGGCACGCTCAACGTCCATGTTCGCGGCAGTGACGAGGACTTCTGGGGCGGACGTACCATCACGATATGCGGCGAATATCTCTACGAATACATGGTCAACTACTGCAACTACACCTATGATGCCATCCGCGCCCATGGCGCGACACCGCTTATGAGCTGGACTCCGCTGAACATCAACGCCATGCTCTATAAGCCCGATTCACAGGAGATAAACGACTTCCAGACCTATATCGAGGACAAGCTCAACATCCCTGTCATCTCCGACATTCACGGCTACTTCTACACCGGCGACCATTTCTTTGACGACGACTACCACCTCTCCTACACCTCCCGCCTCGCCTACACCGAGCAGGTGGCTGCCGACCTCAACGCCTATTTCGCCCAGAATGGCGAGTCGGAGGAATAAACCCGAAAAAATACAAACCATCGGAGGGTATGATG
>CAVIIB010000009.1:0-37577 GCA_963642815.1 Oscillospiraceae bacterium | reverse complement strand
AACCCCTCCACCGCTTCGCGGTCCCCCTCCCCTTTCAGGGGAGGCAGGGGTTGGTAGTAGCTTGCGGCGCTCCCTTTCAGGGGAGGCAGGGGTTGGTGGTGTTCGCAGTCCGCCCCTTTCAAGGGAGGCAAATATTGGTTAGTGTCGCAGCATTCCCCTTGCGGGAAAAGTCCTTAATACGCAACACCGCCTCCGTGGGGCTCCACGGAGGCGGTTCGTTATATCTTTCTGTTTACGCGTTGCTGTCGGCGCGGTGGAGGAAGGTCACGGCTTGGGCGCGGATGCAGTAGGCGTTCGGGTAGAAGCGCGTGGCGCTCATACCGTTGGTGATACCGTTTTCCACCGCCCAAAGCACGGCGCTGCGGTAGTAGCTGCCGGACGAGACATCCGTAAAGCTGTTGCTTGTGCTTGTCGGCGACGGCTCATCAAAATAGCGCCAGAGGAAGGTCACGACCTGTCCCCGTGTGCAGACGAGATTCGGCTTAAAGCTCGTCTCGGTCATGCCGGTGGTGATACCGTTTTCCACCGCCCAGAGCACGGCTTTGTAGTAGTATGCTCTCGGGTCTTGAACGTCCGTAAACGGGCTTGTGCTGCTTTTCGGCTCCGGCTGACCGGCGGCTCGCCAGAGGAAGGTCACGATCTGGCCGCGGCTGCAATTTCCCTCCGGGTCAAAGGTCGCCGTGGTCGCGCCGGTGGTGATGCCTTGTGTCACCGCCCATGTCACGGCGCTTTCATAATAGCTGTTTTTCTTCACGTCGGAAAAGCCCGTCGCGGGGCGCACCACGTCGCTCGCCTGAAGCTCTCTCGTTGCGTCCTCGTCAGCGAAGTATTTTTCGCAGACGGAGCATTGCCAGTATTCGATATTTCCGGCGGTCACGGCGGTCGGATCAACGGCCTCGACCTTCGTCAGCGTGTGCTCGACGATGGGGATGGCCGTCTCTTTGGTCTCGCCGCAGACACAGCTCTCAACACTCTTTCCGGCGGTGGTGCAGGTCGCCTCCGTGCGGGAGCTTTCCGCCCATGTGTGCGTGTGCGCCGTCGTGTAGGCCTTAATGCGGTAGTTGACACCGCCGCCCGCCTTGGCGCTGCGGTCTTTCCAGCTTGTGCCGTCGAGCCGGAAGCTCTCACCGGCGTTGGCGCTGTTGTGCATTGTAAATTCAACCGTACCGGCACTACCGGTGCCACTCGCACAGACCAGCAGTTTATTTTCTTCATTCTTGGGGAAGGACAGCTTGAATACGACGGAGAATTTCGTGCCTTTTTCCAGATAGACCGCGCTGTTCAACGGAATGCTCTGATACCCGGCATAGGCAAAGCTGCCGCTGCCCGTGGCCACGGACGTGCCGGAGGTCGGGACGTTCGCGTCTGTCAGATTGGCATATACAGTGAAAGTATATCCCGTTCCCGGCGCTTCGGCGTAGGTACCGATGGCGTTCAAAAGCTCGTTGTCGCTTGCTCCGGCGGTAAAGACGTTGGCGACGGTCACGCTCGCCGCGTTGACTGTCTCGTAGCTGTAAAGCGTGTAGTTGCAATCGTACTGGTAAATATTCTTGTCCTTGCCCCATGTACTTGCGTCCAGCACGAGCGCCTTGCCATTGCTGCAAAGCACGGTGTCGTAATACGACAGCCAGAAGTAGCCGTGGTCGCCCCAGCTGTCGCCCCATGAGTTGCGGCAGAGCCACGCGCCGTTCATTTCTGTGCCGTCCTTGGTCGGCGGGGTGTTGAAATTTCCGGCGGAATAGCCGTCGTCCCAGCCGACGATCACGATCTGGTGGTTGGTGTTGGTGTTCTCGGCGTTGCCGTTGAAGTAATAGGCGTTTGTGCTGCTGTTATAATAGTCGCTGTTTTTCGTCGCCTCAATCATGTAGAAACTGGCGGCTACGCTGCCATATTTCAAAATGGCGTCCTTGACAGCGTCGCGATCATTGCTTCCGGCAAAGCTCAGTATATAGCCGTTCTCCAGCCAGAGCTCGTTGTTTCCATAGATGTCCTTGTCCTTGCTCGTGTCCGTGGAGGCGCTCGCGCCGACCCAGCTCGCCAGCGTCATGAGCGAGGCTTGGACATTGGCGCGATCTTCTGGCTGTCCGTCTTTTCTCTCGATATAGTCGTGCCCACTGTTGCAAAGGGAATCTGTGAAACCGTGGTATGTGTAATAGACAAGTGCTTCGGGGCTGATTGTTTTGATGTTTATCTTATCCTTTTTTGCCCCGATCATGAGGCTGTCCACGGCGGAGATTGCCCAGCAGATGGAGTCATGCTTCTGATTAGAGATAGCGACTTGAAACGCCTCCGGCGTGAAGTAGTGGCCGTCGCTCGCCGTGGGGCTGTCGCTGTTGGCTTGGGGTGTGAAGGGCTTTGTGACCGTGGGTGTGGTGTCCTCGACCCCGTCCAGCTCCATCGCGGCGACGGCATATTCCGACCAGTCGATCTCGCCGCTCTCCCACGAATCGTCCTCCCATGAGCCGTCCTCATAGCTGTCCTCGTCCCAGAGCGCCCAATCGTTCGCATAGGCGGCGGCGTAGGCCTCCGCCGGGTCGACATATACGTTGTCATACTCCGGCGCGTTGGGGTCGTCGCCGAGGGACGCCGGTTGCCAGTCGATGTCCAGCTCGCCGTAATTTTCCGCAGCGGCATACCCGGCGCAGAGCGAGAACATCATTGCCAGCACCAGCAGCAGCGAGAATAGTTTTTTCATGGCAGACCCCTCCTAATAGGCATAGCTGTAACCATTTTGTTTATTTTAATATCGATTTGTAACTTTGTCAATCGAAATTTTCAAGACCGGCGGCGGGCAGTTGTGGTATAGTATAGCCATGTTGTACGAATTTGAGGGCAGAAGGCCGCAATGCGGCGAGGGTACCTACGTCGCCCCCTCCGCCCAAGTCATCGGCGACGTTATCATCGGGAAAAACTGCTATATCGGACACGGCGCGATTTTGCGCGGGGACTACGGCTCTATTCGCATTGGCGACGGCACAGCCGTGGAGGAGGGCGTTATCATCCATGCGCGGATGGACAAGACCGCGACCATCGGCAACCATGTGACGCTCGGCCACGGCGCGACCATCCACAGCCGCCTGCTCGCGGATTGGGTCGTCGTCGGCATGAATGCCGTCGTGAGCATCGGCGCGGAGGTCGGCGAGTGGTCCATCGTGGCCGAGGGCGCAGTCGTCAAGCAGAACGGCGTGATCGAGGCGGGCAAGGTCGTTGCCGGTGCGCCCGCAAAGCCCGTGCGCGACACGCTCCCACGCGACAAGGAGTGGTGGACGGCCTCTAAGAAAATCTAT
Source organism: Oscillospiraceae bacterium (assembly GCA_963642815.1). Classification (GTDB taxonomy): domain Bacteria; phylum Bacillota; class Clostridia; order Oscillospirales; family Oscillospiraceae; genus CAJOIG01. Next base: position 34,290 of record CAVIIB010000009.1, on the reverse strand, counting down.
GAGGAGCTGGCTGCCCGCTATCTCGCCGGGGGCATGAAGCCGCTGGACGAGCCGTGAGGGGCGCGTACATAGCCGCTGCGCCGTCGGGTGCGGAGGTCGAGGCGCTTTTGTGGGCGCTTGCCGAACGGGACGGATTTTATGCAAGCCACGATGGCTTTGCCTCGGAGCTGCGCTTCCGACCGCAGGAGGACGGCGCGGTGCGTATCGAGGTATACGGCGAGATTGGTGAAAACCTGCTTGTCTGGGCAAAGCGACAGGGGCTTCTCCGCGTAAAGGAGGCGCGGCGAGAGACCCCATGATAGGAAACGGCGGACACCCAATCGGGCGTCCGCCGTTTTATAGAATCTGGATTTTCTCCCCAAAGAAGGAATGCCGCGACAGCTTCCAATTCTTGCCTCCCCTGAAAGGGGAGGGGGACCGCGAAGCGGTGGAGGGGTTTCTGCAAGTCTGCACAGACTACGGGGGAAACCCCTCAGTCAGCGGCTATCGCCGCTGCCAGCTCCCCTTTCAGGGGAGCCTTGGGTGGCGCTACCTTCAAGTCAATAGAACGTGGCGACCTGTTGCTCCGGGGGGTCGCAGGGCTCGATGGCGCTTGCCGTGAGGACGGGTCCCTTGCGACCGTAGCCCTTGTGCCACTTGACCTCGATGGAGGCCGTGACCGTGACCCATGCGCCCTTGTCAAGCGTCTTGGCCTCCGGCCAGCGGCAGACAAGCCCGACGTACTGGGTGTCCGCCTCGCAGCAGGTCATGAGCATACGCCCAATCACGAAGCAGTCCGCTTGCAGCACCGGCGACTGCGCCACCATGCCCTTAAAGCGGACGGTCTTGCCGTCGTATTTGTCCATTTCCTCGCCGAGGTCACGATACCAGAGGGCAAAATCGCGGTCGGCGATCTCGATGACCTCCGCCTCCACATCGAACGGGAGCGGGTCCTCGATCTCGTCATACTGTACCGTGCCGTCCGGCGCTTCATAGGCGATGTCGCAGCGACGCGACACGGCGCGGACGATCTGGTGTATTGCCATCGTGTCCACGTCCTTGCCGCAGCGGTTGAACACGGCGAGCTCACAGCTTTTGAGCTTGTCATACACGAGCTGGCGCATATTGGCGTTGTAGGAGACGAAGCTGTTCGCGTCGGCAAACATGAACTCCTGATACACGAGCCAGCCCTCCGGCAGCGCCCGAAACAGGTCGTCGAGCATCCACATACCGTTATATTCGACCAGCACACGCTCGGCGCGATGCTTTTCCAGTAGCTCGGTCAGCTTCTCGGCGTTTATATCCGCCGGGTCGTCGATGGGCTCGATGAAGATGTTTTTCGATTCGCCGAGCTCCTCCTCGCCCTCCTCGCAGAGCAGGAGCAGCGTCCGCTCGCCCTTGTTGAAGCGCGGGTCCTCCAGCGTCTCGCGGATGAAGCGGGTCTTGCCCGCGTCGAGAAAGCCCGTGAACAGATAGACGGGAATGTCCTTTTTCTTAGCCAAGCTCAAACAGCTCCTTCACGGCAGCCTCCTTCAAGCCGGCGCCGATCACACAGACACGCCCGCTCACATTGGCCGCGCCGTCGCGGATCTCCGTCTCACCGGGGGTATAGTCGAAGTAGAGCCAACCGCCGTCCTGCGCCGCGACATAGCCCTTGGCGCGGACGATGAAGCCGAAGCGCTCCGTATCCTCCAGTGCCGCAAGCCGCTCCGCAAGCCACTCGCGGGTATAGCGGCGCGTCGTCTCCGCGCCCCAGCTCTGGAACACCTCGTCGGCATCGTGACCGTGGTGATGATGGTGATGATGGTGCTCGTGGTCGTGGCAGCACTCGTGGTCATGGTCATGGTCATGATGGTGTTCATGCTCATGCTCATGGTCATGGTTGTGGTCGTGGTCGTGGTCGTGGTGGCAATGCTCATGCTCGTGCTCATGGTCATGCTCATGATGATGGTGATGGCACTCACAGTCGGGGTCGTCGCACTCGTCCTCGGCGTGCTCGGCCAGCAGGGCGGCAAGCTCGTCGGAGATGGTGTTCTTCTGCTCGATGGCATCGAGAAGCTGCTGACCGCTAAGCTCGTCCCACGGGGTCGAGACGACGACGGCGTTCGGGTTCTCCTCACGCACGATGGCAACGGCCTCCTCGGTCTTTTCGGGAGTGATCTTTCCGGTGCGGCTTAGGACGACGCAGTTCGCGGCGCGGAGCTGGTCGATGAAAAATTCGCCGAAATTCTTTCGGTAGAGCTTGGCCTTGGAAGCGTCCACCACGGCGCAAAGCCCGCCCAGTGCGGCGTTTTCAAGCTCCGCCGACTGCACGGCGGCCACCACGTCCGTAAGCTTCCCCACGCCGCTCGGCTCGATGAGGATACGGTCGGGCGCATACTCGGTCATGACCATGCGCAGCGCCTGCCGGAAGTCGCCGGTCAGACTGCAGCAGATACAGCCGGAGTTCATCTCGTTGACCACAATGCCCGCGTCGGCCATGAAGCCGCCGTCAATGCCGATCTCGCCGAACTCGTTCTCGATGAGGACGATCTTCTGTCCGCGATACGCCTCCGCGAGCAGCTTTTTGATAAGTGTGGTCTTTCCCGCGCCCAGAAAGCCGGAAAAAATATCAATTTTCGTCATACATATGCCTTCTTTGTCAAAGTTTCGCGCCGCGCCGCCCCTTGCCGGAGCGAACGCGGTATGGTTTTATTTTAGCAGATAAAGCAAGCGTAGTCAAATGGAGCGAAAGGGACGGTCAGCGCCGCCCCTTTTGTTGTTATGTCAACTCTTTTTCAGGGGGATATCACCGAGGTTTATGTCTTGTCCGACGGTGCTGATGGCGGAGCTGTGCCATGGGGCGAAGCCGGTTGCCTCGATGGTGAGGGTATATGCCGCCTCCGGCAGGTCGCGGAACCAGAAGTCGCCGAAGTCGTCGCTGAACGTCTCGCGTCCGTCGGAGAGGCGGCAGCGAGCGCCGATGATGACCTCCTCGGTCACGGGGTCGTACAGCGTCCCCGCCACAAAGCGTCCGGGGCGGTTTTTATAGATGACGCGCAGCCCCTGCTCGTCCGGCTCGCCGTCGATGAATTGCAGCGCGTCCGTGGGGCAGACCTCCGCGCAGCGCGGCATACGTCCCGCGTCGAGCAGATGGGCGCAGGCGGTGCATTTCTGCGCAATATGCTTCTCGGCGTTCATGTAGATCGCGTCAAAGGGGCAGACCTCGCGGCAAGCGCCGCAGCCGGTGCAGCGGGTGGGGTCGATGAGCACAAAGCCGTCCGACCTCCGAACGATCGCCCCGTCGGGACAGGCGCTCATGCAGGCCGCGTTTTCGCAATGGCGGCAGAGCTGGGCTTCATAATGTATCGTCAGCTTCGGCTGGCTTCCGTGGACGTGCTCGTCCACACGACACCAGAACTGGCCGGTCAACGGCTGCGCCGCCGCATAGGGAAGCCAGTCGTTGCCCGCGTGCTCGTCCTTGCAGGCGAGCTGGCAGTTATAGCAGCCGGAGCAGCGGGCAATGTCCACCACAAAAATTTTGCTCATGCCTCCATGCCTCCCTCGTCGTCTATCAGCCAGCCCGCGAGACAGACCCCGGCATCGGGGTCAACGGCGCGGGCAAAGGCCTCCGGGTAGTCCCGTCGCCACGCCGTCCACTCGTCCTCACTGACCTTTTCCACGCCGACCAGAAAGCCGGAAACGGCCATGCCGGTGGCGTTTTTGCTCGTGATGTTTTCGGGCGTGATGGTGTTGATGGCGCCGCCGCGGTCGAGCCAGCCCGGAATAATGGGGTCATACCGCGCCCCGTGGTCAACGGAGCAAGCGCCGGGGATAATGCGCTCGGTCACATACGCGCCGCAGAGCACGATACCGCGCTCGTTATAGACCTTGACGACGTCGCCGTGGGCAATGCCACGCGCCGCCGCGTCCGTCGGGTGCAGCCATACAGGCTCGTACTGGTAGCCGTCGAAGCCGCGCACCTTCATGGTCGCCACCTCGCGATTCCAGACAATATCGTCACACTGGGCGTGCATACGCCAGCGCCCGTGGTTGGACATACAGAGCAGCGGATATTCCTTGGCGCGGTCGGCGCTTTGCCGCTCGGCGTGGTATTCGCCGTTCTCTATCCAGTGGGGGACGGGCGGGCGCTCCGGGTCGTCCGGCAGGTGCTTTTCGAGCAGTGTCGCGGAATATTCGAGCAGCCCGGTCGGCGTTGTGAGCGGGTTGTTTTGCGGGTCGTCCGCAAAGCGCCGCAGTCCGGCGGGTATCGCGTCAAGCTCCTCCTGCGTCTTGCAGGGTACGACAAAGATCTTGCGGCGGCAAAATTCCTCCCAGCTCATATGCTCCTCGCAGCCGCTGGCCTTATAGAACAGGCGCACGCGCTCCTCATCCGACAGATTGCCGGTGTAGGCATCGTAATACTCCTTGCCGAGCTTGGCCGCCACACGGGCACAGACCTCGAAGTCCGAGACGCTCTCGCCACGCGGCTCAATGCACTTATGCTCCAGATAGAGGCTCGTGAAGTTGCCGGAGGACATATCGTTGCCGATGTCCTCCAGCTCGTGCTTGGTGCAGACGGGGAAGATGATGTCGGCAAAGTAGCAGTCGTTTTCCAGCCACGGGTGCTGCGCCACGATACACTCAATGGAGGGGTGGCGGAAGGCGTCGGCGGACTTGTTTCCGTCGTTCCAGCAGGTGGTCTGGCAGGGCGCGTCCGTCCATATCATGTGGACACGGCTCAGGCCGGGGCGCGGGTACTGCATGGGCTGGAACTGGTACTGCTGGGTCGGCTGGCGGAAGTTGTTCGCGTCCGGCTGCTGGCTGGACGAGAAGCATTGAAGCCCGCGCCACTCGGCGTGACCGTTCAAAATGGCCTCATGGACGAGGACGCGGGGAATAAACTGCTTGGGTGCGGGAAGCTGGCGAAAGAGGTCGATAAGCTCCGGCGCACGTTGCTTCTGCGCGTCCGTAAGCACGAAGCGATTCATATTGATGGAGGGGTCAACATCCCCGTCCACGGGGCGCAGCGGGTCGGCGATCTGCGTGATCTTGGGGACGAACTGACCCTGATACGGGAGCGGAAAATCACGATTCCAAAGCCCCCATTCGATCATCTTCGCCTGATGTACACCGGGCTTGCCTAAGCCCTGCATACCGAGCAGCATGACCTCCAAGCGTGCAGGCTCCGTGGCATAGGGCCCGCGGATCATGGGGCCGCCGTTGCCGTGGCAGATGGAGACGGTCTCCTTCGCCCATTTCCGCGCCAGCGCCTTGATCGTCCACGGCTTCACGCCGCATTTTTCCGCCGCCCAGCGCGGCGTTTTCGGCTCGCCGTCCTCGCGTCCCAGCACATAGTCGGCAAATTTATCGAAGCCGTAGCTGTGCGTGGCGATGTATTCCGCGTCATAAAGCCCCTCGGTCAGCCAGACATAGGCGATGGCAAGCTGCAAGGCCGCGTCCGTATTCGGCAGGATGGGTATCCACTTGTCGGCGTGGACAGCCGCGCCGTAGTTGAGGTCGGGGCAGACGTATATCTGGCTTATGCCAAGCTCGCTGAACCAGTAGCAGAGGCGGCTCGGCATATGGCTCACCACACCGAGCGGCGTCGTCTCCGGGTCACAGCCCCAGAACAGGAGCATGGTGGAATGCTTGGCGATGTCCGGAAAAAGGTTCGCCTGCGGCGCTTGCTCGCCGACGGGCTCACAGCCCCAGACGTATTTTGCGCCCCAGAACCAGCCCTCCCAGCTGTCGGGGTTGCGCATTTGCAGCGTATAGCCGCCGAGCAGGGACAAAAGCCGGTTGGGGCAGCCGTGCGCCGGAGAGACGTTTTTGCCCTCGCCGTGCATATCCGCCTCGCAGAGCACGGCCTCCGGCCCGTAGGTATCGCGCATACGGACAAGCTCCCGCGCCACAAGCTCCGTCGCCTCGTCCCAGCTGATACGGACGTATTTGCTTTGACCGCGTGTTTCGGGGTGGCGCTCGCCGTCGGGGTTCCAGTCCACGCGCTTCATCGGCCAGAGAATGCGGTTGGGCGAATAGACGCGGCTTTTATAGCCGAGACCAAACGGCGTGATGGTCACATGGTCGGGCGCTTGGAAGGTCGAGCCGCGAGCCTCGATTTTCCACGGGTTGCAGTTTGCGTCCGTGTATTCCTTGTCGTAGAAATAGGGGCGGATGCGCGTCATTTTTCCGTCGGCGGAGTCCACAAGGCAGGGCGCACCGCTCTCCGGCCCCATGAGCGAGAAGCTGATGATGTTTTGTTTTTCGGCTTTGATGTCCATACTTATATCATACCATTTTCCTATCCGCCTACACTGTCAGCGGATGACACTGTTTACGGAAATTATAGCAAAGCGGCTTGGAATTATCAAGCGCCCCTGTTATAATGAAAGCCATCATATACGGAGGATAGCGCCATGCAATTTTTGATCACGCTTGCCAACTGCGGTCTCCGTAGCTTCACCGACGAGGGCGTGGCGCCGATGTCTGCCTCCCCGTCCTCGATTATCTGGCCACATTGGATTGACGGCAAAAAAGAGCTTGGCGGGAGGGCAAATATGCTCTCCCGTAATCATTTTGACGGCGTGTTGTCATTTATGCAAAAATTCCAGTTTTCTTTTGTAACTTTTGTATTCCAAAACTGTAACATTGGTGCTATAATGCTTTAGATAGAGATAAAGGTTACAATGCGTTTCCACCGCTATACAAGGAGGACGGTCAATGAAAAAGGTACTGGTACTGGAGGATGAGTCGAGCATACGCAGCTTTGTCGTCATCAACCTCAAGCGCTCCGGCTATGAGCCTATCGAGGCCGAGACGGGTGAGCAGGCGCTTGAGCAGCTCAAGCAGAACCCGGATATCAAGGTCGCGCTGCTGGATGTCATGCTGCCCGATATTGACGGCTTTGAGGTTTGCCGCCGTATCCGCGCCTCCGACCCGAAGATCGGCATTATCATGCTCACGGCCAAGGCGCAGGAGATGGATAAGGTGACCGGGCTGATGACCGGCGCGGACGACTATGTGACAAAGCCGTTTTCCCCGGCCGAGCTGACGGCGCGCATCGACGCGCTGTACCGCCGCACCGGCACCGCCGAGACCGAGGAGGACAGCGGCGAGCTGCGCCACGGGCCGTTCCGGCTCAACACGCGCAACCGCACGCTGGAGAAAAACGGCGAGCGTATCAAGCTCACCCAGATCGAATACTCCATCATCAAGCTCTTTATGGACAATCCGGGTCGCGCCCTCAGCCGTGAGGACATCCTCAACGCCGTTTGGGGTCGTGACTACTTTGGTGAGCTTAAAATCGTGGATGTGAACATCCGCCGCCTCCGCATTAAAATCGAGGACAACAGCACCATCCCCACCTATATCACAACGGTCTGGGGCTATGGCTACAAGTGGGGCTTCTGAGACGGAGCAAGATTGGCACACGAGGGGATGAGGGCGTGGAGAAAAAAGAAAAAAAGCACAGTCTGCGCCGCCGCTGGCTGAAGACCAGCATATCCGTCACCTGTGTCATCGTGGCCGTGTTCATCGCCGTGTTCTCGCTCGGCGCATACAGCTACTACCACAGCAGCGCACAAAGGGCGCTCGTCGCAAAGGCCGACTCCACCGCAAGCTTTTTTAACGACTATCTTTTCACGACCTACGGCGAATACTACCAATCCGCCTGTCAATATGCCGAGAGCTTCCACTCCGACGAGGTCATGGAGCTTCAATTCATCAACGCCCGCGCCGGTATCGAACGCGCCTCCGACGGCGCTGTTCCCATCCCGACCGACACCGACGATGTGACACAGGCGCTGGGAAGCCGCGAGACCTCCGTATGGAGCGGACGCGAGGACAGCAGCGGACTGCGCGTTATGTCCGTCACCGCGCCTCTCTTTGCCGACGGCGGTCAGCTTGTGGGCGCTATGCGCTTCGTTCAGAGCCTCGACCGCGTTGACCGCCAATTCAGCAGCGCGGCACTCATGGCGCTCGTTGTGGGGCTGCTTATCGTGCTGACGGTGATCGTGTCGAGCTCCTATTTCCTGCGCACGGTCTCCGAGCCGCTGGTGGAGCTCACGGCGCTGGCGCACCGTATTGCCGACGGCAGCTATGGCATTGAGGCCGAGAAGAAATACGATGACGAGATCGGCGACCTCATTGACGCCATCAACGAGATGAGCCACAAGATCGGCGAGACGGAGCGGACGCAGACGGAGTTTATTTCCTCCGTGTCGCATGAGCTGCGCACACCGCTGACCGCCATCACGGGCTGGGCGGAGACGCTGGCCTATGACGAGACCATCACGGGCGACAGCCGACGCGGTATCGCCATCATCTCCAAGGAGTCCGGGCGGCTCACCAAAATGGTCGAGGAGCTGCTTGAATTTACCCGCATACAGGACGGGCGCTTTACCCTCAACCTCGAACGGCTGGATGTGGCTGGGGAGCTGGAGGACGCTATTTTTACATACGGCGAGCTTCTGCGGCAGGAGGGCGTTACCGTCGAATATACCCCGCCGGAGCAGGAGATCCCGCTCATTCTGGGCGATCCGGCGCGGCTTAGACAGGTTTTTCTCAACATCATGGACAACGCCGCCAAATATGGCCGCAGCACCGGGCGTATCACCGTGACCATCGGCGCGGCGGGCGGCTGGGTCGTTATCCGCTTTCGGGACTACGGTCCCGGCGTGCCGGAGGGCGAGCTTCCGTTTGTGAAGCGCAAATTCTATAAGGGCAGCGGAAAGGAGCGCGGCAGCGGTATCGGTCTTTCCGTCTGCGACGAGATCGTGACCCGCCACAACGGCAGCTTGGAGCTTGCCAACAGCCGCGATGGTCGCAGCGGACTGGTCGTGACGATCTCGCTTCCCATCATCAAGGAGGAGGAGCTTACAATTTGAAAAAAGAGCAAAATTTCAAAACCTCGATCGGCGGACAGGCCATCATCGAGGGTATCTATATGCGCGGCGTGGACAAGCAATCCACGGTCGTGCGGCGTGAGGACGGCAGCCTTGTGACCAAGGTCGAGCCGGTGCGTATCCGCAAGAACGAACACGCATGGCTAGGCTGGCCGTTCATCCGCGGCGTTATCAACTTCTACGACTCCATGGTGCAGGGCATGAAAAGCCTCACCTACTCGGCGGAGCTTGCGCCGGAGGAAATGCAGGACGAGCCGACAAAATTCGACCTCTGGGTCGAGAAGAAGCTCGGCATGGAAAAGGCACAGAAATTCCTCATCGGCGTGGCGGTGCTGCTCGGCTTTATGCTTGCCATCGGTCTTTTTGTGTTTTTGCCGACCCTGCTCGTGAGCTTCGTTCACCTCTCGGACGACCAGTTTGTGCTGCGCAGCGTCTTGGAGGGTGTCGTGAAGGTCGCCGTGTTCCTCGTCTATCTCTGGCTCTGCTCGCGCATGAAGGAGATACAGCGCCTCTTTTCCTACCACGGCGCGGAGCATAAGACCATCTTCTGCTATGAGCATGGGCATGAGCTGACGGTCGAGAATGTGCGCCGTGAGGGGCGGCTTCATCCGCGCTGCGGCACGAGCTTTTTGGTCGTCGTTATCCTGTTTTCCATCATTATATGGTGCTTCATCCATATCGCCAACCCGTGGCTTCGTATGCTTGTGAAGCTCTGTCTGCTGCCCGTCATCGTGTCCGTGACCTATGAGCTGAACCGCTGGATCGGTCGCCATGACGAGCTTTGGATCTCCAAGCTTTTGTCGTGGCCGGGGAAGCAGACCCAGCGTATCACGACCAATGAGCCGGACGACAGCATGATGGAGGTCGCCATCACCGCCCTCAAGCTCGTCCTCCCCGACCACGAGGGCGACGACCGCTGGTAAGGACAAATCAACAGAAAGAAACCATCCCGTATGACAAAAACCTACAACGAGATCTACATACAGACCCGGCGGGCGCTCAAGGAGGCCGGAATCGAGAGCTATTCCACCGAAGCGCGGCTGCTCGTCAGCGAGGCCGCCGGAAAAAGTCAGGCGGCGCTCATGCGCGACCTCACGCTTTACAGCGCGGACGGCCTTGACAAAAAGGTGGAGGAATGGGTCGAGCGCCGTCTGGCGGGCGAGCCGGTGGCCTATATCGCGGGCGCATGGGAATTTGACGGCGTTCGCGTGAGCGTGAGCCGCGACGTGCTCATTCCGCGCTCGGACACGGAGCTTCTCTCCCAAGCGGCGGAGCAGCTTTTCCGAAACCGCAACACCCACCCGCGTATACTCGACCTCTGCTGTGGCAGCGGCTGTATCGGCATTGCGCTCGCGGTGCATATGCCCGCCGCCCGCGTCATCCTCATCGACAACGACCCCAAGGCGCTCGCCGTCGCACGGGACAATATGCAGCGCTATTCGCTGCCGCCGCGTGTGATGTGCGTGGAGGCGGACGCGACGAAAAAGCCGCCCATGCTGCTTGGCAGCTTTGACCTTCTGGTGGCGAACGCGCCCTATATCCCCACGGCGGAGATCGAGACGCTTGACCCCTCCGTTCGGGACTATGAGCCGTATCACGCGCTGGACGGCGGCAAGGACGGGCTTGACATCGTTCGCGCCATCATCCATAACTGGAAAACCGTCCTGCGTGAGCATGGAAGCATGATGCTGGAGATCGGCGAGGGGCAGTCGGAGACGGTGCAAGCGCTGCTGCATGAGGCCGGCTTTGCCGAGACGCTGGCATTAAAGGACCCCGGCGGCTGCGAGCGGGTCATCATCGGGCGGCTTTGACCGCACACATATATAAACATCGGGGATAAGCCCCGTCAGGGAGGATAGAGCTATGGCAAAAGCGAAAGCACCCATCGCGCCCGTCGGCGTGGCGGAGGACAAAAAGAAGGCACTGGAAACAGCGCTGGCTCAAATCGAAAAGAACTTCGGCAAGGGCGCTATCATGCGTCTGGGCGAGGATATTCCCGTCAACGTGGAGTCCATCCCGACCGGCTCACTGGGGCTGGATCTGGCGCTCGGTATCGGCGGTGTGCCGCGTGGACGTATCGTGGAGATATACGGTCCGGAGGCCAGCGGTAAGACGACGCTTGCGCTGCACCTTGTCGCCTCGGCCCAGCAGGGCGGCGGCGAGGCCGCGTACATCGACGTGGAGCACGCGCTGGAGCCGGCGTATGCCCGTGCGCTCGGCGTGGACATTGACAACCTCCTGCTCTCCCAGCCCGACACGGCGGAGCAGGCGCTCCAAATAACCGAGGCGCTGGTGCGCTCCGGCGCACTTGACGTGATCGTCATCGACTCGGTGGCGGCGCTGCTGCCGCGCAGTGAGCTGGAGGGCGAGATGGGCGACGCCGCCGTGGGCGTGCTGGCGCGGCTTATGAGCCAAGCGCTGCGCAAGCTGGCCGGTATCGTGTCCAAGACGGGCTGCATTGTCGTGTTCATCAACCAGCTCCGCGAGAAGATAGGCGTGATGTTCGGCAACCCGGAGACGACCCCCGGCGGTCGCGCTCTGAAATACTATTCGAGCGTCCGGCTCGATGTCCGGCGTATCGAGACGCTCAAGGTCGGCGACGAGATGATCGGCAACCGCACCCGCGTCAAAATTGTGAAGAACAAGGTCGCACCGCCCTTTAAGGAGGCGCAGTTCGACATCATCTACGGCGAGGGCATCAGCCGCGCCGGTGAGCTTATCGACCTCGGCGTGAAGCTGGAGCTTGTCGAAAAGGCCGGCGCATGGTTCACGGTCTATGGCGAGCGCATCCAAGGCCGCGACGCGGTGAAGCAATTCCTCATCGACAACCCCGAAACGGCAAACAAGCTCGAAGCGGAGATACGCGCCAACGCCGCAAAGCTCATGAGTCCGCAGGCGCTCAAGGCCGCCAAAGCCGCCGGACGTGCCGTGGACGTGAGCGCCGACGACTTTGATGACGGCGGCGACGAATAAGGACGAGGCGCTGCCTCCGCTGGAAAGGACAAAAAAGCTCGCCGTCGCCATGCTTGACCGCCGCCCGCTATCGGAGGCGGAGCTGCGGAAGCGGCTTGCGGACAAGGGCTGTGCGCCGGAGGACATCGACGCGGTGACGGCGCTTTGTCTCGACTACGGCTTCCTAAACGACGCGGAATATGCCGCCATGCTTGGTCGCTACTACGGCGCAAAGCACTACGGCGCGGGTCGGCTTTGGATGGAGCTGCGCCGCCGTGGCGTGGCGGAGGAGCATTGGGACGGTGCGCTCGCCCAGCTTGACGACCCCGCCGAGACGCTTGACCGTCTGCTGGTCGCACGGCTGCGCGGACGGGACGCGAGCGACAGAAAAGAAATAGAAAAGGCCGGTGCCGCGCTCTTTCGCAGGGGCTACTCTTGGGATGAGATACGCGCCGCCGTGAATCGGTATCGAGAATCGTGAAAGTGCATTTTACGGCGCTGGGCTGCGCCAAAAACCTCATAGACTCCGAGCAGATGCTCGCGCTCATCACAGACGCGGGGCATACGCTCGTCTCCGACCCCGCCGAGGCGGAAGCCGCCGTGGTGAACACCTGCGCGTTCATCGAATCGGCGCAGGAGGAGGCCATCAACACCATACTGGAGCTGGCACGCTTCAAGACGGAGGGGCAGCTAAAGCGCCTTGTCGTCACCGGCTGCCTCGCCCAGCGCTATCAGGACGAGATATTGCAGGAGCTGCCGGAGATAGACGCGGTCGTCGGCACGTCGAGCTTCGCGGAGATCGTGGACGCGCTCGAATCCGAGGAGCGCGGGCTGCGCCGCTTCGCCGACAAGAGTGAGCCGCTGCCGGAGCTTGACCGCCTTGTGTCCACAGGACCGGGCTGGGCATACATCAAGATCGCCGACGGCTGCGACCGCCGCTGTGCCTACTGCGTCATCCCGTCCATCCGCGGGCGCTACCGCTCCCGTCCCATCGAGAACATCATCGCGGAGGCGCAGTCCCTCGCGAAAAGCGGCGTCAAGGAGCTTATCCTCGTCGCGCAGGATGTGAGCCGCTACGGGCGCGATTTCCACGACGGCACGACGCTGTGTACCCTGCTGCGTGAGCTTGTGAGGGTCGACGGGCTTGCATGGATACGGCTGCACTACCTCTACCCCGACGAGATCAGCGATGAGCTTATCGCGCTTATTGCCGCCGAGCCGAAGATCGTAAAATACCTCGACATCCCCATCCAGCACGTCAACGACACCATTTTAAAGAGCATGCGGCGGCACGAGACGAGAGCCTCCATCACGGCGCTGTTTGACAAGCTGCGCGAGCGCATCCCCGGCGTAGTGATCCGCACGAGCCTCATCGTCGGTCTTCCCGGCGAGGGCGAGGCGGAGCTTGCGGAGCTGATGGCTTTTCTGCGGGAGCAGAAGCTCCCTCGTGCGGGCGTTTTCGCCTATTCCCCGGAGGAGGGGACGGCGGCGGCGACCATGCCGAACCGATGTAGCCGCGAGGAGGCGGAGGCGCGGCGTGAGCGCGTCATGGCGCTGCAAAGCGTCATCATGGACGAGTTTGACGCGGCGCGTGTCGGCGGCGTGGAGCGCATTTTGTGCGAGGGACACGACGGTACGCTCTGGGTTGGCCGCAGTCCGGCGGACTCGCCGGAGGTGGACGAGCTTGTCCGCTTCGGCGGCGAGGCCAAGCCCGGTGAATTTTCCGATGTTCGTATTCTCTCCGTGGACGGCGGAGAGCTGATAGGAGAAGCGATATGACTACTGCAAACAAAATAACCCTTGCCCGCCTCGTCATGGTGCCGGTCTTTATCGTTCTGGCGCTGATGGACTTTCCCGGTCATATGCTGGCGGCGCTCATCGTGTTCGTCGTTGCCGGTGCGTCCGACTCGCTGGACGGCTATATTGCGCGACATTATAACCAAGTGACGGATTTCGGCAAATTCGCCGACCCGCTGGCGGATAAAATACTCATCATCTCCGCCCTGCTCCTCTTTGTCCAGTGGGGGCAGATGCCCGCGTGGTGCGCCATCCTCATCGTCATGCGCGAGTTTGCCGTGACGGGACTGCGCCTCATCGCCGTGGAGAACGGGCTCGTCATCGCCGCCGCCATGGCGGGCAAGCTCAAAACCTTCTTTTCCACCATCGGCTGCTGTATCATGCTCACGCCGCTGAAGGACGCGACCCTTTTCGGTGTGAGTGTACTGTCGCTCAACAACCTCTGCGTGGCCGTCATGGTCGTGCTTACGGTATGGAGCGGCTGCGAATACTTCGTGAAAAACGCCCATGTGCTGGCGAACACGAAATAAAATCGCAAATAGAATGATACAGGTGAAAAATTATGTTCAACTATCTGCGTGAGCTTATCCACGCATATCAAGCGCGTGACCCCGCCGCTCGCAGCGCCTTTGAGGTTTGGCTCTATTACCCCGGCGTCAAGGCCGTTATGAGCTGGCGGCGGGCGCACTGGTGCTGGACGCACGGCATGAAATTCTTGGGGCGCGGTATCAGCCAGTCCGCACGGCGGCGTACCGGCATTGAGATACATCCCGGCGCGACCATTGGTCGCCGCCTCGTCATCGACCACGGCATGGGTGTTGTCATCGGCGAAACGGCGGAGCTGGGCGACGACGTGCTGCTTTATCAGGGCGTCACCCTCGGCGGCACGGGCAAGGATCAAGGCAAGCGCCACCCCACCATCGGCAACAACGTCCTCATCGGCTCCGGCGCGAAGGTGCTCGGTCCGTTCCGCGTCGGCGACAACAGCCGCATTGCGGCGGGCGCGGTGGTGCTCTCGGAGGTACCGCCCAATGCGACCGCCGTGGGCGTTCCGGCGCGTATCGTCCGCATTGCCAACCGCACGGAGGATTACGCCGGTGACGTTGACCAAATCAGCGTGACCGACCCCGTCTCCATCGAGCTTGCGGCGCTCAAGGAGCAGATCGCCATTCTGGAAAACTACATCACCAAGGAGAAATAAGACCATGTATCTTTACAATTCTCTCAGCCATAAAAAGGAGCCGTTCGTCACGCATACGCCCAATCATGTGGAGATGTACACCTGCGGTCCTACGGTCTACCACTTTGCCCACATCGGCAACCTCCGCTCCTACATCATGGAGGACGTTTTGGAGAAATATCTGCGCTTTGCGGGCTATGACGTGAACCGCGTCATGAACATCACCGATGTCGGTCATCTCACCTCCGACGCGGACGAGGGCGAGGACAAAATGCTCAAGGGCGCACGGCGCGAGCATAAGACGGTCATGGAGATCGCGCAGTACTATACCGATGCCTTCTTCGACGACTGCCGCAAGCTCAACATCAAGCGCCCGGAGGTCATCCAGCCCGCGACGGGGCTTATCGACGACTATATCAAAATCATCACCAAGCTGCTCGACACCGGCTACGCCTATCACGCCGGTGGCAACATCTACTTCGACACGAGTAAGCTCGACCGCTACTACGTCTTCAACGACCACAACGAGGAGGATCTCGCCGTCGGCGTGCGCGAGGGCGTGGAGGCCGACCCCAACAAGCGCAACAAGAACGATTTCGTCCTCTGGTTCACCAAGTCCAAGTTCGAGGATCAGGCGCTCAAATGGGACTCCCCGTGGGGTGTCGGCTACCCCGGCTGGCACATCGAATGCTCCGGCATTTCGATGAAATACAACGGCGAATACCTTGACCTCCACTGTGGCGGCGTGGACAATGCCTTCCCGCACCACACCAACGAGATCGCCCAGTCCGAAAGCTACCTCGGTCATCCGTGGTGTTCCCAGTGGTTCCATGTGGCGCACCTCAACACCGACCACGGCAAAATGTCCAAATCCAAGGGCGAATTTTTGACCGTCTCGCTGCTGGAGGAAAAGGGCTATGACCCGCTCGCCTACCGCTTCTTCTGCCTGCAAAGCCACTACCGCAAGGGGCTTGTCTTTAGCTGGGAGAATCTCGATAACGCGGTCGCGGCCTATAACCGTCTGCTGACCAAGCTCGCCGCGCTCGCCCCCGGCGGCGAGGTCGACGCGGCGGCCAAGGCGGAGCTTGAGGACAAATTCCGCAAGGCCATGGACGGCGACCTCAACACCTCCATGGGCGTGACGGTGCTGTATGACATCCTCAAGGCCAAGACGAACGACGCGACGAAGCTCGCCGCGCTGGATGCCGTGGACGCGGTGCTCGGTCTCAAGCTGCTGGAAAAGGCGGAGGCGCTGCGCGTCAAGGCGGCGGCCAGCGTGTCCGACAGCGCGGACGGCTTTGCCGTCATCAGCGAGTCCGGCGAAGCCGATACCGAGGTCGAAGCCAAAATACGCGCCCGTCAGGCAGCGAAAAAGGCCAAGGATTTTGCCGAGGCCGACCGCATTCGTGACGAGCTCAAGGCAGCCGGTATCATCGTGACCGACGTGCCGAACGGCGCACGCTGGACTCGCGTCTGACACCATCCGAACGAAGGAGGCGTTTTCGATGAAAATTCGCCCGCTTCTGATATTGATGCTCGTCCTCTTTGCCGTGTTTGCCGCCGTGTCGCTCGCACGGGGCGAGCGCAACGACAAGCCGACGGCGGCCTCCGCAGCCAGCGCCGCACCCGCCGCAACGAGCGAGCCTGCGCGAGATACGACAGAGACCGCAACGGTAGAGACACTGGAGACGAGCGAAGCGCAGACGAGCTTTACCACGGTGGACGCCGCATGGTTTGACGACGCGGCCTTTGTGGGCGACTCGGTGACGCTCAAGCTCAGCTATTACGCCGCCGCGACCGGCTGCCTCGGCAACGCACAGTTTTTTGCCTCCGGCAGTCTCGGCAGCGCCAACGCCATGTGGGAGCTATCCAACACACAGGCGGTACACCCCTCCTATCAAGGGCAGACCATGCTGGTCGAGGACTGCGTGGCGGCCTCCGGCGCGACAAAGCTCTTTATCATGCTCGGCATGAACGATATTGCCGTCTATGGCATTGACGGCGCGGTCGAAAACTACCAGACGCTGCTGGGGCGGATTCTGGCCAAAAGCCCGAGCTTGACCGTCTATGTCCAGTCCATGACCCCGACGACCTCCACCAGCAGCCTGCTCGGTCAGAGCATTAACAGCGACAACATCCGAGCGTACAACGACAAGCTGCAACAGCTTTGCCGGCAGCAGGGCTGGCACTATGTGGACGTGGCCTCGGTCATGTACGACGAGAGCGGTCAATATCTGCGCAGCGACTATTGCAGCGACCCGGACGACATGGGCGTCCACTTCACGGAGGACGGCTGTCAGGCGTGGGTCGATTACCTCTACGGTCACGTCGCGTGAGAAAGGAATCCTTATGAAAAAAATTGTTCCCCTTATACTGGCGCTCGCGCTGCTTTGTGTGCTTTGCGCCTGCGGCACGGCGGCAGAGCCGGAGCCGACGGCGGTGACGGATGAGATCATCGCCACGCTCGCCATCGAAAGCCCGCTTACCATACCGCAGGAGCGGCTGCTTGCGCTGTACGGGATAGAGGCGGCGGACATTGCCGCGTACTCCTGCTTCACGACGCTGGACGGCGGCGTGTTCCCGGATGAGGTCGTGATCGTCAAGGCGACCGACAGCGCCGCCGCCGGACGGGTGGAGGAGTGCCTGAATGCGCGGCTTGCAAGCCTGCTGGCGCAGACGCAGAACTATGACCCGGAAAGCCTCGCCATCGCCCAGCAGTGCCGCGTCCAAAAAAACGGCAACTACGTCGCCCTGTTCATCTCTCCGCAGCATGAGGCTATGGAGCAGATCTACGCCGCGGCATTTGAATAAAGAAAGCGCAAAGCCCCCGTTTTCGCAAACGGAAAACGGGAGCGCTTGGCAAAGAAAAAGGCCCGCACCGTGGTGCGGGCTTTTCTCTATAGGTTGAGGACAAAATGAAAAAGAAGAAACTGGCTCTTGCAATTGTTATTCTAGCGGCTAGATGTTACGGAATAAAGTGATAAAGTATTTCAAAAGTATTAAATCCGCAAATAAATCAAAAAAACTGCGCCGCCGCCAGCCTCCGGGCGCTTGCACGAAGCGGCAGGGCGCTCCCGCCAAGGGAGCGCCCTGCCGGGTCTTGCTTGGCTTATTGTGCGTTGCTTTTGGCGGTAAGCTGCTTTTCAAGCCAGTCCTTGCCGTCCACGAAGCGGGCGACGATATAGGAGACAACATAGTCGCCGGAGGAGTTAATCATGGTGGCAGGAGGATCGACAAGGTTGCCGATGGCGACGAGAATGGGGAACGCCAGCTCCATTTGCGTGGGGAAGAAGATGGAGCAGATGATATACTCGCCGATGTAGCCGCCGCCGGGAACGCCGGACATACCGACGGAGGACAGCACCGCCACAAGGATGATGGGAACGAGAGAGGCCCAAGTCATATCCTGACCGAACACGCCCCACACAAAGGCGATCTTCAGCACGCAGGAGAAGCAGGAGCCGTCCATGTGCATTGTCGCGCCCAGCGGAATGACCATCTCGGCAACGTCCTTGCTGATACCCGTGTCCTCGGCCTCCTCAAGGTTGGTGGGGATGGTGGCAACGGAGGAGCAGGTGCCGAGAGACACCAGCGCCGGACGGGTGATGTGCCGGAACATGGTCTTGATACCGTGCTTGCCGCCGCCGAACCATGCGAACAGGGGGAACGCGGTGAAGATGTAGATGAAGCACAGGGGATAGTACACAGCCATAGCGCGGCCATACGCACCGGCGATCTGGGGACCGTAGTCGGCGACCAGCCCGGCGAAGATGGCGAAGAACGCCACGGGCGCATAGTAGGTGATGATCTTGATGAACTTCATCATCACGTCGCTCATGCTCGTGAGCCACTTGGCGACGAGCGTATCGGGGCCGCCCGCCATGTTGGTGGCGAAGCCGAACAGCACGGAGAATACGATGAGGGGGAGCATGGCTCTGCGGCTCAGCAGACCGACGAAGTCGCTGGCGGTGAAGAAGTTGACGACCATGTCGGAGAGGGAGGCGTATTCGCCCATTTCCTCCGAGGGGATCTCGCTCCACGGGGTGAGGACCGGCGGGAAGACCTTCATCAGAATGAACATGATAAAGGCGGCGATAGCGCCGGTGATGACGAAGGTCAGCACGGTCGTGCCCATGATCCTACCGGCACGCTTCATGCTCTTCATGTTGGCGATGGAGCCCGAAATAGACACGAACACCAGCGGCACGACCACGCAGAACATCATGTTGATGAAGACCGTACCCAGCGGCTTTACCGCCGCCGCCACAGCGGGCGCGAGCCAGCCGACGATAGCGCCGATGATCATGGCGCCGAGCATGATGCCAAGGAAAATGTAGTTTTTGACAACTGCTTTCTTTTCCATGTTGAGAGATACCTCCTCTTAGTTTTGTTCCATTGTAGAGGCTCGCGCCGCAAATGTACAGAGGATAACGCCTTTTGCGCAGTTATTACACTGTTTTGCGCATTTTATGCGCTGTGCGCCGCCTTGTGTGCGTGTAATATATAAAGGTAGGATGCCCGCCGTCCCTGCGGCGTGGGGTATCAAACGCAGGAGGTAACATATGAAGCTATCAGATATATTGAACGGCATTGACATCGTGCGCCTGTGCGCCGACGGCGACATGGAGATCGGCTCGATATGCATTGACAGCCGCAGGGCGGAGCGCGGTTCGCTCTTTATTGCCATTCGCGGCTTTGAATCGGACGGACATAAGTACATCCCCGCAGCAGTCGAGCGCGGCGCATCTGTTGTGCTGTGCGAGGAGGAGCCGGAGGTCGAAACGCCCTATGTGCTCGTGCGGGACAGCCGCTTGGCCGAGGCGCGTGTCGCCCGCAACTTCTATGGCGACCCGGCGGCAAGGATGACGATGATCGCCCTCACGGGGACGAACGGTAAGACGACAAGCACCATGCTCATAAAGCATATGCTTGAAAAGCAGCCGCATAGGAAGGTCGGTCTCATCGGGACGAACCAGAACATGATCGGGGACGAGGTGCTGCACACGGAGCGCACGACGCCGGAGGCCATCGAGCTGCAAGAGCTTTTCGCCCAAATGCTCGCCAAGGGCTGCACTCATGTCGTCATGGAGGTGTCGAGCCACTCGCTCGTGCTTGACCGCGTGGAGGGGATACGCTACGCCGTGGGTGTGTTCACCAACCTGACGCAGGATCATCTCGATTTCCACAAGACTATGGAGAACTATGCCGCCGCCAAGGCGCTGCTGTTCCAGCGCCAGTCCGACAGCGCCGTCATCAATCTGGACGATGAGTGGTCACAGTATATGCTCGAACGGGCAAATTGCCCGGTGCTGACCTATTCGACCAAGGACCCCGGCGCGGGGCTTTTCGCCGACAACATCAAGCTTCACGCCGACGGCATTGAATACGACGCACACCACGGCGCGGACACGGCGCATATCCGCCTGCCCATACCGGGACTGTTCTCGGTGTATAACTCGCTGGACGTCATCGGCTGTGGCTTGCAGCTTGGGCTGTCGCTGGCAAGCTGCGCGGAGGCGCTGCGCGACGCGAGCGGTGTCAAGGGACGTGTCGAGGTCGTGCCGACGGATGGGGATTATACCATTTTGATCGACTACGCCCATACGCCCGACTCGTTGGAGAACATACTCCGCGCCATGCGCGAGGTGTCGTCGGGGCGGCTCGTGGCGCTGTTCGGCTGCGGCGGCGACCGTGACCGCACAAAGCGCCCCATCATGGGCGCTATCGCCGCCAAGGGTGCGGATTTCGTCATCGTGACGAGCGACAACCCTCGCACGGAGGACCCGCAGACCATCGTGGACGAGATCGTGACCGGGCTCGCCGATTCGGAGACGCCGCATATCGCCATCACCGACCGTGTTGAGGCGATCCACTACGCCATCGACCATCACCGGCCGGGGGACGTTATCGTGCTCGCCGGTAAGGGGCATGAGACCTATCAGGAGGTAAACCACGTCAAGCACCACATGGACGAGCGCGAGATCGTGGCCGACTGGCTGCGCGAACGCGCCGCACACTGACAGTACACACGGCAGATTTTTTGAAAAAGGTCTTGACAACCAGCGCGGGATTTGCTATTATAACAAAGCTCGCGTGGGGGTATAGCTCAGCTGGGAGAGCGCTTGAATGGCATTCAAGAGGTCAGCGGTTCGATCCCGCTTATCTCCACCAAAATCGTTGGAATCCGTGTGGTTCCAACGGTTTTTTATTCTATAACAAATGTTGGGTGTCGGCCACCCTCATTCAGCGGCTATCCCCAACAGTTTTAACAGAACCTAGAAATAAAGTGAATGCGCCTCCTGTTATTTCAGTACAGTGCGCACAAGTCCATTCTTCAAGTCCTTTGGCTCGTCGATGAAGCTCACTAATATCAACAGCGTTGTTGCTGCTTGAAAAGGTGAGCTTGTGAGATCCTTGCGTATATTCTATATTGAACGCAACTTGCACTTGCAATTTGCGAGAATAATTGTTGTTAGGAATGGGCGCTCTTGTCGGTATGGCAATCGGGGAATCATCCCTTTCTACCACACAATAGCCATAATCATGGCACAGAAAAGTCAGAAACCAAAGATAAGAAAAGGCGAACCCTCGCCGCCTGCCCCGCAATAGACAAAGAATAAGAAAATCCCTCTGAAATCCACGATTTCAGAGGGGGTTTGGTCCGAGTAGTGCGACTCGAACGCACGGTCTCCTGCTCCCAAAGCAGGCGCGATACCGACTTCGCTATACCCGGTTGACGTTGATACTATAACCGCTGACGGGGCGGCTGTCAAGATGCGGCGTTGCGGTATTTTCATTCACCCCGTGTGGCAAGAGGAAGATGGAGGGTGAAGCGGCTGCCGACGGCGGGGTAGCTGACGAGAGAGAAGTGGCCGCCGTGCCGCTCGGCGATCCAGCTGGCGATGGCAAGCCCAAGCCCGCTTCCGCTCGTCCCGCCGCGAGCCTCCGCGCCGCGATAGAAGCGCTCAAAAACGTGCGCCGCGTCCTCGCGGCTCACGCCGCAGCCCGTGTCCTGAACAGAGACAAGCGCCTCACCGCTCTCCGTTTTCAGCCCCAGCGTGATATCCCCGCCCTCCGGCGTGTACTTGGCGGCGTTGTCCACCAGAATACGCACGGCCTGCTTGAGCAGGGCGGGGTCGGCGGAGACGGTGCAGGGCGCGGCGACGCGCAGGCGGTAGTGGTGCTTCCCGTCGATGAGGACGGATTCGTCGCGCAGCTCCTGCAACATACGCTCCAGCGCCACGGGCTGCGGCGCAAGCTGCTGCCGCCCCATGTCGCCGCGGGCGAGAAAGAGCAGCTGATCGACCAGTGTTTTCATGTGCGCCGACTCGGTGCGGATGGCCGTGATGGACTCCTGCAAGACTTTGGGGTCGTCCTTGCCCCAGCGGTCAAGCATATTGGCATAGCCCTGAATGACGGCAATGGGTGTGCGCAGCTCATGGCTGGCGTCGTCCACAAAGCGTATCTGCTGGCGGTAGGATTCTCGCATACGGGCGATGAGCGAGTTGACCGCCGTCTCCAGCGGCTCCATGCTCTCATGCCCGCGTCCGCCCAAGTCAAGATGTGCGCCGGGGCTGGCGGCGTTGAGGTGGTCGATGGCCTCCGCCACGTCGCGGAACAGCGCCTCATCCGGCGCGGAGGCGGATAGTACGCTGGCGGCGCTTGCAATGGAGTCGATGGGGCGCAGGCGGCGGCGTATGCTCCGTGCGCCGAAAAACCAGCGAAGAAGCCAGCACAGGGTCTGCAAGACGAAAAACACGCCCAGCCCCAGAATCAGAAGCGCAACAAAATCCCCGGCATATACGCTGTACACCGGCTCGTTGCCGAAGCAGTAACACAGACGGGAAGCGCCGTCAAAGCCAAAGCGACGCGGCATATCGAGGTCGAGCCCTCCCAGCGTCGAAAGCTCCGACCGGGCGCACCAGAGAAAAAGGCTCAGCGCCGCGAGAAATACATCCGTCAGCAGCCCGCCGAGCAGCCGCCGCCATTGCAGCTGCGCATTGATACGCCGCGCCATGACGCGGGAGGTCGTTCGCTTCCTACTCATCCTGGATCACATAGCCCACGCCGCGCACCGTCCGTATCATTTCCACGCCAAAGCGTTCGTCTATCTTCTGGCGCAGGTAGCGGACATAGACATCCACCACATTCGTCTCCCCGGCGTAGTCGTAGCCCCACACCCGCTCTAGGAGCGTGTCGCGGCTTAGGACAATGCCGTGGTTTTCCAGAAGCGCTTGCAGCAGCGCGAACTCCCGCGCCGTGAGCGAAAGCTCCTCGCCGCCGTAATGCACCGTATGCGCCGGTACGTTCATGCAAAGCCCGTTCCAGTGCAGCTCGCCGCCCTCCGCCGAGGTATCGCGTTCACGCCGCCGCAGCAGCACACGGATACGGGCGAGCAGCTCCTCGATGGCAAAGGGCTTGGTGATATAGTCGTCCGCACCGAGGTCAAGCCCGCTCACCTTGTCCATGACCGCGTCCCGCGCCGTCAGCAGAATGACGGGCATTGGGGAGCTGCGACGCAGACGGCGCAGCAGCTCAAGCCCGCTCAGACCCGGCAGCATGATGTCGAGCACCAGCAGGTCATATTGCCCGCTCTCCGCCATCGCAAGGCCGCCGCGTCCGTCGGCGGCCTTTCCCGTGCGATAGCCCTCGTGCTCCAGCTCCAGCTCCAAAAAGCGGGCGAGCCGTTCCTCGTCCTCGACGATGAGTATGGATGGCATAGGGCGTACCTCCTGTGAGTTTTTACTCGCCGTCACTTCCGTCCTGCTCGTCATGCAGTCCGGCGGTCACGCGCTCCTTTACCGTGTCGGCAATATCCGCCGCCTTGTCGGATACGGCGGAGACCGTCTCGGCGGCCTTGCTGCCACTCGCGTCCGGACCGTGTATCGTGTAGCGCACGTCAAAGAACAGGGCGATGAGCATGACCGGAATGATGACCCAGAAGCAGACGCAAAGCAGTATGATGAACACCGCGATGGGCAGTTCCAACACCGTCTCACCGCGCCGCACGGCGGCCACGGAGTTGCGGCAGCTCTTTTTCAAAAGCTCCCAGCACCAGCGCATGGCGCGGCGAAATGCGCCCTCACCGCTTTGTGGGGCACCCTCCGGCTTGAAATACGCGGGCGCTCTCTCCGGCGTGGAATACGCCGCACCGCCGTCAAATTTCCCCTCACGCTCCAGCTCGATCAGCGCGTCAAGTATGTCCCACTCGCTGCGCTCCAGCACGGCCTTGGATTCCTCATAGCTAAGCCCCGTCATGGAGCGCAGCTTTTCAACCATTTCCAACTGTGTCATACGATATTCCTCCTTGTCTGGAAATTGTACCGTCAATATAGCAGCGGAAAATTAAATCACCATGCACGGAAAATTAAAAGACGGTTAGAAATCGCTCAAGATTCTATAACAAGCGCCTCGTCAAATGCGCTTAGCCGCCCCGCGTCGCGGAGGGATTTGTGAACGTCTGCATATTGTATTGCAATTAGCGATACAATGTGCCATAATACAGGCAGGAAAGGTAGGTGCTTAGCATGGCAACAAAAAGTGCCAATGTAACGGCTCGTGTGCAGCCGGAGATCAAGCAGCAGGCAGAGGCGATCCTCGCCGACATCGGACTGCCCGTATCGGTTCTCATTGACACACTGTATCGCCAGATTATCATGACCGGCGGCGTTCCGTATTCGCTGTCCGTTCCCAAAATCCCCGCCCGTGACAGTATGACGGATGCACAGTTTGATGCAATGATGGAAAAGGGATACCGCCAAGCGAAAAGCGGTCAGACGATTCCCCTTGACGAAGCCTTTGCACAGATTCGTGAGGGGCTTTGAGTATGGAATATCAGGTAACGCTGACGTCGCAGGCAACTGAGCAGATGCATCAGACTGTGCTTTATATCGCACAAACTTTGCAAGAGCCGCAAACGGCGAAACGCTGGGCAGATCTGCTTTACAAGGAAATCGCCGGACTGAATTTCATGCCATCAAGATACCCTCTTACGGATGAAGAACCTTGGCGTACCAATGGAATTCACAAAATGGCGGTGAAGAACTTTCTTGTCTACTACCTGATCGATGAAGAAAACAAAAATGTTTCCGTTACCGCCGTCATCTATGGACGGCGCGACCAACTTGCCGCTCTTGCGAATATGACACAAAACTGATTTCGGAAATTATATGACAAGCGCCTTGTCAAATGCGCTTATCCGCCCTGCGTCGCGGAGGGAGACGCGCTGGCCGTCCGCTTCGAGGTGGACGCGGCAGGGCTTTGCGGCAAACTGCGGTGTGCGTCCCTCTGCAAGCGCCGCCAGTGCGCCGAGGGGGTCAAGCCCCGCGCCATGGTGCAGCGCGGTCGACGCCAGCGTGGGCAAGCCCTCGTTGAGGGATATGATATACGCGCCCTCCGACGTCACAACGGCTTTGAGCTCCAGCACACCCTCCAGCGCAAGCGCCTCACCAAGCCGCTCCGCCAGCGGCAGCAGCGCCGCACCCTCCGCCGCCGGGTACTCCGCCGCGCAGCGGTCGTAGCGGTCGTCCATGACAAGGCGCACGGCGGGACATACGGCGACGCGCCCGTGATAGCCGACCACGGCCACGGACAGCACCGCCCCATGCAGCTCCTCCTGCACCAGAAAGCCCGCGTTCACGCCGCCGCCGGCCTCGCAGTAGTCCTCCGTCGCCCAGATACCGCGCCCGCAGCCGCCGCCAGTGGCGGGCTTGACGATGTACGGCTCACTCCCGCCGGGGAAGTCCTGCGGCTGGGGAAAGCCCTCGGCGGTCAGAAAATCGTGCGCGGCCTGCTTGTCGGCGCAGAGGCGGTGCGCCGGGTCGTTGCAGACGAGCGAAAACGTGGCCTCGGCGGGGTCGGACTGGACAGCGAGACCATCCAGCGCGGCGAGATACCGCGCCTCCGCCGCAAGCGCGGCGTTTTGGGGAATATATACTGTCATGGAGCGCTCCTCCTGTCTCGAACGAATTTTGCGGGAACTTTTTTCGGCGTAAGGCCGTCTTAGTATTGAAAACCGCGTCACCATGGTATAATATACAGGCGCGTAAATCAAGTGGAAAGAAAGGAAACAATATTATGAAAAAGCTACTTGCTATCCTGCTCTGCGCGGCGGCGCTCGTGTCGCTTGGCGCTTGCAGCGTCCATGTGAACGTGACGAGCGACGACGCGGAGACGACTGACACCACGGAGACGGCGGCCTATGACGACGCAGCGCCCAAGATCTACACGGAGGACGGCGACCTCGTGATCGCGCTGGCGGGCAACCCCACCACGGGCTATGAGTGGAGCTGCGAGATCGACGGCGACTGCGTGAGCGGCGGCGATTATGAATATGTTCAGGACGCGGCAGCCGAGGATATGGTCGGTGTCGGCGGTGTCTTCACCTTCCGCTTCACCCCGACGAAGGCCGGAACGGCGACGCTCCGCTTTGACTACGCCAGAAGCTGGGAGGACGACGTGCTCGACAGCTACGAGTTTGAAGTGACCATCTCCGGCACTGCGGGACAATTCGACATCCAGTGCCAGCAGACGAAGTAAGAACGATACAGCAAGGGCGGACGCACATCGCGTCCGCCCTTTGGCTTCCCTGAAAGGGGAGGCTGGGGATTGGAGGTTCACGGTAATGTCAGATCGCCCTCGCGAATCCAGCCGATACGGCGCAGAAGCTCGCCGAGTGCCCAGCTTAAAAGCGCCGGAAGCACGAAGCATACGAGCGCCATGCCGAGCCAATCCATCGCCCCCGGCACGAGCGCCGACGCGCCGTTGGCGAGCGCCTGCTCCGTCGGTGCGACCCAGCCCGTCCATACGCCGATGGGACCGCAGAGGCCGCAGGTACCCATGCCCGCGTTGACCGACGCGCCGTTCATCTCCATATGGAACACGCAGGTGGCGATAGGGCCGGTTATCATGCTGGCGACCGTGGGCGGTATCCAGACGCGGATATTTTTCAGAATGTTCGGCATTTGGAGCATACTTGTCCCCAAGCCTTGGGACACAAGCCCGCCCCAGCGGTTTTCGCGGAAGCTCATCACGGCAAAGCCGACCATCTGGGCGCAGCAGCCCGCGACCGCCGCACCACCGGCGAGACCCGTCAGCCCCAGCACCGAGCATATCGCCGCCGAGGATATGGGCAGCGTCAGCGCGATACCGACGACGGCGGACACGACAATGCCCATCAAAAACGGGCGCAGCTCCGTCGCCCAGACGATGAGCGTACCGACATAGCTTGCCGCCGTGCTGATGGGGCGGGCGATCAGACAGGAGAGCCCCACGCCGACGAGTATCGTCACGATGGGCGTGACGAGAATGTCTATCTTCGTTTCCTTGGACACCGCCTTGCCGAACTCCGCCGCCACGATGGCGACGACGAGCACCGCGAGCGGACCGCCCGCGCCGCCCATGAGATTTGTGGCGTAGCCCACCGGCGCAAGCGAGAACAGCACCATCGCCGGAGCACGCAGCGCATAGCCGATGGCGACGGCCATCGCGGGACCGACCATGGCGGAGGCAATGGAGCCGATGGTGTAATCCGTGCCGCCGACGGTGGCGACCGTCGCCGTGAGCAGGCCGATATGTAGCTGTGCGCCGAGGGTGTTGAGGATAGTGCCGACGAGCAGTGTGCAGAACAGCCCCTGCGCCATGGCGGAAAAAGCGTCGATGCCATAGCGCTTGGCGGAAAATATGATGTCCTTGCGCTTGAGAAAGCTCTTGAATTTCGTCATGCCGGTTCGCCTCCGGTGTGTTTTTTAGTTAAGCAGCAGAACCCAAGGCTCCCTTGAAAGGGGAGCCAACGGCGCAGCCAAGCGATACCGCCCAAGGCTCCCCTGAAAGGGGAGCTGGCAGCGGCAAAGCCGCTGACTGAGGGGTTTCTCTCGTAGTTTTTGCAGACTTCCAGATAACCCCTCCACCGCTTCGCGGTCCCCCTCCCCTTTCAAGGGAGGCTGGGAATTGGTGGGAATTGTAGCACTCCCCTTTCAGGGGAGGCATATATTGGCGTTGCTTATAGTATCTACCTTTAATTAAGGAAGTCACGCAGCTTTTTGGAGCGGGAGGGGTGACGCAGCTTGCGGAGCGCCTTGGCCTCGATCTGGCGGATACGCTCGCGGGTGACGTTAAATTCCTTGCCGACCTCCTCCAAGGTGCGGGTGCGACCGTCGACAATGCCGAAGCGCAGCTCCAGCACCTTCTTCTCACGCGGGGTCAGCGTGTCAAGCACCGTCATAAGCTGCTCCTTCAGCAGCGTGAACGACGCGGCCTCGGACGGCTCGGACGCGCCCTCATCCTCGATGAAGTCGCCGAGATGGCTATCCTCCTCCTCGCCGATGGGTGTTTCCAGCGAGACGGGCTCCTGCGCGATTTTGAGGATGTCGCGCACCTTCTCCACCGGCATACCCATCTCCTCCGCGATCTCCTCAGCGGAGGGGTCGTGCCCAAGCTCTTGGAGCAGCTGGCGGGACACGCGGATGACCTTGTTGATCGTCTCGACCATGTGGACGGGAATGCGGATGGTACGCGCCTGATCCGCGATGGCGCGGGTGATGGCCTGCCGTATCCACCATGTCGCGTAGGTGGAGAACTTGTAGCCCTTGGTGTAGTCGAACTTCTCCACGGCCTTGATGAGGCCGAGGTTGCCCTCTTGGATGAGGTCGAGGAAGAGCATACCACGCCCGACATAGCGCTTGGCGATGGACACGACGAGGCGCAGGTTCGCCTCCGCCATGCGGCGCTTGGCCTCCTCGTCGCCCTCGGACATACGCACGGCGAGCGCGACCTCCTCCTCCGGCGTGAGCAGATTCACCTTGCCGATCTCCTTGAGGTACATACGGACGGGGTCGTCCGTGGAGAATGCCTCGACCATGCTGTCCGTGTCGGCGATCTCCTCCTCCGTGACCTCCTCGATGGTCTCAAGCTCCGGGATCGCGTCGTCGTCGTTGATGGGGGGCAGCGACTCGTCCCCGACGGTCTCCACGCCCATGTCCTCCAAGCTGTCATAGAAGCTGTCCAGTATCTCCGGCTCAAGGTTGAGCGCATCCAGCGCCTCGGACAGCTCCTTGGTGAGCTTTCCGGCCTTTTTGCTCTTTTCGGTGATCTCCGCGAGCCTTTCCTCCAAGCTCTGCTCCGGCTCTGTGGCGGGGCTTTCCTCCTCCGGTGTTTCGGGGGCTTTTTCGGAGGCTTTTTCGGAGGCTTTTTCATGGGACGCGGGTGTTTCCGCCTCCACCGGCGCGACGCTCTCCGCCTCCGGCGCTGTATCCTTGGCGGCGGTCTTGGTCGTCCTTTTGGTGGCTTTCTTGACGGACTCGACCTCGACCTGCTTGTCCTCCGTCTTGGCGGCGGGGGCTTTTTTTGGCTTCTTTTCCGGCGCTTTTGCCTCGTCCGGCTTTTCCTCCGGCTTTGCCGTCTTTTTCTCGTCGGTCTTTCCCTCCGCCGGCTTTTTCGCGGGTGCTTTCTTTTTCGGGGCGGGCTTCTTTTCCGCCTCCGGCTTCGCCTCGGTCTCCGCAGCGGGCTTTTCAGCGGCTGGGGCTTTTTTCGCCGGCTTCTTTTCCGCCGCCTTCTCCGTCTCCTTCTTCGCGGCGGGCTTTTTCTCTGCTGTCTTCTTCGTGGCAGCCGGGGCAGCCGCCTCCGGCGCAGTCGTCACTTCCAATTCCGTGTCTTTCTTTTTCGTTGCCATCTTATCCACCATATCCTTTTGTTTTTTTGAGCTTCTCCGCGTAGCTGTTCAGGTCGGCCATGCCGCCCTGCTTGTCATGCTCCGCCTGTATCGTGTTTATGTAATCGCGCAGCGCCTCCGGCGCTTCCGCGGCCTTGACCGAATCGCGGTTTAATATGTCCGCCAGCAGCGAGAGCTCCTCCGGCGGGAACGCACCCTCCAACGCCGCCACGGAAACGGCGTGACCGCCGCTCACCCGTGTCCGCAGTCCGTCATACAGGCGACCAAGTGCGTCGGACGAGAAGCTTTCGCTGTCGAGCGACACGTCCCGAAACAGCTCCGGGAAGCGGCACAGGAGGTTGATGACCCCCTCCTCCGCCATCGCACTGCGCAGATTGTCGAAGCGAAGCGAGCGCTCCTTGGGCTGGGCACGGCGGCTGACCGCCATGACCTCACGCGCCTGCTGCTTTTTTGCCGCGCCGGTGCGCTTTTTGCGGGCGCGGTTGACCTCCAGCGCAAACGCCGCCGCCGACACACCGGCACGCTCCGCGCAGCGAGCGCCGTATATCTCCCGCTCGACGCTTCCCGGCAACGTCGCAATGAGATCCGCCGCCTCCCGCAGATAGCCGACGCGCCCCTCGTCCGAGCCGAGGTCGTATTTTTCCAGCACGAGCTGCAAGCGGTATTCGATTTGGTTGTCGCTGCGCTCGATGAGCTGGCGAAAGGCATCGGGACCTTGGCTTTGTATAAGCTCGTCCGGGTCCTTTGCACCGGGAATACGCAGCACCTTGACCTTAATGTCGAGCGGCTGCAATATGCCGATGGCGCGTTGGGCGGCCTTTTGTCCGGCGGCGTCCGCGTCGTAGGCGATAACGACCTGTGAGGTATAGCGGGCGAGAAGCCGCGCCTGATCGGGCGTGAGGCTCGTGCCAAGGCTCGCCACCGCGCTGTCAAAGCCGGCCTGATGGAGGCTCACCACGTCTATGTTGCCCTCGGCGAGAATGATGTATCCGCTTTTTGACTTTTTCGCCAAATTGAGCGCGAATAAGCTGTGCGCTTTGCTGTAAACAAGGGTGTCGGGCGAGTTTAGATATTTCGGCTCGCCGTCGCCCAGAATACGGCCGGAGAAGCCGATGACGCTGCCGCGCACGTCGATGACCGGAAACATCAGGCGGTTGCGGAAATAGTCGTATATGCCGCCGCTCTTGCCCGTCCGCGCAAGCCCCGCGTCCACCAGCTCGGCGCTGGTATAGCCGCGCCGCCGCATTTCGTCCGTGAGGGCGTTCCAGCTGTCCGGGGCGAAGCCGAGGCCGAAGTTTTTGACGTAGGTCGGCGTTATGCCGCGCTTGCGGACGTATTCCGCCGCCGCGCCGTTGTCCGCCATGAGGCAGGCGTGGAAGAAACGCGCCGCCTCCCGATTGAGCTCCAGCATACGCGCACGGCGGCTGCGGTTCTCGTCCGGTCTGTCGTCCGGCACCTCCATTCCGGCGCGACGCGCCAGAAACTGCACCGCGTCCGGGAACGAGAGGTTTTCGATCTCCATGATGAAGTTGATGACGCTCCCGCCCTTGCCGCAGCCAAAGCAGTGGTATATCTGCCGCTCGGTGTTGACGGAGAAGGAGGGGGTCTTTTCGCTGTGGAACGGGCAGAGCCCGAACTGGTTCGCGCCGGTGCGCTTCGTGAGGCGTACATAGCCGGAGACCACGTCCGCAATGTCGTTGCGGGCGGCCAGCTCCTCCAAAAACGATTCGGAAAATGCCACGCGATACCCTCCTTTCCGTGAGATTTCCCGCCTTTTATATCCGCGACCATGAGGCTGGGATGAACAGGCGGTTAAACGTGCCGATGGCGAAGGAGTCCGTCATGCCGGAGACGTAGTCCGTCGCGGCACGCTCCGCACCCTCCTGCTGCGCGATGGCGGCATACTCCGGCGGAAGCTCGTCCATATGCTCGACAAAATAGCTCCATATAGGCTCAAGCAGCCCCTGCACCTTCTTCTCCTCGCCCTTGGCGGTCGGGTTGCGGTACACCGAGTCGAACATGAAGTCGTAAAACGCCTGATACGCCTCACGCATGGGCTCGGAAAAGCGCACAACGCCGCTCGCGCTGTTCTCGATCACGTCCGTGACCATGGCGTTGATACGCACGGAGTTGCGCTCGCCAATGCGCTCCCGCACGATGAGCGGCACCTCCTCCGGCCTCACGATACGCGCCCGCTCCGCGTCGTCCAGATCGTGGTTGAGGTAGGCGATATGGTCGGACAGGCGGACGACATCGGCCTCCGTAGAGCCGCGTGGCTCGCCGGTCGTGTGGTTCAAGATGCCGATTCGCGTCTCATAGCAGAGGTTCAGCCCCCGCCCCTCGCGTTCGAGCTTGTCCACCACACGGAGGCTTTGCTCGTAGTGGTTGAAGCGTCCCGTGATGGCGCGAAGCGCCCGCTCTCCGGCGTGACCGAAAGGCGTATGCCCCAGATCGTGACCAAGGGCGATGGCCTCCGTCAAGTCCTCGTTGAGCGCAAGCGCCCGTGCAATCGTCCGCGCCACGCGGCTGACCTCCAGCGTATGGGTAAGGCGTGTGCGGTAGTGGTCACCCTCCGGGCGGAGGAATACCTGCGTCTTGTGGCGCAGGCGGCGGAAGCTTTTGGAGTGGGTGATACGGTCAACGTCCCGCTGGAAGCAGCTGCGCACCTCGTCCTCCGCCTCCAATATCTCGCGCCCCTGACTTTCGCACGACAAAACGCCGTTTGCACCGATGAACAGCCGCTCCTGCTGCTCTCTTGTTTCACGCGGGGTCATGCAATCACCAGCTTTCTGGTTTAGATGGAATCTTCTCTATATATTATTATACGACAACGATCCGCGTTTCCCTTTATTTTTACGAAAATTTTTTCACGTCTCCAAAATTTCGCCGCGTCCCGCCGTCTGCTCGGTCAGGCGGCGGATAAATTCATCCCGCCGCTTTTCCTCCAACGTCAGCGACAAAAGCGCGTTTTTCGGGTCGGAGGCATAGTCCGCCTCCGCCACAGCGCCCAGCTCCCGCGCCAGACGGTGTACGCGGTCGAGATCCTCCCAGCGGACGCGCACACGCAGAGCGCACATGGCGGGGTCGTCCTCCACGCCCGCGTCGGCGAGCGCGAGCTGCGCCGCCTTGGAGTAGGCGCGGACAAGTCCGCCGGAGCCGAGCAGCGTACCGCCAAAGTAGCGCGTTGTGACGCAAAGCGCTCCATAGACGTTTGCATTTTTCAGAATGTCCGCCGTGGGTGCGCCCGCCGTGCCACCCGGCTCGCCGTCGTCCGACCAGCGGCAGCTCCCGTCCGGCAGCACCCACGCCCAGACATGGTGGCGGGCGTCCGGGTATTTTTTTCGTATCTGCGCGATACGCGCCCGTGCCTCATCCTCATCCGCGACACGGCACAGCGCTGCGATAAAGCGCGAGCGCTTTTCCTCATAAACGCCCTCGCCGTCGCCACGCAGCCGGAAGCGCTCAGCCATGCAGCGGCACCTCCCATGCGCCAAGCTCCTCACGCAGCGCGGGGCGCAGCACCGCGAGCATATCAATGCACTCGTCCGTGTACTGCACGTCGAGCACGTTGGCCTCCCGCCGCAGCCGCTCGGCGAGCGCCGTCTTGGCATACGGAATACGCAGCCGCACCCGCGTCAGCTCCGCGCCGAGGCGCTGACCGATGGCGTGGCGCAGCGCACCCAAGCCCTCGCCGCTTGCCGCACAGACGCATATCTCGTCCTCGCCGTTCGGCAGACGGCCAAAAAAGCGGTCGCATTTGTTATACACCCGCAAACAGGGCGTAGCGCCCGCGCCCAGCCGCTCGACCAAGCCCTCCACCACGCGCATTTGCTCCGAATAGTCGGGGTTCGATATATCGACGACGTGCAGCAGCAGGTCGGCATAGCAAAGCTCCTCCAAGGTCGCCTTGAACGCATCGACCAGCTCCGTCGGCAGCTTGCGGATGAAGCCCACGGTGTCCGAGAGCAGCACCTCGCCCTCCTCGCCGAGGTCAAGGCGGCGGGTCGTCGTGTCCAGCGTGTCGAACAGGCGGTCGCCGGTCTGGATGCAGTCGCCGGTCAGTGCGTTCAGCAGCGTGGATTTTCCGGCGTTCGTGTAGCCGACGAGCGCCACGACGGGGACGGCGTTCTTGCTGCGCCGCTTGCGCTGGGTGGCGCGGACACGCCGCACCTGCTCCAGCTCCTCCGTCAGCTTCTGTATGCGGCGGCGGATGTGGCGGCGGTCGGTTTCGAGCTGGGTCTCGCCCGGACCGCGTGTGCCGATGGGCGCGGACGTGCCCGCCTGTCGCTTCAGGTGTGTCCACATTCCCGTCAGACGCGGCAGCAGGTAGCGGTACTGCGCAAGCTCGACCTGCAGCTTACCCTCACGGCTACGCGCCCGCTGGGCAAAGATGTCCAATATCAGCCCAGTGCGGTCGAGTACGCGCACGCCGAGCTCCTTTTCGAGTACCCGCGCCTGCGAGGGTGAGAGCTCGTTGTCGAACACGGCTAGATCGCAGTCGGCGTTTTCGATGAGCTCGCGCAGCTCCGTGACCTTGCCGGGGCCGAGAAAGCTGTGCGGGTCGGGGGCGGCGCGGGTCTGCAGGAGCGTACACACCGGCTCCGCTCCGGCGGTCTCCGTGAGCGCCCGCAGCTCGTCCATGCTCGCGTCGTCGCTGCGCTCCGATTCCTCCATTGCCGCGGCGGACAGTCCGGCCAGCGCGGCGCGTTCCTTTTTGACGGTCGTATCTTCTATGGTAGTATCTCCTTTGCGGTGTGTCCGCGTTATTTTACAACAACATTGTCGTCGCCGAGCAGCTCGCGCAGCTCCTGCACCAGCGCGTCATGGAT
>CAVIIB010000008.1:21187-38519 GCA_963642815.1 Oscillospiraceae bacterium | reverse complement strand
ACCCCTCCACCGCTTGCGCGGTCCCCCTCCCCTTTCAGGGGAGGCAGGAGCTGGAAGTTGTCGCGACCCTCCCCTTTCAGGGGAGGCAGGAGCTGGAAGTTGTCGCGAGCTTTCCATTTCAAGTGGGGCAGGGGGTTGGAGGTTGTCTCATTTCTCAAGTCGAGAGCAGCGTTTGACGCGCCTCGGCGAAGCAGTCACAGAAGTAATCGACCTCGACCTGTGTCGTGAGGCGGCTGAATGACACGCGGATGGCACCGTCGATGACGCGGGGGTCAAGCCCCATCGCCTCCAGAACGTGACTGCGCCCGCCGCGTTTGCAGGCAGAGCCCTTGGACACGCAGACACCCTTGGCATCAAGGAGATTCAGCACGACCTCGCTGCGCCAGCCGGGAAGCGAGACGCAGAGCAAATGTGGCGCACCGCCGCCGATGACGACGAGCATGGGATTCTCCGCTTGCAGCCGCGTCAGCGCGTGTTCCCGCAGTGCGGCAAGCCGCTCATGGCAGCCCTTGTCATCCATGAATGCCTTGGCAGCGGCGGCAAAGGCGGCGATACCGGGCATATTCTCCGTGCCGGAGCGCAGTCCGTTCTCCTGCCCACCGCCCAGCAGCAGCGGCGGCAGCTTCACGCCACCCTTGACATATAACGCGCCCGTGCCCTTGGGGGCGTTGATTTTATGCGCTGAGAGCGTTATCATATCAGCGCCGAGGGCTTTGACCGTGAACGGGAGCTTGCAATAGCCCTGCACCGCGTCGGTATGCAGCAGCGCGGGACAGCTCGCCTCGCGCAGGACACGGGCAAAGGCGGCAATATCATTGACCGCGCCCGTCTCGTTGTTGACGAGCATGAGGCTCACAAGCACCGTATCGGGACGAAGCGCGGCGGCCAGCGCGTCGGCGTGGATAGCGCCGTCGGCGGCAGGGGAGAGGCGTGTGACCTCAAAGCCGAGGCGCTCCAGCTCGTCAAGCGACTTGCGTATGGCGTCATGCTCCACCGTGGAGGATATGATGTGCCGCCCCTTGTGGCGCATGAGCTGTGCGCCGGAGCGCAGCGCCCAGTTGTCCGCCTCCGTACCACCGGCGGTGAAGTATATCTCGCTCGCCTGTGCGCCGATGGAGGTGGCGATGGTCTCGCGGGCTTTTTTCAGCTCCTCGCGGGCGGCGCGACCGGGCGCGTGGGTCGAGCTTGGATTTCCCCAAAGCTCCGTCATCATGCGAAGCGCGGCGGCAGCGGCCTCCGGGCATACGGGCGTGGTGGCGGCGTTATCGAGATAGGCGTTCATGGCAACGCCCTCCTTCGTGATAGAAAATGGAGCGCAAGGCGCTCAAGGCATTATACGGCAAAAAGGAAGAAAAGACAAGAATGATGCGATATTCGATCTATACCCTTGGCTGCAAGGTCAACCAGTACGAGACACAGGCGATGGAGCGTATGCTGCGCGAGCGTGGGCTGGAGCCGTCGGACGGCGGTGAGGCCGATGTGGTCATCGTCAACACCTGCGCGGTGACGGCGGAATCCGGGCGCAAGTCGAGGCAGGCCATCCGCCGCCTCATGCAGCAGAATCCCGCCGCGCTGGTGGCGGTCTGCGGCTGCTACTCCCAGCTTGAGCCGGAGGCGGTGCGGGCGCTTGGCGCGGATGTTGTGTTCGGCACGTCGGAGCGGGAGAAATTCGTGGACGCCATCACCGGCGGCGGTGAGACCGAGTATATCGACGACCCGTTCCGGCGGCTCGTCATCGAGCCTCTGCCCGCGGGCTCTGTGGCCGGACGCACCCGTGCCCTCCTGCGCATACAGGACGGCTGTGACAATTTCTGCTCCTACTGTATTATTCCGTACAGCCGCGGGCGCGTTCGCTCGCTGCCCTTGGACGCGGCGGCGGAGCAGGCGGCGGCGCTTGCCGCAAAGGGCTTTCGGGAGATCGTGGTGACGGGTATCGAGATCGCGTCCTATGGCAAGGATCTGCCCGGAAACCCGGGGCTTGCGGAGGCGGTACGCGCCGTGGCCAAGGCTGCGCCGGAGGCGCGTATCCACCTCGGCTCGCTTGAGCCGACGGTCGTGACGGAGACCTTTTGCGAGACACTGGCCTCGCTCGGCAACGTCTGCCGCCACTTCCACCTTTCCCTCCAATCCGGCTGCGACGACACGCTGGCGCGTATGCGCCGCAAGTACGACACGGCGCGGTTTTATGAGGCCTGCTGTCTGCTGCGGCGGTATTTCCCCGGCGCGGCGCTGACGGCTGACCTCATCACCGGCTTCCCCGGCGAGACGGAGGCGGATTTTGACGCGACGCTCGCTTTTTTGGAGAAGTGCGCGTTCTCCTTTGTCCACTGCTTCCCTTATTCGCCGCGCCCCGGCACAAAGGCCGCCGAGCTGCCGGAGCAGCACAGCCACGCGGTCAAGGAGGCGCGGGTGCGCCGCGCCATGGCGCTCGTGGAGCGGATGCAGCGCGACTATCTGAACGGCTGCGTGGGGCAGACCCTGCCGGTGCTGTTTGAAAACACCCATGAGGGTCACGCCGACAACTACTGCCTTGTGAGCGTCGAAGCGCCGCAGGAGCGCGGCACTGTGCAAAATGTACAAATTACGGGCGTTGACGATGAAAAATTGGTGGGCTTTGTCGTTTGATTTTGCCCAAGGCACAGAATATAATCGAAATATAAAATATTAAATGTATATAGGAGGCGTGAGATGAAGCGAGATGAGGTTTTCAATTTTTCCGCAGGGCCGTCCGTGCTGCCCCACGCGGCGCTGCTTCGTGCGGCGGCGGAGATAGACAACTACGGCGGAAGCGGTATGTCCGTGATGGAGATGAGCCATCGAAGCGCCTTTTTCCAAGAAATATTTGACCAGACCAAGGCCAAGCTCAAGGCGGCGCTCAACGTGCCGGACACGCATGAGATATTATTCCTGCAGGGCGGTGCGAGTCTGCAATTTTCCATGATACCGCTCAACCTCATGCAGCCGGAGGACACGGCGGATTACGCCGTCACCGGCAACTTCGCCAACATCGCCATGAAGGAGGCGAGGAAATACGGTCATGTCCATATTGCGGCCTCGTCCGAGGATCGCGGTCATACCTACATCCCGCAGCAGTCGGCGCTCACGCTGACGGAGGGGGCGCGGTATTTTTATTACTGCGCGAACAACACCATCTACGGTACGGCGTGGAACTATATCCCGCAGACGGACGCGCCGCTGGTCTGCGACATGAGCTCGGAGATACTCTCCCACCCGGTCGATATTTCGCGCTATGGCATTGTCTACGCCGGAGCGCAGAAGAATATGTCGCCCGCCGGTCTGACGGTCGTCATCATTGACAGGTCGCTCGCGGGGCATGAGCAGCCCATCACGCCGCTCATGATGAGCTACAAGACCATGATCGACAAGGACAGTATGTACAACACGCCGCCGTGCTGGTGTATCTATATGCTCGGTCTTACGCTCGACTGGCTTGCGGAGCAGGGCGGCGTGGTCGGTATGGAGAAGATCAAGCACGAAAAGGCGCAGCGTGTGTATGACATCATCGACGGGTCGAGCTTCTATACCGGCTGTGCGGAGACAGGCTCGCGCAGCGACATGAACGTGACCTTCCGCACCCCGAACGCGGAGCTGGACGCGCTCTTTGCCAAGGAAGCGCAGGCAAAGGGACTGATGAATCTCAAGGGACACCGCACCGCCGGTGGTCTTCGCGCTTCGCTGTATAACGCCCAGCCGATGAAGGGCGTGACGGCGCTGGTCAATTTTATGAAGGATTTTGAGGTGAAGCACCATGTTTGAAATAAAGACCATGAACAACATCGCCCAGCAGGGGCTGGACGAGCTGGCCGCAAACGGTCTTATCCTGAATGTCGATTCCGAAAACCCGGACGGGCTTCTCATCCGCTCCGCCAAGCTGCATGACGCCGTGTTCGGCGACCGGCTGCTCGCCATTGCGCGGGCGGGCGTGGGCACGGACAATGTGCCGATCGAGCGCTGCTCGGAGGCCGGTATCGCCGTCTTCAACACCGCCGGGGCGAATGCGGAGGCGGTCAAGGAGCTGGCCATCTGCGCCCTGCTGCTGGCCTCACGCAACATCATGGGCGGCGTGACATGGGTCAACGCCATCGCGGGACACAAGGACGTGGCCGCCGAGGTCGAAAAGGGCAAGGCGGCGTATGTCGGACCTGAGATCATGGGAAAGACCCTCGGTATTATCGGTCTCGGCGCTATCGGCTCGAAAATCGCAAATGCCGCCGAGGACATGGGCATGACCGTCTGGGGCTATGACCCCTATCTGTCGGTGGACGCGGCGTGGCGGCTCAGCCGCAAGGTCAACCACGCGCCCGATCTGGACACCATCTTCCGCTTGAGCGACTATGTGCTGATACAGGTACACTACAACGAGAGCACCCACCATATGCTGGGCGCGGCGGAGTTTGCACGCATGAAGCCCGGTGTGCGCGTCATCAATCTGGCGCGTGGCGAGCTGGTGGACGATGACGCGATGCTGGCGGCGCTCAGCGTGGGCAAGGTCGCCTGCTATG
The DNA here is from genome assembly GCA_963642815.1 of Oscillospiraceae bacterium. GTDB lineage: Bacteria > Bacillota > Clostridia > Oscillospirales > Oscillospiraceae > CAJOIG01. The sequence goes on along the minus strand of CAVIIB010000008.1, from coordinate 33,996 downwards.
TGACCGACTTCCCGAACAACAAGCTGGCCGGGGTCAAGGGCGTGATCGCCACGCCGCACCTCGGCGCGTCCACGCCGGAGAGCGAGGAAAAATGCGCGGTCATGGCGGCGCAGGAGCTGGCGGACTATCTGCTGAACGGCAACACGAAAAACGCCGTCAACCTTCCCAACGCGGAGCTGGAGCGCAAGGGCGTGTGCCGCCTCTGCGTCATCCACAAAAACGTGCCTCGTATGCTGAATGCTTTCCTTGACCTCGTGGCCGGTGCGAACTTGAACGTCGAGCACATGATAAACAAGGCGCGGGGCGAGCTTGCCTACACCATGATCGACCTCGGCGACCACCTCGGCGACGACATCGTGGAAAAAATACGCACCATGCCGGACGTATACCGCGTGAGACTGATTTAATAACTACCACAGCCTCCCTCGCAAGGGAGCGCCGCGATAACCACCAATCCCTGCCTCCCCTGAAAGGGAGCGCCGCGACGACCTCCGATCCCAGCCTCCCCTGAAAGGGGAGGGGGACCGCGCAAGCGGTGGAGGGGTTTTCTGGAAGTCTGAGCAAGCTACGAGGGAAACCCCTCAGTCTCGGCTACGCCGAGCCAGCTCCCCTTTCAGGGGAGCCTATCTATGAGACGCGCCGAGCGCGTCTCTTTTTGTCATGGAGTAGAAACAAAAGTTACATATCGGAAACAAATATGTTGAAAACTTGTTTACAATGTGGTAAACTTCATTCATCTGATTGTAACCATCGGGAGCTATGCCCGCCGGAGAATGGAGAAACGCATGAAAAGCATCCGTAAAATACTTGTCCTGTTGCTGGCTGTGCTGACGCTTGTGAGCGCAGCGTGTCCGGCTGCCCTCGCGGAGGAGCTGGAAAACGAGGACGAGCTCATTGAGGCGGCACTATCCGAGACGGAGGAGATAACGCCGGAGGGAGAGCCTGAGGCGGCGGAGGAATCCGAATCGAGGGAGACCTCCGAGCCGGAGAAATCCGAGCCGGAGGAAACCTCTGAATCGGCGGAGGATTCCGAGGAGGACGAGCCGGAGGAGTCGAGCGAGCCGAGCTTCGTGTGGCAGACACCGGGCGCTTCCGACCTCGATATTCTGGCGGGTGGGACGATGCTGACCGACGGCGATGCCTTTTACTATGCGGACGGCGGTATATGGTGCGACGCCGAGGGGCAGACGCGCCGCGTCAGCAGCGACAACGGCGCGAATCTGAATCTTGTGGACGGCTGGCTCTATTATACGACGTGGGCGGATGTGCGCCGTGTTTCGCTGAGTGACGGGACGCAGGAGACGGTGTACGAATGCCCGGATATTGCGCAGCTTTACGTCATCGGACGGCAGCTTTTATATCTGGCGGATGGCGCGGTATACCTCTATGACATGACGAGCGCGGCGCTGACGCAGATGGACGCGCCCGCGAATACGGCGGGGCTTATCCCGACGGAATACGGAAACCTCTACCTCACCGGCGAGGCCTTTGACCGCAACGTGTGGGTCGATGGGAGCGTGGCTTTCGAGGGCGTTATGAGCTGCTACACCGACACGGGCTATCTCGTCGTGGGACGTGGCGACGATACCTGCCAGATCAGCCTAGAGGCACTGTTCGCCGGGGAGCGGACGCTCGCGACCTATTCACTGCATCAGGGCGAAAAGACCGTGACCCAGCTTTCGGAGGCGGAGGCGCTGGCGGCGGAGACCGCCTATTTCGACTCTGAGGAATACGCCGCGCTGGAGGCGCTCGCCACACAGGAGGACAGCGCCGAGAACGGGCTGCTCTCGCTGGACGGCGCGGGCGTTCTCACCACGGCGCAGCAGCTTGCGCTGTCAAGCGGCAACATGAACGCCTACAACATCACGCGCCGCGCCCGCCAGCAGGCGGAGGTGCTTTGGACACCGCTGAAGGATCGCTATGCATGGGGCGCGAAGCTCTACCGTCCCGACCGCACGGTGACGAGCCTTGGCGGAAAGACAACGAACTACTTTGTCGCGGGTGAGACCTATCAAGGTGTTCCCTACGCATGGCCGGTCAAGCTCGGCAGCAGTCACCCGGAGGAGACCTATGTCGGCTGGCAGGTGAGCGTGTCCCAATTCGTGAACTACGTCAACAACTCGTCCAGCAAATTTTACAGCGGCTACTCCGGCATTTACAAAGCGGACACTGCGTATAAGCTCGCGCCGTATTACGGCAGCGACTGCTCGGCCTTTGTCGCCTCGGCGTGGAATTTGCCGTACCGCTGCACCTGTTCAAGCCTCGTCAACTACAGCACCTACATAGGCAACAACATCAACCAGATACGCCTCGGCGACTGCCTCAATAAGACCACGGAGCACGTTGTCCTTGTCACGGATATTGGCTATGACATCGACGGCAATATCGTCGCCATCGAGATCACGGAGCAAACGCCGCTCATCATGAAGGTCACGAACTACGGCGAAAAAATACCCGGCAAGACCAACAGCAAGATAAATTACGTCAGCGACCTTATGGTGGTGCAGCGCTATTATCTCAACGGCGGCTACGACATCTACCGCCGCAGCTACAGCGGCAGCGTGAGCTATACGGCGGAAAGCGCCATCCCGCTGACGGAGGACGGCTGGCTGAGTGTTCCCACGCTCTCCGTCTCCACGAACAGCGACGGCAGCGCGGTGCTTGTCACGCTCTCGCATAAGAGCGCGTCTGTCCGCTACACCACGGACGGCAGCGCGGTCACAAGGTCCTCGCCGCTCTATACCACACCGATTTCCCTCACAGAGGACACGGTCATCCGTGCGGCGGCGGACTATAGCGGCAGCTCCGCGACGGGCAGCTTTGAGCTTTATTATGAGGTCGAGGTGGAGCATAGCGCAAAGCCGACGCTATCCTGCGTGAGCGGCGGACTGAACGGCACGACGGTGGAAAAGGACAGCTTCATCACCCTTGTCTCGGATGATGACGCCGTTATCTACTACACGACAGACGGCAAAGAGCCGACGACGAGCAGCGCCGTGATGAGCGCGTCCGGCATAAAAATAACAGCGCCGCTGACGCTTCGCGCCATCGCCGTCACACCGGGCAAGCTGCGCAGCGAGGCGGTGAGCTATGACATCACGCTCGGCAGCTTCTATGACATCACAGTGGAAGCGCCGAAGCACGGCAGCATTACTCCGAGCGGGACGGTCACGGTGCTCCAAGGCGCGAATCAGACCTTCACGATGAAGGCCGACGAGGATTACAAGGTCGGCGATGTGCTGGTGGACGGCAAGAGCGTCGGCGCGGTGACGAGCTACACCTTCAAGGCGGTGGATAAGGCGCATACACTCTCGGTGAAATTCGTTGTGGATCTGCCGTTCGCGGATGTGAAAACGACCGCATGGTACGCCGATCAAGTCGCATACGTCTACACAAACGGACTGTTCACGGGGACAAGCTCCACGGCCTTTGCGCCGCAAAGCAACATGACACGCGGCCAGTTTGCCACGGTGCTTGGACGTTTGGCCGGTATGAAGGGGACGCTGGAGAACTTCAAGACAGGGACGATCGCCTATACGAACGGGACGAGCATCAACATCCGCCAGAGCGCCACGACCTCCTCCACGGCGGTCGGGAATATTGCGAGCTCCGGCAGCTTTGTGACCGTCCTCGGCTCGACCAAGGACTCGTCCGGCAACCTATGGTACAAGGTGCGCTACGGCAGCGTGACGGGCTATATCAAGGCGCTGTACAACGGAAAATCGCTGCTGAAAATGTACAGCGGCAGCTTTAAGGACATTGCCGGTCAGTATTATAACGGCTATGTCCAGTGGGCGTATTACAAAGGGCTTGTCAACGGCATGAGCGCCACGAGCTTCGGCTCTACCGGCTACATCTCGCGTCAGGATATTTGCGTCATCCTCTACAACTACCTGACGAGCTACTGCGGCAAGAGCCTTTCCAAGGGCAGCAAGACCTTCACGGACGAGGCGAGCATAGCGAGCTATGCCAACACCGCCGTCCACGCGCTTGCCAACATCGGCGTGGTGAACGGCTACGAGAACGGCAGCTTCGCGCCGCGTGGCTATGCCACCAGAGCCGAGGTCGCGACCATGCTGACGAATCTTTCCGGCTATCTGAACGGCTGAACCTCCCATCATTCAAATAGAATGCACCCCCGCCGTGTCTCCCGCATAGAATGGGACGATACGGAGGGGGTGTTTTGATGGATCTTGAGCAATACAGCGAGGCTGTGCTGTCGTCCAAAAACGCGGACGCGCTGAAACGGCTGTCGGAGAGCGCCAATGGCCGCCGTGTCGCGGGGCTGCTCGATGAGCAGCGGCTCAAGGAGGCCATGCAGACGGGGGATGGCGACGCGCTGAAGTCCGCGCTGCACAAAATACTGTCCACGCCGGAGGGACGGGCGCTGGCCGCCGAGGTCAAAAAGGCGGTGGAGAGCCGGTGAATGAGGAGCTGGAGGCGCGGCTCGGTGCGATATTGTCCGACCCGCAGCAGATGGAAACGCTCCGAGCGATGGCAAACAGCCTCATGGGAGGCGCAGCGGAGGCGGAGAGCACGGAGGAAGCGCCGGGGGGCGGGGACGGCGGGCTTCTGGCGCGGCTTAAAACGTTGTCCGGCGGCGGGCGGGCAAGCGAGTCGGAGCAGCTTCTCCGTGCCATGCAGCCGTATATGCGCCCGCAGCGCCGCACACGCATAGATAGGGCGCTCAAGCTCACGCGGCTTCTTGGCATTGCGGCGACGGTAATGCGGCAGTATGGTGGTGAGCTCGATGGCCTATAGCGGCGCGTACCAGCCGAGCGGTCAGCCGCCAAGCACACCGCCGCGCCCGCTTTTTCAAGAAAATGCCGCCGGACGCGAGCCGGTGTTCGCCGCGCTGATGAATAAAATGAAGGCCATCGACCTTGAGAGCGATGACCTTCTTATGCTGCTGATACTGTATCTCATGTACCGCGAGAGCGGGGATAAGGAGCTGCTTATTTTAATGGGGGCAATGCTGCTGGGGTGAGGCTCAACGCGCCACAAGACCGACCTTTTTGTAGACCTTGCGCAGCGTCTTGCGGGCGGTGACGGAGGCCTTCTCCGCGCCCGTGCGGCAGAGGTCTTCAAGATAGGTCTTGTCGGCCATGATACGGCTGGCCTCCTCACGGATGGGGCGGAGCGTCTCCACCACGGCCTCGCCGACGGCGGATTTGAAGTCGCCGTAGCCGTGGCCGGTAAATTCCGCCTCGATCTCGCCAAAGCTGCGCCCCGTGACGGCAGAGTATATCTGCATGAGGTTGGCGACACCCGGCTTTTCTGTCGGGTCATAGCGGACGCAGTGCTCGTCCGTGTCGCTGTCGGTGACGGCGCGGCGGAAGCGGCGCATGATGTCCTCCGGCTTGTCCATGATGAGGACGCGACCATTGCCGATCTCGTCGGACTTGGACATTTTGCTGGTCGGGTCGAGCAGATCCATCACCCGTGCGCCGACCTTGGGAACATAGGGCTCCGGAATGGTGAAGGTGTCGCCGTAGAGGTGGTTGAAGCGCTGGGCAATGTCGCGGGTAAGCTCGACGTGCTGCTTCTGATCCTCGCCGACGGGAACATAGTCGGGCTGGTAGAGGAGAATGTCCGCCGCCATCAGCGAGGGATAGGTGAAAAGACCGCCGTTGATGTTGTCGGCGTTCTTTGCGCTCTTGTCCTTGAACTGCGTCATGCGCGAAAGCTCGCCGAACATGGCGTAGCAGTTGAGCACCCAGCCAAGCTCCGCGTGCTCGTGGACATGGGACTGGATGAACAGCGTGTTCTTCTGCGGGTCGAGGCCGCAGGCGACGTATTGCGCAAGCTGCTCCAAGGTGCGGCGGCGCAGGTCGGCGGGCTTGTTGCGCGTCGTGAGTGCATGGAGGTCGGCCATGAAGTAGTAGCAGTCAAACTGCTCGGCACGCTCCGCCCAGTTTTTGATCGCGCCGAGATAGCTGCCAAGCGTGAGGTCGCCGGTCGGCTTGATGCCGGAGAGCATTACCTTTTTCTTTTCGTCCAAATATATCGTCTCTTTTCCGTGTAAATTCTTATCCATTCTAACACAAGGACAAATCCCTTGACAAGTGGCCGGGAATAAAATACTATAATGTGTGCCATAAAAGGAGAGGACAAACATGAAGGATAACGCTTTTTTTGAGGATATGGAAAAGAAGATCCCGACGGGCGAGGTGCGCACACGCTTTGCGCCGAGCCCCACGGGCTATATGCACGTCGGCAACCTGCGCACGGCGCTTTATACCTGGTGCATTGCGCGTCACGCGGGCGGCAAATTCATTCTGCGCATCGAGGACACCGACCAGAGCCGTCAGGTCGAGGGCGCGGTGGAGATAATTTACCGAACGCTGGTGGACTGCGGCCTCGACTGGGACGAGGGTCCCGACAAGGGCGGCCCCGTTGCGCCCTATGTGCAGACGGAGCGGCGCGGACTTTACCTGCCCTATGCCGAGCGGTTGGTCGAGCTTGGTCATGCCTACTACTGCTTCTGCGAAAAAACCGAGTCGGAGGAGGACAGCGGCGATTTCGAGCGGGCGGACGACCCCTGCCGCGAGCTTGACCCCGCCGAGGTGCAGCGCCGTCTTGACGCGGGTATGCCCTACGTCATCCGCCAGAAGATACCCCACGAGGGGACGACGACCTTCCACGATGAAATATTCGGCGACATCACCGCGCCGAACAAGGACATGGACGACCAGGTCCTCATCAAGCGCGACGGGCTTCCGACCTATAACTTCGCCAACGTCATTGACGACCACCTCATGGGAATCACGCACGTCGTGCGCGGCTCGGAATATCTTTCAAGCGCCCCGAAATACAACCTGCTCTATGAGGCCTTCGGCTGGGAGATACCCAAGTATGTCCACTGCTCGCCGGTCATGCGCGACGCGCATAACAAGATGTCCAAGCGCCACGGCGACCCCTCCTATGAGGACCTTATCGAAAAGGGCTATCTGACCGAGGCTGTCGTGAACTATGTCGCGCTGCTCGGCTGGTCGCCGCGTGGCGAGCGAGAGATATTCTCCATCCGTGAGCTGGCGGAGGCGTTCGAGATGAGCGGTATCTCCAAGTCGCCCGCCATCTTCGACATCGAAAAGCTGACCTATTTCAACGCCGAGTATATCCGCGCCATGAGCCCGGAGGCGTTTGCGAAGGTGGCAGAGCCGTATATCCGCTCCGCCGTGAAAAACCCCGCCATCGACCCGGCAGCCATCGCCGCCCTTTTGCAGCAGCGGACGGAGGTCTTGACGGATATTCCCGGCAAGCTCGGCTTCTTCGATGCGCTTCCCGACTATGATACGGAGCTGTATGTCCACAAAAAGTCCAAGTCCGACCGCGAAAGTGCGCTTGAAATGCTCAAAGCGGCGCTGCCCGCCTTGGAGACCGTCGAGGTCTGGGATGATGAGCATATCCACGACTGCCTTGTGTCGCTGGCCGAGCGGCTTGCGGTGAAGAACGCGAAGCTCATGTGGCCGGTGCGCATTGCCGTCACAGGCACGGCGGTCACACCGGGCGGCGCGGTGGAGCTTTGCCGTATTCTGGGTCGTGAGGAGACACTGCGCCGCCTCGCGGACGGTATGGCGCGGCTTGGCTGATTTGGAACGATTTACACGATAACGAACGCCTCTTTCGGACAAAATAGTCCGAGAGAGGTGTTTTTTATGAAACGAAGAACGGCGGCGGCTGTTATCAGCTTTTTAAGCGCGGCGGTGCTGGTGCTTGGTATCGTGTCCTTTGCAAGCGTTCGCAAGGCGCGGCGGCTCGAATACTATGCCCGTGCCAGCACCCAGCGGGCATTTTCCGAGCTGGTGAGCGATGTGAGCGAGCTTTCAAACGATTTGGAGAAGTGCGTGTACATCTCGGACAGCGCCCTGCAGGGCGCTCTTTGCGCACAGGTCTACGGTAGGGCGCTTCAGGCACAGATGGCGCTCGGCGCACTGCCCTATGAGGCGCAGTCGCTGCAGCAGGCGGCGGGCTTTATCTCCCGCGTGGGCGACTACGCCTGCGTCCTGTCGCGCAGCGTCGGCGGCAATGGCGGCTATTCCGAGGAGGAGCTTTCCAACCTGATGAGCCTCGCGGAGACGGCCTCCGTGATGGCGGGTAATCTGCGGGAGCTGCAAATGCAGCTTGCAAACGGGACAATGACGATGGACACGGCGCTGCTCGACACGGCGGCGGAGGACACGCCACAGCTTTCCGACTCCATTGCGGACATCGAGAGTGAGTTTCCCGAGCTGCCGACGCTTATCTATGACGGGCCGTTTTCCGACGGTCTGCGCTCCGATGACCCGAAGCTTCTGCGCGGTGAGGCGGAGGTGAGCGAGGACGAGGCGCGGGCGCTTGCCGCCCGTATGCTCGGCATGAGCGGCGCGGCGCTTGACAGCGCGGGCGAGAGCGGCGGGGATGTCCCGTGCTGGCGCTTTAGCGCGTCCGTCTCCGGCGGGGAATATACGGTCAGCGTCACAAAGCGCGGCGGCGCGATATGGTCAGTGCTGTCGTCCCACAGCGTCCGCGAGGCGCGTTATTCCGTGCGCGACGCGCTGAAGCTTGCGCAGGACATCATGGACGCGACGGGCATTGACGGCATGGAGGCGAGCTATCACATCGTGCAGGACGGTGTGCTGACGGTCAATTTTGAGTATGTGCAGGAGGATGTGACCTGCTATGCCGACCTCATCAAGATCGGTATCGCCCTCGACACCGGCACACTCCAAAGCTACGACGCCTCCGGCTATATCAGCAGCCATTGCGAGCGCACGCTCCCGGCGGTGGAGACGGACGAGGCAAGCGCCCGTGCGTCGCTGTCACCGGCGCTCACGCCGGAGAAAAGCACGCTGGCGCTCATCCCGACGGACGGCGGCGACGAGAAGCTCTGCCATGAGCTTTTGTGTACCTCGGAGAGCGGGCGGCACTGCCTCATCTATGTGAACGCCGTCACCGGCGCACAGGAGCGTATATTGCTGCTGCTGGAGGACGAGGCGGGAACGCTGACGATTTGATACTATCATTTGATAGGCTCCTTTCTATCTTTCCGGGTAAAATTGCGCCATGCTGCGTTGGCGCCCTTGGCCATATATGTCCATTATGCCCTGCGGGCGCCGCCTTGCCTGACACGATTTTCCCTCGGGAATCTATGAAAGTTTCCTACCAAACGATAGTATGAAATTTAATATCGTTTTTGTTGACAGGCTCATGCTTGGGGATGTATTATGTTAAGCGTCAAAGTGTGATTATATGAATAGGTGATAAATATGAGCTTCATCCCCAAAACGACCTGTGCCCGCTGCCACCGGCAGTATCCCTCCACCCGTAGGAGCTGCCCCTACTGCGGCGAGAAGAAAAGCCGCGAGCTGAACCGCAGTATCCCCGTCGCGGACAGCGCGGTACGCGGCACACAGGCGAGCGCCCAGACGGCGGAGAATCTGAACTGGCAGATGATATTCGGCACTATCATCGTCGTGGCGGTGCTTGCGGCGGTCATCGTGATCGTGAGTATCGGTGTGAACAAGGATATGAGCTCCGCAAGCGGGCAGATCGCCGAGCTTACGAGCGTGAGCGAGACGCAGAGCGGCGAGGTCATCCCCGGCGCGGCGGCCACGGCAGTCCCCACGGCTACGCCGGAGCCTACGGCTGTACCCACGGAGGCACCGCTCGTCACCAGCGTCGCCATCACCTACCTCGGCAACGACCAACCCGGCTTCACCCAGTACGTCGGCGACACGGTGCAGCTTGGCGTGGCATTCTATCCGCTCAACAGCGAGCTTACGCCGGAGTGGTCGAGCTCTGATGAGAGCGTCGCTACGGTCGACCAGACCGGTCTCGTTACGCTGGTGGGTTCGGGCAACTGCGTGATAAGAGTGACGGTGGAGGGCGTGAGTGACACCTGCGACGTTATCTCCCGCTCGAATTAACACATCACACGGCGAGGCGGCTGCGGTCGCTTCGCCGCCTTTTGCAGATGTCGGTTTGAGGACTTGCAAAAATCGAATGATGCGATATAATACCGAAAAAACGCGAAAAGTTGCATATCTGGATATGATGTGATAAAATAACACAATATGCGCGAATTGAGTGTCCCAGACGGGGAATGAAGCATCGCGTCTTAGGAGGCAGAAAGATGAGACGACTGGAAAAACGGATTCCACTGTCAACGCCTACCATGCACGGCGAGGAAATGAAGTACATCCAAGAGGCGTTTGACCGCAACTGGATCGCCCCGCTGGGCTTTAACGTGGACGCCTTTGAGGATGAGGTGACGGCCTATTTGTCCAAGGGCGCGTTTCCGTTCCACGCGCTGGCGGTGTCCGCCGGAACGGCGGCGCTGCACCTTGCGGTCAAGCTCGCCGGGGTCAAGCGCGGCGACACGGTGCTTTGCTCGGACATGACCTTTGCCGCGACGGTCAACACGGTCGCCTACGAGGGCGGCGTGCAGGTTTTCGTCGATTCCGAGCGGGATACATGGAACATGGACCCCAAGGCGCTGGAGCGGGCGTTCCAGAAGCACCCGGAAGCGAAGGTGGTCGTGCTCGCGCACCTCTACGGCACACCGTCTAAGCTCGACGAGATACGGGAGATATGCGACGCACACGGTGCAACGCTGATCGAGGACGCGGCGGAGAGCCTTTCCGCCACCTATAAGGGCAGAGAGACGGGGACCTTTGGTCACTATAACGCCATCTCCTTTAACGGCAATAAGATCATCACCTCCTCCGGCGGCGGTATGCTGCTTTCGTCGGATGAGGAGGCCATACACAAGGCGTGGTTCTGGGCGACACAGGCACGGGAAAAAGCGCCGTGGTACCAGCATGAGGAGCTTGGCTATAACTACCGTATGTCGAATGTCGTCGCCGGTGTCGGACGCGGTCAGCTTATACACCTTGACGAGCACCGCGCCAAAAAGGAGGCCATCTACCGGCGCTATGAGGAGGGCTTCCGCGGACTGCCGCTGCACATGAATCCCTACGAGCGGGACAAGGCCGTCCCGAACTTCTGGCTTTCGTGCCTCATGCTCGACAAGGACGTGAAGCGCACACCGATGGAGCTTTACTACGGGCTTGACGAGCTGAACATCGAGACGCGTCCCATCTGGAAGCCAATGCATTTGCAGCCGCTCTACGCGGCGCACGATTTTATCCGCGCCGACGACAATGTGGGCGACGACGTGTTTGCCCACGGTCTCTGCCTGCCCTCCGACATCAAAATGACGGAGGAGGAGCAGGGTGTGGTCATCGAGGCAGTCCGAGGTCTGCTTGCCTAAAATGGGGAGCAGGAGTGTATACAATCGGGTCGTCAAGCGTGTGTTAGACGTGCTGGTAGCCCTTGTGCTGTCGATACCGGCGGCGCTGCTGGTCGGTCTCTGTGTGCTGGCTGTCAAGCTTGAATCGCCGGGACCCGCGTTTTTTTGTCAGGAGCGTCCGGGCAAGGACGGGCGTATCTTCCGAATGTACAAGCTGCGGTCAATGATCGTGGAAACGACGCGGAATGGTCGGGCGTTGGGGGACATGGAGCGTATGACCCGCAGCGGGCGTATCATGCGGGCGTGCAGTCTGGACGAGCTTCCGCAGCTTTGGAACATCCTGCGCGGCGACATGAGCTTCGTTGGTCCGCGTCCGCTGCTCGTCTCCTATCTGCCGCTGTATTCGCCGCAGCAGCGGCGGCGGCATGAGGTGCGCCCCGGTATTTCCGGCTGGGCGCAGGTCAACGGGCGCAACCTCCTAAGCTGGGAGGAAAAATTCAAGCTCGATGTCTGGTATGTTGACCATGTGAGCCTTGGACTCGACATGAAAATATTCTGGCTCACGATACGAAACGTGTTCCGCCGCGACGGAATCAACGCCGATGGCGAGGATACCATGCCGGACTTTCAAGGCGAGACGGGCGGCGAATAAAAAAGCGAAAAGGTGTGGAGCCACGGTGAGTGAACCAGTTGTTTTGATCGGAGCGGGACAGCATTGCCGCGTCGTTCTGTACAATATGCGGGCGCAGGGCGCGTATACTCCGGCTTGTATTCTGGACGCAGATGAGCGGCATTGGGGCGACTGCGTGGACGGCGTTTCCGTCGTCGGCGGCTATGATGTGCGGACGCTGGAGCGTGTGCGCGAGGAATACGGAACCAAGCGCTTTTTCATCTCCTTCGGAGCTATGAAGCTGCGGAAAAAGACCTATGAATATATGCTTGAGCAGGGCTGGGAGCCGGTGACGATCATCCACCCGGACGCGGTCATTTCACCGGCGGCGAAGATAGGACGCGGCGTACTGATCGAGTGCGGCTGCCTGATAACGCCGAATCCCGTCATCGGCGACAATGTCGTCGTGAACACCGGCTCGCAGGTCAACCACGACAATATCGTTGAGGATCATGTGTATATCGCATCGGGTGTGATACTGTCCGGCGGCGTTACCATCGGCGAAAACACGCTGTTGGACGACGGTGTGATCGTGTCGCTCGGAAGGAGCGTTGGGAAGAACAGCCTGATCGGAGCCGGCGGTGTTGTGACAAAGGATATGCCGGAGGGCATCATTGCCTATGGAAATCCGGCGCGTATCATTCGGGAAAATAATAAATATTGATCCGCCTGTCGGCGGATCGCTGTGTGAGGAGGGGGAAACGAATGGCGGAGAAATATATCTTCCTTGGCGGCGGCGGCTTTGCCATTGAGCTCTATGAATATATGCTGGAGGACGACCTGAACGTGGTTGGATACTACGCGCAGACGAGCAACGAGGAATTGTCCCAGCTTATCCCGTGGCTCGGCGATATGGATAAAACGCCCTATGAGGACTTTGACCGTGAGGCCAAGTATATTCTGGCG
>CAVIIB010000008.1:5062-21177 GCA_963642815.1 Oscillospiraceae bacterium | reverse complement strand
CCTTAAATACCGTGACAGGATGATCAAATTCATGGAGAAAATGGAGCTGCCGGTCGGCTCGTTCATCAGCTCCAAGGCGTATCACTCCCGTTTTGCGAAGCTGGGCAAGGGGACGGTCGCCTTTCCGAACGCCATGATCACCGGAAACCCTGTGGTCGGGGATTTTCTGTTTATGGATGTCTTTTCGGTCATCAGCCACGGCGATGTGATGGGAAGCAATATCGTCATCGGTCCCGGTGCGATCGTGACTGGGGACAGCGAGATAGGGAGCGGCGTTACCTTCGGGGTGAATTCGGCCATTCTGCCTGATACCAAAATCGGCGACAACGTGGAGATCGCCATCAACAGCTATCCGCGCCGCCGTGTGCCGGAGGGAAGCTCCATCCTGACCCCGCCGGGAAAAAACTTCGGCAGGGGACTGAACAAAAACTTCAAGAAAGATGACAAGAACGAGGAGAATCAGGAGCATGAATGATAAGGAAAAGCTTTTGAGAATACTGGTCGACATCAACCCCGACATCGATTATGAAACGGCGACGGCGCTTGTGGACAGCGGGGACTTTGATTCGCTGGAGGTCATGTCCGTTGTCACCGAAATGCAGGAGCGTTTTCGTGTTGAGATTGACCCGGACGACATCGTTGCGGAGAACTTCAACTCGCTGGAGGCGATGCTGAAGCTGATCGAGAAAAGTCGCTGAGCTCGGACGGAGGGGATAAAAATGGTGCGGGTGGTAACGGACTATCTGGAGCAAACGGCGAAGAAATATCCGAACAAGGTCGCGTTTGCGGACGAGAGGCGCGAGTTGACTTTCGGGCAGCTTCGGGAGGAGGCGCAGCATCTGGCGGCGGCGCTGATCCGCTGCGGCTTTCGCAAGCAGCCTGTGCTCATCTATCTGGATAAAAGCGTGGAGGTCATGGCCGCGTTTCAGGGCGTGAGCTACAGCGGCAACTTCTACAGTCCGCTGGACACGCATATGCCCCCAGAGCGCATGGAGAAGATCGTGGGCAGGCTTGCACCGGCAGCCGTGATAACGGACGCGGCGCACCGGGCAGAGGCGGCGAGGATAGCGCCGGATGCCGTCCAGCTTGTCTATGAAGAAGCAATGGAAAACGAAGTGGATGAGAAGGCTATTCAAAGCTCGGTCGATCAAATCATCGATACGGACATCCTGTATGTGCTCTTTACATCCGGCTCTACCGGAACGCCCAAGGGCGGCATTATCTCCCACAGGGCGATCATCGATTTTACGGAGTGGGCAGCCGAGGATCTGCATTTCTCGGACAGCTCCGTTATGGGAAATCAGTGTCCGTTTTATTTCAGTATGTCTATCTACGATGTGTTTGAGACGCTGAAATGCGGCTGTACGACCTACATAATCCCGCAGAAGCTTTTCAGTCAGCCGACGAAGCTGATGAAATACCTAGACGAGAAGAAGGTCAACACGCTTATCTGGGTGCCCTCGATCCTTATGTTTCTCTCGACGCTGAAGGCACTGGATCGTCCCCATCTCGGCGAGCTGAAAAACCTTTTCTTTGGTGCGGAGGTCTTTCAGACAAAGCATCTCAACCGCTGGATGGCCGAGTACCCGGATGTGCGCTTTGTGAATATTTATGGTCCCACGGAGCTGACGGATACCTGCATTTTCTATGATGTGAGGAAGCACTTTGACGACAGTGAAATGCTCCCCATCGGGGTGCCGTGTCGGAATAAGGACTGCTTTCTGCTGGATGAGGATAAGCTGGTCACGGGCGTGGGCGAAATAGGTGAGATCTGCGCCAGAGGCACCGGCTTGGCCTATGGCTACTATAACGACCCGGAGAGAACGGACGAGGTGTTCGTCCAGAATCCGCTGAACACGGCATATAGGGAACTTATCTACCGCACCGGCGATCTCGCCCGCTATAACGAGGACGGGGATCTTGTTTATGTGTGCAGAAAGGACTTCCAGATAAAGCACAGAGGCCGACGCATTGAGCTGGGGGAAATAGAGACGGCAGCCTCCGCGCTGGATGGGGTGGATGACAACTGCTGTCTGTACGACAGCGAAAAGCTCCGAATCGTGCTGTTCTACACGGGAACGGCGGAGACAAAGGACGTGCGCGACGAGCTGGCGGCGGTGCTTCCCGATTATATGCTTCCCGGCAAGCGCGTCCATCTTGATGCCATGCCGAAGAACATCAACGGGAAAACGGATCGCCAGAGATTGAAGGAAATGCTGAACGAGGCATGATGCAACGGCTCAGGAGGAAAAACTATGGGTGAAGTGATGGTCGCCTGCTTCATAGGAGTGTGGCTCACCGTTGCCGGTGCTGCGGCATACAAGCGGCTCCGAAAGGATTATAACGACACAGGGGACACCGAAAAATGAATATTTACTTCCTCGGTATGTGCATCTCCATGGTGATCTATGTCCTGATCGGTGTTCTTGTGAGCCGCGGCGTGCGGGACGCAAATGACTACTATGTCGCGGGACGGCGTGCGCCCGTGCTGCTGATCGCGGGCTCTCTCATCGCCTCGTATACCTCCACAGGGATGTTTATGGGCGATGCCGCCCAGTGCTATGACGGTGCGTTTACCTCTATCATCCTCTTTGCCGGGATGCAATCGGCAGGCTATATCATCGGCGGCGTTTTCTTTGGGCGTTATCTCCGCCGCTCCGGGGCGATGACGATCCCTGAGTTTTTCGGAAAGCGCTTTGCTTCCAACAATATGCGCCGTCTGGCGGCGGTCACAGCCATCGTCATGATGGCTGTCTACCTGCTCTCGGTCATGCAGGGGATCGGAACGCTGATGAACGTCGTTACCGGTGTGGACTATAACCTCTGTATTACCCTTGCCCTGTTCGTATTTGCCGCTATCACCGTGCTGTCCGGCTCCAGAGGCGTTCTCATTACGGACACGCTCATGGCGGCGGTGTTTACCCTCTCGCTCATCGTCTCGGCCTTGGTCATATCGGGGAAAATGGGCGGATGGTATACAGCCATAGGCGATATTGCCGCCAACCCCGATACGAAAGAATACCTCTCATGGGCGGGAAAGCCGGGTGTTCTCTATAACACGGGTGCAGAGAATATCACATGGGGTCTGGCCTACGGGATCGTCTGGATGTCCGTGTGCGCGATTGGCCCGTGGCAGTCAAGCCGCTATATGATGGCAAAGGATGAAAATACCATCGTGAAGTCTGCACCCTTTGCGGCGGTCGGCGTGTTCATTATGGAATTTGTCGTTGGACTGGTGGCCGTCATGGTCAATAACGCCAACTACATGATGGAGGACTCCTCCCATGTCATGATCTGGGCGGCTATGAATCTGCTTCCAACCGTGCTTGGCGTGATCCTCCTGACCGGCGTTCTCGGCGCGGGAATATCCTCTGCCACGACCTTCCTTTCGCTGATCGGCGCGTCCTTTGCAAACGACGTGTTTTACAGCCAAGGGGATCGTTCGATCAGAATAGGCCAGATCGCCATGGTCATTGTAAGCGCAGTCGTTCTCGCAGTGGCTATCCTCAATCCGCCGTCCATCTTTTGGATCATGTTCCTTGGCGGCGCCATGGCGGCCTGCTCATGGATGCCGGTTGCGTTCGCCAGCATATTCAGCAAACGCCTGACAAAGACCGGCGCGTTTTGCGGAATGCTGTTCGGCTTCTTGGGCTGCTTTGCGCTGAAGCTATACAGCAGCCTGAGCGGGACGGCGCTTCCTGTTTATCTTGACCCCAGCATCGTCGGCATCGTCTGCAACATCGTCGCCATGGTCATAGGCTCTGCGCTCACAGAGGTAAGTGCCGAGGAAACGAGGGAGCGCGAAAAGCTTTACATCATCCCCGAATCGGAGAAAAAACCAGAAATGGCGAGAAAAACGCTCAAGTGGGCAAAGCTGTCCTATGCCACCGGCGGTGTCGTCTTTGCCCTGATGATGGCCTTGTGGGTGCTTCCTTATCTGTCGGGAGCGGCATAAGGACGAAAAGAACGCGAAGGGCAGGTGAGAGCGGTGAACATATGGCTACTGAACCATTACGCGACGGATACCTTTCCGGATCACGGTGGCCGCCACTATGAGATCGCCAAGCGACTGGTAGAGCGCGGACACTCCGTGACGATTGTGTGCGCCTCCACGATACACAACTCGGAGCAGCTTATGATCAATGACCATGCGCTGTGCCGCATGGAGGTCTGCGACGGGATAGACTATCTTTTTGTGCGAGCCAGACCCTACGGGGAAAGCATGAAGCGGCGCGTTTTGAATATGCTCGACTACTCCCTGCGGGTGGGGCGAGCCGTCCGGCGGCTTGCAAGGCCGGATGTTATCATCGGCTCCTCATCGCACCCGCTGGCCTGTGTCAACGCGATAAAGCTGGCAAGGCGCTACGGCTGCCCCAACGTGGTCGAGATACGCGACCTCTGGCCGGAGAGCTTCGTGGCCTATGGGCTCATATCGCGGAAAAATCCGCTGCTGCGGCTGCTGTACCGCGGCGAGCGCTGGATATACGAAAAAGCGGATGCGCTCATCTTCACCATGGAGGGCGGGCGCGACTACATCCTCGAAAAGGGCTGGGACACGGCGCACGGCGGGTGCGTCGACCTCGACAAAATCAGCTATATCAACAACGGCGTCGATCTTGCGCTCTTTGACGAGCAGGCGGCGCAGACACCCGATGACGCATACATCACCGACCCCTCCACCTTCAAGATCGTCTATACCGGCTCTCTCCGCACTATCAACGACATCCACGCGCTGCTCGATTCGGCGGCGGTGCTGCGGGAAAAAGCACCCCAATGCTGCATACTGGTCTACGGCGACGGTGACGAGCGGGCGGCTCTCGCGGCAAAGTACGCCGATTGTGACAATATCCGCTTCATGGGTCGTGTACCGAAAAGCGCGATACCGGCGATATTGACACGAGCGGACGTGTGCTTCATCGACGGCTGCGAGGGCGGCGGCGCTGCCATCGCCCGCTTCGGGATGAGCCAGAATAAGATTTTTGAATATCTCGCGGCGGCAAGACCGATTGTGTTCCCTGTACCGGGGCGCTATGACCTCATCGGGGCGCACGGCTGCGGCTTCACGGTCGAGAATAACGCGCAGGACGTGACGGAGGCGCTGCTGACGCTTGTGCAGTCCCCGTCACTCTGCGAGCAAATGGGCGGCGCGGCACGCCGCCTTGCACAGGAATTTGACTATAACGCGCTGACGGATAAGCTCTGCGCGATTTTGGAAAAGGTACGGGAATAATCATGCTTGTTGACGATTTCAAGGCGATTGCAGCGGAATACGGAACGCCCCTGTATGTGTTTGACGAGGAGGAGTTCACGGACAACTACCGTGAGCTCGTCGGCGCGTTTCAGGAGGTCTATCCGCGCTACCGGCTGTCTTACTCCTACAAGACCAACTATACGCCGTATATCTGTGCGCTTGTCAAGCGGCTGGGCGGATATGCGGAGGTCGTCTCTGACATGGAGTACGAGGTTGCCGAACGGCTGGGTTATGACGCGCCGCAGATTGTCTATAACGGTCCGGCCAAGGGCGCCGCGATGGAGCGGCATATTCTGAACGGCGGGATCAGCAATATCGACAACGTGGCGGAGGCGGCGCGGGTATGCGCGTTGGCGGACGCAAACCGCGATAAAACGATTGCGATTGGGCTGCGCGTGAATCTTGATTTGGGCAGAAACTACTACTCTCGCTTTGGAACAGCGCCGCACAGCCCTGAGATGGAGACGATTTTGCGTATGCTCGCCCAGCGGGACAACATTGTCCTGCGCGGGCTGCATTGCCACATCGGCCACTCACGCGATTTGGCGGCATGGGCGCGTCGGACGGAAATTATGCTGGGGCTGGCGGACGAACTCTTTGGCGAGCGGACACCGGCGTACATCAGCTTGGGAAGCGGTATGTTTGGACGCATGGCACCGAGCTTTGCCGCCCAATTCAACGCCGATATTCCGAGCTACCGCGACTATGCGCAGGCTGTTTTTTCGCCGATAGCCGAGCGCTACGGAAGTCTGCCGGAGGAGGAGAAGCCCATCGTGTTCACCGAGCCGGGTGCAACGCTCATCTCCAAATACATCTACCTTATCACCGCCGTGCTCGACATCAAAAACATACTGGGACGCGATATTGCCACGGTGGACGGGAGCTTCTATAATCTTGGCGAGATATGTCGCGGAAAGCAGCTTCCGTTGGAGCTCATCCCCGGAGGCGGGCGGCGTACCGCCTATGACGAGGTCGACATCACCGGCTATACCTGCCTTGAAAACGACGTGCTATATCGCGGCTATCATGGCTCGCTCGGCGTGGGTGACCGGCTTGTGTTCGGCAACGTCGGCGGGTATTCGGTCGTGTCCAAGCCGCCCTTCATCCATCCAAACTGCGCCATGGTGGCGCGGCGGGCGGATGGCACTGTGACGGAGATCATGCGAGCCGAGCGCTTTGACGACATCTTTTCAAAATTTTCCTTCGAGTGAGGAGAGAATTATGCTTGCGATGACAGACAAAACGGCGCTGGTGCTTGCGCCGCACACGGACGACGGCGAATTTGGTTGCGGCGGCACACTTGCACGGCTGCTGGACGAGGGCGTGAACGTCCACTATGCCGCGTTCTCCATCTGCCGCGATTCCGTGCCCGCCGGTTATGCGGAGGACACGCTGAAGTGGGAGCTGCTCGACGCGACAAAGGCGCTGGGCATCGTGCGCGAGAACGTACATATTTTTGACTACCCCGTCCGCCGCTTCCCGGAAAACCGGCAGGCGATATTGGACGACATGATCGTCCTCGGTCGGGAGCTAAAGCCGGATCTCGTGTTCGCCCCGTCGCTGCACGACATTCATCAGGATCACGCGGTCATCGCGCAGGAGGCGAGCCGTGCGTTCAAGCGTGTCACGCTGCTGGGCTATGAAATGCCGTGGAACGATTTCAGCTTCGACAGCCAGCTTTTTGTAAGTGTCACGCGGGAGCAGCTTGCGCGTAAGCGGGCGGCCATCGAGTGCTACAAGACCCAGCAGGGGCGACCCTATTCCGACCCCACCTTTTTGGAGGGACAGCTCCGCGTCCACGGCGTACAGGCGGGCTGTGATTTTGCGGAGGTTTATGAAGTCATGAGGTGTGTTATAAAATGAAAGATATTACCGTTTTACTTACCGGCTGCGGTGCGCCCGGCGCGCCGGGCATCATCCAGTGCCTCCGCAAGGTGACGGAGCGCCGTATTCGTATCGTGGGCGTGGATATGAACGAGAATGCGTCCTCCCGTGGGTTGGTGGATGCGTTTCACGTCGTACCGGCGGCAAAGGACGAGGCCTTTATCCCGCGTGTTCTCGAAATATGCCGCGAGGAAAAGGTGGATGTCGTCGAACCCATCGTGACGCGGGAGCTTATGAAGTTCTCGCTGGCCGTTCCGGAATTTGAGCGGCACGGCATGAAGGTCGCGGTGATGCAGCCGGAGACGCTCGCCATCGTGAACAACAAGGCGGCACTGCTGAACGCCATGCGTGACAAGGGCATACCCACGGCAGATTTCCGCGTCGCCCACACGGTGGAGGAGCTCAAGGCCGCTTTTACGGCGCTTGGCTATCCGCATAAGGCGGTGTGCGTCAAGGGCGCGGTCGGCAACGGAAGCCGTGGTGTGCGCATGGTCGACCCGTTCATCTCCAAGTATGACCTGTTCTTCAACGAAAAGCCCAATTCCATGTATATAAGCTATGACGAGCTGATCGACACACTCAGCGAAAAGCCGGAGATTCCGGAAATGCTCGTGATGGAGTATCTCGGCGGGACGGAATACACCTTGGATTTTCTGGCCGACCACGGCGAGACGAAATATGTCGTGTGTCGTCGGGGCTTGAGCGTTGTCACAAGCAATATGATGAGCCTCGTCATCACCGAAAACCCGCAGGTACAAAAGCTCTGTGAGCGCGTGGTCTCGTCCTTTGGGCTGGACGGCAATTTCGGCTTTGACTTACTCTATGACGCAGAGGAAAAGGAGCCTTATGTGCTGGAGGTCAATCCAAGGCTGACCGCCGGTGTAGTCGCCTGTGCCGCGGCGGGCGTGAACCTGCCGTATCTTGGAATCAAACGGCTGCTGGGGGAGGCGCTTCCTGCGTGTGAGATAAAATACGGGACGCGGATGTCCCGCCGCCTACAAGAGAGCTTTTTCGACCCGGACGACAGACCGATTGCATGGTGAACGGCGCGGCGAATAGCCCACATAACGCCCCCATAGCGGGGTATGAAACAAGGAGTGAAGCTATCCATGAAGATACTTTCAGTGGTCGGCGCGAGGCCGCAATTCATCAAGGCGGCCATGCTGTCACACGCGCTGGAGGGCAAGCACGAGGAGGTGCTCGTGCATACGGGGCAGCACTACGACCACAATATGTCGGAGGTCTTTTTCACCGAGCTGGATATTCCGAAGCCGGCCTATAACCTCGGTGTCAGCGGCGGGAGCCATGCGGAAATGACTGCCCGTATGCTCGTGGAACTCGAAAAAACGATGCTCGCGGAAAAGCCGGAGCTTATCATGCTCTACGGCGACACGAACTCGACCTTGGCGGCGGCGCTGGCGGCGGCGAAGCTGTATATCCCTATCTGCCATATAGAGGCGGGTGTTCGGGAGGAGCTTTGCAAATTTGGGGTTTTCCCCGACCCAGAGGAGATCAACCGTGTCCTGACTGACCGCATATCCTCTTTTCTGATGTGCTGCACGGAGCATGATGTGGAATCGCTGCGGCGTGAGGGACGGACGGAGAACGTCTATTTCACCGGCGACCTCATGTACGATGCCTTTGCCTACTATGCGCGCAGACTGGGCGACCGGCAGCCGGAGCCGCTTCTCGATTTCGACGGAAACCCCGTGCCGCTGCCGGACAGCTTCTACTACCTCACCTGCCACCGCGAGGAGAACACGCGGGAGGACGAGCCTTTGCGTCAGATATTGCTCGCCATGGAGGAGCTGGACGCACCGGCGGTCTATCCGGTGCATCCGAGGAATCGGGAGCGGGCGCAGCGGCTGCGGCGGGAGCTCGGCCTTAGAAACATCGTCCTGTGCCAGCCGGTCGGCTATTTGATGAGCGTGTTCCTCACCTCCCACGCGAAAAAGATAGTGACGGATTCCGGCGGGCTGCAGCGGGAGGCATTTTTCGCGCAGAAGCAATGCGTCACCATCCTCGATGTCGTCTCGTGGCAGGATACGATGGTGGGCGGACGCAACCGCCTTGCCCGTCCTGATCGGACGGATATTTTGGAAAAGCTGTCCCAAGGACAGGAGATCGACCCTAATTTCCAGCCCTTCGGCGACGGCCAAGCGGCGCAGAAAACAGTCGATATTCTGACCCGCCTCGCGGAAAGCGGGCGCTAAGTCGGAGGGGAATATATGAAGGTTTGTCATATGACGAGTGCGCATGACAGCACGGACACGCGCATTTTCTATAAGGAATGTCGTTCGCTGGCGGCGGCAGGGTATGATGTATATCTGGTCGTGGCCGGAGAGAGTCGCGAGGAGGCGGGTGTCCATGTGGTCGGGCTGGGGGATGAGCCAAAGGGACGCTGGGAGCGCATGACGAAATTTGCGCGGCGCGTCTATAAACGGGCGCTCGCGCTCGACTGCGATGTATACCACTTCCACGACCCGGAGCTTTTGCCCTACGGCTTGAAGCTGGCGAAGAAAGGGAAAAAGGTCATCTTCGACAGCCATGAAAACAGCGTCGCACAGCTCCGCAGCAAGCCGTATCTGCCTGCATGGCTGGCAAGGCTCGCCAGTGTGGTCTATAAGACCTATGAAACGCACTGCGTCCGCCGCTTTGCGGCGGTGATCGTGCCCTGCACCTTCGACGGGAAGAATATCTTTGAGGGACGGGCGCGTCGGACGGTGTTTGTCGAGAACTACCCGATGCTAAGCGAGTTTGGCTCGCTGGACGATATTGCGCCGTCCGAACGTATTGTGTCGGACGTGTGCTACACCGGCTCTCTCACGGAGGACAACGGGATTGGCTATCTCTCGGACGCGGCGGCGGCGCTGGATGTGCAGCTTTTGCTTGCCGGGTGGTTTGGCTCGGAGGAGCTGGAGCGCGAGACGCTTGCAAAATCCGGCTGCATTCGCTACCTTGGACGGGTGGATCGCCGAACCGTTCGCCGTATTCTTGCCGGGACAAAAATCGGCGCGTGTCTCTCGCTTGATGAGGGACAGTATTACAGCTGTGACACCTTCGGCGCTAAGGTGCATGAGTATATGCTGGCCGGAATACCGGCGCTCGTCTCGGACAGTCCGTTTGAAAGGCGGATGATCGACGAGTACCAATTCGGTCTTTACGTCGATCCCTGTGACACAGAGGCGGTCAAGGCGGCCATCCGCCGTCTGCTGGACGACCCCGATTATGCGAGGCAGCTTGGCGAAAACGGTCGCCGTGCGGCGTTGGAGCGCTTCAACTGGACGACGCAGGAGACCGCACTGCTGGAGCTCTACGCCTCGCTTTGAGGCGGGAGGAAAGCTATGTATATACTGGAGGTCGGACGAACCTACCCCGACAAAAGCGACCCTGACGGCGCGATATTCGAGCGCGATCAAGCTAGCGCCCTGCGGGAGCAGGGGCATAAGGTCGTGTTCGCGGCGCTGGATCTGCGCTCGATACGGCGCTGGCGGCACTGGGGCATACACCGCTTTGAGGACAACGGTATGACGGTGTACCGTGCGGACGCGCCGGTCGGACCACTTCCCACTCGTCTTTTCACGGCGGCGGGTGAGCGCGTGTTCTCGCGCCTCATGGAGCGCCTTATCCGCGAGGACGGAAAGCCGGAGGTTGTTCATGTCCACTTCGGCGACTTGGGCGGCTGCGTTGTTCGGGTGTGCGAAAAATACGCCATCCCCTGCGTCGTGACGGAGCATTCCTCGGCGGTGAACATCCCCTATATGAAGCCGTCGCTGTGCGCCGCCTACCGCGAGATATACACCCACGCGGCGGCTGTCGTGGCGGTGAGCGCCGCGCTTGCGGAGCGTATCGAGGCACACACCGGCGTGTATGCGAGTGTCATCCCCAACATCATCGACCTCTCCCTGTTTCCGTGCTGCGCCAGACGGACGGACGGCGGCGCGTTCCGCTTTGTCTCCGCCGGGAATCTGGAACGCGGCAAGGGCTTTGATCTGCTGCTGCACGCCTTTGCGGCGCTGCGGGATGAGGGCATTGACGCAAGCCTGCTCATCATGGGCGGCGGGACGGAGGAGGAAGCGCTGCACACGCTCGCGGTCTCGCTCGGTCTTGCGGAGGCGGTCAGCTTTACCGGCACATACCGGCGACCCGATTTTGCGCGGGCGCTGGCGGAGAGCGACGCTTTCGTGCTGGCGAGCCGCGGCGAGACCTTTGGGGTCGTATACGCGGAGGCCATGGCCTGTGGCCGCCCGGTCATTGCGACCCGCTGTGGCGGGCCGGAGGGCTTTGTGAACGAGCGAAACGGGCTGCTTGTGCCCGTGGACGACGCGGAAGCTCTGAGGGAAGCCATGCGCGACATGACGGAGCACATCGACCGCTATGACCCGGCGGCAATTGCGGCGGAGACCAAGGCGCATTTTTCGGCGGCCTCGGTCGCCGGACAGCTTACGGCGCTTTTTGCGCGGGTCGTTAAGGAGAATATGAAATGAAGGTCCTTTTTATCAGCTATATTGATTTTAGCGAGGCAAAGTCGGGCAGCTCCGTCCGCCCACAGCAGATGTACCGCGCCTTTATTGAGCGTGGCCACGAGGTGAAGCTGCTCAGTGGGAGCATTGGACGCGGCTGCGGCAAGGCGCGAAAGGAGGCCGTTGACTGCATTCTGCAATGGCTGGACATGGAGCGCCCCGACCTCTGCTATATCGAGTCGCCGACCTATCCGCTGCTGCACGAATGCGACTATGTGCTTATCCGGCGGCTGTGCGCCATGAAAATACCGACGGCGTATTTCTACCGCGACTTCTATCTGCGCTTTCCCGCGCTGTTCCCACGCCGCACCGACGTGCTGGGACGGCTCAAGGATGAGTATCAGGTCTTTATGCAATGGCGGACGGACCGGCTGCTGCGGCGGGTGGATGTGGTCTATTTCCCCAGCGCCGCCTGTGCAAAAATGTTCTCCTACCGCCGTATGCTGCCCCTGCCGCCGGCGGGTGAGGATCATGTGCTGCCGCCGCACCCGAACAACCGAACCTGTATCTATGTCGGCGGGATCAGCGATCGCTACGGTCTGCCGCTCCTGCTGCGCAGCTTTGAAATACTCAACAGCGGGGGTGAGCGCTACCGGCTTATCCTCGTGTGCCGCGAGGGCGAATACGAGCGGGAGCGTGAGCGCATTGGCGAGCATGAATGGCTTTCCGTCTACCACGCCTCCGGCGCGGCGCTTGCGCCTCTGTATGCGCAGGCGGATGTCGGACTCCTTCCTTTTCAGCGCGATCCCTATATGGAGCTGGCAGTCGCTGTAAAGCTGTTCCAGTATCTGGGCTATGGTCTGCCCGTGGTGTCCACGGATGTGGAGGCTACGCGGGAGTTGATCGAGTCAGAGGGGCTGGGACTGACCTCCCGCAACGACCCGGAGAGCTATGCGGCGGCGATACGCTCGCTGCTGGACGACGAGCGCTTGGCGGCTGTCCGCGAACGCGCCGTGCGGGCGCTGCGGGAGCGGAATCTCTGGGTACACCGCGTGGATCGTATCGTCCGCGAGCTGACGGAGGCAACGCCATGAGCAAAAAGACCTGTGTTCTGCTGACGGCGTCCTACCCCTACGGCGGCGGCGAGAGCTTTGTGGAGACGGAGCTGCCCTACGCGGCGAAGCGTGTGCAGCTGCGGGTACACCCCGTCGAGGCGCGAAACGGGCGCGAGGCGCGAACACCGCCGGAGGGAGTAGGCTGTGAGGCGCTGTTTGAAGCGCCGCTGCCGCGCTGGCAGCTCATGCTTCGTGCGCCGCTCTGCTTCCTGCGCCCGGAGCTTCGGCGGGAGCTGCGCTCGCTGCGGGCAAGCGGACGGCTGACCCGTGAGCGGCTTCACACACTGATGGCCTATGTGATCGAGGGCGAGCGCATCATGCGGGCGCTGGAGCGGCGCTATGGGGAGACGCTGAAAAACGCGCCGTCGGATATCGTGCTTTATTCCTACTGGCTGCGCGAGGGCGCATATGCGGCGGCGCGGCTTTCCGAAAAATACGGCTGCCCCGCGGTGAGCCGCACACACAGGGTCGATCTGTATGAGGAGGTCGAGGATGGCTATTTGCCGCTTAGAGACTATCTGCTCTCCACGCTGAATGCGGTCTGCCCCATCTCGGCGGACGGGGTACACTATCTGGCACAGCACTATGGGCACCCGGAGAAGCTGAAGCTCTTTTATCTCGGCACGGGGGATGAGGGGGTGTCGCCGTACAGCGGAGAAAAAAAGCCGTTTCGTATTGTGTCCTGTGCTTTTCTCTCGCCGGTCAAGCGCATCCCGCTGCTGGCGCGGGCGCTTGCGCTGGTGGATGACGCGCCGATCGAGTGGGTACACTTCGGCGACGGCGGTGAGCGCAGCGCTGTGGAGGCGGAGGTCAAAAAGCTCCCGCCGAACGTGAAGTGCATTCTTCGCGGCAACACGCCGCATGAGGATATTCTACGCTACTACCGCGAAAACCCCGTCCATCTGTTCGTCAATGTGAGCAGCTCGGAGGGCGTGCCGGTGTCCATTATGGAGGCGGCGTCGTTCGGTATTCCCATTCTGGCGACGGATGTCGGCGGTACGGGTGAGCTTGTGATCGACGGTCTTGACGGCAGGCTCGTCCCGTCGGAGCTGACGGAGCGGGCGCTGGCCGAGGAGCTACGCGCCTTTGTCCGCATGGACGCGGCGGCGTATGAGGCGCTGCGCGAGGGCGCTCGCCGCCACTGGGAGGAAAGCTTCTGCGCCGAGACCAATTTCCAGCGCTTCTACGATATGCTGCAAGCGCTATAAAGTGCGGCAGCGCGGCGCATGACTTGCAAAAACCGGGCGATAGGGTATAATAGCCGCAAAAGCGTTGACGCGACCCCGATAGATGGAGAGTATATGGAAGAACAAAGAACAGTCTTTTCCAATATGATATGGCGCTTTGCGGAGCGCTGCGGCAGCCAGCTCCTCAGCTTTGTCGTCTCTATTATACTGGCGCGGCTGCTGGCTCCGTCTGCCTACGGCGAGCTCGCGCTCGTCACGGTCTTTATCTCGATATTGCAGGTCTTTGTGGACAGCGGCTTCGGCAGTGCGCTCATCCAGAAAAAGGACGCGGACGAGCTGGACTTTTCCACGGTGTTTATCTTTAACCTCGCGTCCTGTGCGCTGCTATATCTGCTGATGTTTTTTGCGGCCAGACCCATCGCGAATTTCTATGGCTTGCCGGAGCTTGTCCCCATTATTCGGGCTATGAGCCTGACGCTGATCGTCTCCGGCATGATAAACGTCCAGCAGGCGTATGTCGCCAAAAATCTCATCTTCAAAAACTTCTTCTTTGCCACGCTGGGAGGCACGATTCTGGCGGCCATAGTCGCTATATGGATGGCGTATCGCGGCTACGGCGTGTGGGCGCCGGTCGCGCAGAGTCTGTGCAGCCAGTTCACGAACACGGCGATTTTGTGGCTCATTGTGAAATGGCGGCCACGGGCGCAGTTCTCTTTCTCACGGCTGAAGGAGCTGTTTTCCTATGGGTGGAAGATACTGGCTACCAGTCTTCTCCAGACGGGCTACAACCAGCTCCAGCAGCTTTTTGTGGGGAAGCTGTATACGACGGACGACCTCGCCTACTACAACAAGGGTGACTCCTTTCCAAGCCTTATCGTCACGAACGTCAATTCCTCCATCGACACCGTTATGCTCCCGACGATGGCGAATGTTCAGGACGACCGTGCGCGTGTGCGCGATATGACCCGGCGCACGATACGGGTGAGCGTCTATGTTATGGCGCCGATGATGGTGGGGCTCGCCTGTGTGGCCGAGCCGCTTATCCGGCTGCTGCTGACGGAGAAATGGCTGCCCGCCGTGCCGTTTTTGCGCATCTTCTGCGTCATGTATATCTTCTATCCGCTGCACACCTCCAACCTCAACGCGATCAAGGCGCTGGGCTATAGCGGGATACTGCTGCGGCTGGAGATCATCAAAAAGGTCGCGGGCTTTGTGCTGCTTCTACTGTCGCTGCGCTTTGGGCCGCTCGCTATCGCCCTTGCCACGCTGGCGGGCTTCCTGCTGGGGCTGGTCTGCAACGGCTGCGCCAATAAAAAGCTGCTTGACTACGGCAATTTTGCGCAGCTTCGCGATATTGCGCCAAATCTGCTTTTGGCGGCCTGTATGGGCGCTTGCGTCATGGCTGTCCAGCTTCTCGGCATGGGCGACCTTGCGACGCTGTGCGTTCAGGTTCTGCTTGGCGCGGCGGTCTATATTCTTGGCTCGAAGCTGCTGCACTTCGACAGCTTTGATTATATGCTTGCCCTCGTGAAAAGCTATCTGCCCCACCACTGAACGGGTGCTTGCCCCGGCTGGCGTTATTCCGGCTGTATACCAACGACAGAAAGAGGAGAAACCATGGAAACTGCTATTACCAAATTGCTCAACGGCATATACCGCGTCATGCCGAAAATGGGGAACAAGGCGAGGGACAATGTGTTCACCCTGTCCCTGATGATGATCTTCCTGATGATGTTCGTGGACAGCAGTGGGCTGGTGTCCATGCGCTATCTGTACTGCTACGGCTTCGGCTGCCTATGCCTTGGCGTGACGGTGCTTGTCAGTCTGCGCGGCGAGGTCGCGCCGGTGCGCTTCCGGCGGCCAATGCTGTATCTCTGGCTGCTGTTCGCGCTGCTTCAAGTCGTTTCTGCGCTGCTCAATGGTGTGGACTATATAGCGGACGCTGTCATGCTTCTGGTCGGCTTTCCCATCGTCTATGTGGCGTGGGGAAGCATGGGCTTTGCACACGCCTTTAAGCTGCTGCGGCGGGCGGTCATCTGGTCTTTCCTTATCATGCTGCCGGTCAACCTGATACTCTTTCCGCCGACAGGCACGGGGTACAGCGGCGTGTTTGACAACCAGAATTGTCTTGCGCTCTATTTGACGGTGGTATTTGTTTGTCTTCTGTTTCACGTTTTTTCGGAGGAGAAGCCCAAAAAATGTACCCTCTTTATCG
>CAVIIB010000008.1:0-5052 GCA_963642815.1 Oscillospiraceae bacterium | reverse complement strand
CCGAAAAAATGTGCAGGTTTCATCTTGCTGGAGGGTGTATGCGTGGCGCTGATCTATTATTCCAACTCGCGCACTGGACATCTTGCGTCTCTGACGGCGCTGCTGCTGTTTCTGGTGATGGAACTGGCTGCCAAGAGACTGCGGAGAAAGCAGCTTTACCGGCTGCTTATTTTGGTCGTGGTGTGCGTACTTCTCTGCATCATTCTTTTCCCGCTGCTGGCGGCCACGTTATATGTTCCCCATATGGCATTCGATGAGAACAATCAATTCCGGCTGCTAGGCATCGATGAGGTCAAGTGGGGAGAAATAGCTAGGGTGACGGCGGCCAAAGGGAAGCTGGATGGCAGGAGTGCGAATGAAATTTCATCGGGGCGGATTGCGCTCTGGCTGCAATATATCCATGATCTCAACTGGAAAGGACACGCACCGGGAAGCAACCCGGTCGACAGTCATAGCACGGCGCACAACTATTTTCTGCAGCAGGCGTATAGCCATGGTATCTTGGCGGGAATCACATCCCTTGCTCTGCTTGTTTACGCGGGAATAGCGGCGCTGGTGGAGACATCCAGACGCAGGGGTGCGCCCGAATATCTCTTCACGCTCACGATGTCGATAGCCTTCGGTGTCACGGTGATGCTGGCGAGCGCGGATATGATATATTGCTATTCCATCACGTTCGTCTATTTCCTTGTGCAGGGAATGATTTTTATACAGGACAGCGAGCAGCCGGCGGAGGTAAATCAACCATGACATACGCGCTGATCGGCTGCGGGATGATCTCGCCCAACCATATTCGGGCGGCGCTTGACAACGACCTCCAGATCGTCGCGCTCTGCGACGTGGTGGAGGAAAACCGCCAAAGGGCGCTGACGCTCATCCCGGAGGAGCAGCGGGCGGGCGTGCGGCTTTACGCCGACCACCGGGAGATGCTCGATGAGCTACATCCGCAGCTTGTGGCCATCGCGCTGGGCAGCGGTCAGAAAAAGCGCCTCGCCTGTGACTGCATGGCGGCCGGAAG
Organism: Oscillospiraceae bacterium; assembly: GCA_963642815.1. Lineage (GTDB taxonomy): Bacteria > Bacillota > Clostridia > Oscillospirales > Oscillospiraceae > CAJOIG01. The sequence continues at coordinate 4,034 of CAVIIB010000008.1, read as the reverse complement.
CAGCGTCATTGTGGAAAAGCCGATCGCCCTTTCGTTGGCGGAGGCGGACGAGATGATCGCGGCGGCGAAAAAATACGGCGTGAGGCTCTGCGTCAACCACCAGCTCCGCTTCGGAAAAACCGTCCGCGCCGTCTGGGCGCAGGTGCAGCGGGGACGCTTCGGTCGCCTGCTGTACGGCACGGTTCAGGTGCGGCGCAACCGCAACAGGGCGTATTTCGACGCGGCCAAATGGCGCGGCACATGGGCGCAGGACGGCGGCACGCTGATGAATCAGTGTATCCACTACACCGACCTGCTCCAATGGTTCATGGGCAGCCCCGTCACGGAGGTCTTTGCCTACACGGACAACTGCCTCCATCCCTATACGGAGGCGGAGGACATGGGGCTTGGGCTGCTGCGCTTTGCCAATGGCGCGTATGGGCTCATTGAGGGGAGCATTGACACCTACCCAAAGAACCTCAGCGACGGGATGAGCCTGTTTGGGGAGACGGGCTGCGTCGTGCTGGACGACAAGAGCCTTGAAAATGTGCAGGCGTGGCGCTTTGCGGAGGGGCCGCAAAGCCGCGATGAGGCGCTTGCGGCTTATGATATTGAGGATATGGGCAGCGGACATACCCCGCTCTACGCCGATATGAAGGCCGCGTTGGAGCAGGGGCGTGAGCCGCTGTGCAGCGGCGAGGAGGGACGGCGGGCGTTGGAGCTTGTGCTTGCGTTCTATAAATCCGCGGCAGAGGGGAGGCCGGTGCAGCTTCCGCTGACCGACTGCGCGACAACGGATTTTGTTGGGAGGTTTGACCATGAGTGACTATTTTGTACATGAGAGCAGCTATGTCGATGACGATGTGGAGATCGGCGCTGGAACAAAAATCTGGCATTTCAGCCACATCCTGCGCGGGGCGCGTATCGGCAAAAACTGCTCGCTGGGGCAGAATGTGAACGTCGGCAACAACGTCCGTATCGGCGACGGCTGCAAGCTCCAAAACAACGTCTCGGTCTATGAGGGCGTGGAGCTCGAAGACTATGTGTTCTGCGGACCGTCCTGCGTGTTTACAAACGACCTCACGCCACGGGCGAAATACCCCAAGGGGAGCGCGGGCTATAAGCGGACGCTCATCCATGAGGGCGCGTCCATCGGCGCGAACGCCACCGTTGTCTGCGGTCACGAGGTCGGGCGCTGGGCGATGATCGCCTCCGGCGCTGTCGTCACGAAAAACGTGCCGGATCACGCGCTGGTCGCCGGTGTACCGGCCACGCGCATCGCATGGGTATGCGAGTGCGGCGCTGTCATGCGCGACGAGCTGCGCTGCCCGGTCTGCGGGCGCGAGTACGAGGAGTGTGACGCAGGACTACGGGAGAAGAAGTAAGAGCGGCGCGGCGGTCAAGCGGCGGAGGGCTACGGCATGAAAAAAATCATGGTCTGCTTCGGAACAAGGCCGGAGGCCGTCAAAATGTGCCCGGTGGTCAAGGAGCTTGCACGGCATACGGAGGCGTTTGAGACGGTCGTGTGCGTGACGGGACAGCATAGGGAAATGCTGCGGCAGGTGCTGGACAGCTTCGGCATCGTGCCGCAATATGACCTTGCCATCATGGAGCCGCGACAGACGCTCTTTACAATAACAGAAAAAATTCTCGCGGCCATCGAGCCGGTGCTGGAGCGGGAACGGCCTGACCTTATGCTCGTCCACGGGGACGCGACCACGAGCTTTGCCTGTGCGCTCGCGGCGTTTTACAAGCAGATTCCCGTGGGGCACGTCGAGGCCGGACTTCGCACACATAACCTCTATTCGCCCTACCCGGAGGAGTTCAACCGGCAGGCGGTGGGCATACTGGCACGCTACCATTTTGCGCCGACGGAGACGGCGCGGGACAATCTGCTGCGCGAGGGAAAGAATCCGGCACACATCTTCGTCACGGGCAATACCGGCATTGACGCGCTGAAAACGACGGTGCGCGACGACTACCGAAGCGAGCTGCTGGACTGGGCGGCGGGCAGCCGTCTGGTGCTTCTGACAGCACACCGGCGGGAGAATTTGGGCGACGGTATGCGCCGTATGTTTCGGGCAATCGCCCGCGTGGTTGCGGAGCGGGAGGATGTGAAGCTCGTCTATCCCGTCCACCTCAACCCGCAGGTACAGTTGCTTGCGGATGAATACCTGCACCATGAGCGCATACGGCTGATACCGCCACTCGAAGTGCCGGATTTCCACAATCTGATGGCACGAGCCTATCTGGTGCTGACGGACAGCGGCGGCATACAGGAGGAAGCGCCCGCATTCGGAAAGCCCGTGCTTGTCATGCGGGACACGACCGAGCGGCCGGAGGGCGTTGCCGCCGGAACGCTCAAGCTCGTCGGAACGGGCGAGCGGGAGATATATGAGGAATTTCTCCGGCTGCTCGACGACCGTGCGGCATATGAGCGCATGGCCAAGGCGAAAAACCCCTACGGCGACGGGCGAGCCAGCGAGCGCATTGTGGCACAGCTTCTCGCGGCAATGTGACAGTGCGCGGCTTGATTATTCCGCCGGACGTGGTATACTGAAAAGCAGCCGCGCGTAGGCGGCGCGGTACAAAGCCGGAAACGGCGTACAGGAGGATAACCATCATGCAATTTCGTGATTTGAAAAAGCAATATCAGACGCTCAAACCCCAGATGGACGAGGCCGTCACCCGCGTGATGACGGACGCGAACTTCATCTCCGGCGCACAGGTGGGGCAGCTTGAAAAGCGGCTGGCAGAGTATGTCGGCGTGAAGCACTGCATTAGCTGCGGCAACGGCACGGACGCGCTGAAGCTCGCGGAGATGGCGCTCGGCATTGGTCCCGGCGACGCCGTGTTCGTCCCCGACTTCACCTTCTTCTCCTCGGCGGAGACGGTGGCCGACCTCGGCGCAACGCCGGTGTTCGTGGACGTGGACGCGCAGAGCTACAACCTCTCTCCGGCGGCGCTGGAGGCTGCGGTGGAAAAGGTCGAGGCGGAGGGAAAGCTCCGCGCACGAGCCATTGTGCCGGTTGACCTCTTTGGTCTCTGCGCCGACCACCACGCGATACGCGACATTGCGCAGCGGCACGGTCTTTTCATCGTCGAGGACGGCGCACAGGGCTTCGGCGGCGCGATCGACGGCAAACGCGCCTGCTCGTTCGGCGACGTGTCCACGACCTCGTTCTTTCCCGCAAAGCCCCTCGGCTGCTACGGCGACGGTGGCGCGGTCTTCACGGACGACGACGCGCTTGCGGCGCAGATACGCTCCCTCTGCGTACACGGCAAGAGCGGCAGCGACAAGTACAACAACATCCAGCTCGGCATGAACTCCCGCCTCGACACGATACAGGCGGCGGTGCTCGACGTGAAGCTCACGGCCTTTACCGACTATGAGCTTGACGCGGTGAACAACGCGGCGCGGATGTATAGCGAGCGGCTGGTCGGAAGGGTGATAACGCCGGTCGTGCCGGAGGGCTTCTATTCGAGCTGGGCGCAGTACACCATCCAGCTTCCCAGCCGTGAAAAGCGCGACGCGGTGCAGGCGGCGCTCAAGGCGCAGGACATCCCCACCATGATTTACTACCCTCGCGGTATGCACCAGCAGGGCGCATTCTCCGCGCTGGCGTATCACGGCGAGTGCCCGAACTCCGAGCGCCTTTGCGATACCGTCCTCTCTCTGCCAATGCACCCCTACCTCGACGAGCAGACCGTGGACAGCGTATGCCGCGCCCTCCTTGCGGCGCTTTGAAAAACCCATAAAAACGCGGGTCAGGAGATGTCTCCTGACCCGTTTTAGATTATTAAAAATCTCGCACTCGCGGTAGCGCCTAAGCTTCCCCTAAAAGGGAGGGCTGCGATTACCACAAAACCCCAGCCTCCCCTGAAAGGGGAAGACTGCGATTACCACCCATTCCCTGCCTCCCCTGAAAGGGGAGGGGGGCAGATTGTCAAGCAAGTGCAACAGTCTAGAGTGTAAAATGTAGCATTAGCATAGATGTACGGCCAGTCGAATTTATCAGACTCCGTTCGGGGCTGCGCCCCTCTCTCCGTCAGAT
>CAVIIB010000007.1:38640-39396 GCA_963642815.1 Oscillospiraceae bacterium | reverse complement strand
GCACCAGCGCGTCCAGATCTACCATGACGACCTCTTTTCGCCCGTCCTTTTTCCACTCTTCCATGTCAACACCCCCGTTTCTTTTATTATAGCAGAAATGAGGATGTGTGGGGTGGTTTTTTGACAAGCTGAAGGGCTGTAGCGAAAACTCGCTACAGCCCTTTTGGTTATGCTGTTGTTTACGCGGCCTTGGCGGGGGTCGCGGCTTGGGTGGTCATGCGGTAGAACGGGGTCATGTCCTCGGTGAAGCGCCAGTAGGCGGTGAGGGCACAGTAGCCCTGCGCGGTGGCCAGCGCGTTGCGCTCGCCGTCCTCGCTGTGGCGGAAGCCGCCGCCCTCCACATAGAAGCTGCACAGCGCGTCAAGGACGCTCACGCCGTTTTTGACAAAGCGGCTGTCCGTTGCGGGGTCGATGCCATAGGACAGCAGCGCGATGATGACCTGCGCCGCGGATTCCGCGTTGATCGTGCCGAAGCTCTCATAGCCGCCGGTGGAGCTTTGGAGCTTGGACAGGCATTCGATACCCTTATCCACCGCCTCGGCAATGGTCTTTTCGTCCTTCGTGGTCGGCTTCTCGACATAGTAGGGGGCGAGTGCTTGCAGCACCATGGCGGTCATGTCGGGGTCGGCCTCGTCGCCGGAATAGGCCCAGCCGCCGTCGTCAAGCTGCGCGTCCAGCAGGTATTTCACCAGCCCCTCGCGGGTCGTCTGCGTCTTGCCGTCGGGCGCGGTGGGTATCTCGTAGTCGCCGCAGTCC
>CAVIIB010000007.1:0-38630 GCA_963642815.1 Oscillospiraceae bacterium | reverse complement strand
ACGCCGCTCATGCCCTGCTGCTCCACAAAGTCCATATCCGCAATCGGGGTCAGGAGGTTGTGTCCGGCCACATCCGTCACGTCCTTGTCCAGCGCGGTCAGGGTGAGGATGAGGCGCAGGTTTTCGGTGATACGGCTCTGGTCAAGGCGCTCGCCGTCGCCGATGTTCTTTTCAACATATTCCTCGACGGCCTTGTAGTACTTCTCATAGAGCGCCTTGTCGCCGTTCTCGCCACGGGCGAGCGCCAGAATGTACCACTCGCTGCCAAAGGCGCAGAGCTCGTCCTCATCCATCGCCAGGATGTATTTGCCTGTCGTGCGGTAGATGTCCTCGCTCTTGTCGCTCGTGCCGCGCAGCAGCTCGGCATAGGCTTTTTCGGCGGCAAAGAGGGTGCTGCGGTTCGTGACCAAGGCCTTGTCGGCCATACTCAGGCTGTCATAGGCGCGACGTGCCGCCGTGATTTTCGTTCCGCTCGAACGGTCAACCGTGCCGATGGCGTCGATGAGGCGGATGACATCCTCGACGGTGATGGCGTCCTCGCTTTCCCTGCTGTCATTGGTCATAAGACCGCGATAGTCGTCGGTGAAGAAGAAGACGATGCTGTCGCCGTTTTGGATGTAATACTCGTTCATGAGCACATTGGGCAACGCGCCGTTGACGGAGTACATCCAGCCGGAGTATTCGCCGCGGTCAAAGTTGCGAAGCGTTCCCTTTGCGCCGGAGACGCCGGAGACGAACTTGCCGCCCTCCGAGCTGTAGCCCTTGTCGGCCAGCGCACGGCGGAAGATGTCAAAGACGGTCGTGCCGTTCGTCAGGTCGGAGTAGCTCACGCTGAACCATGTGCTGCTGTTGTCCCGCAGGGCGAAGCTCGCGGTGAGCTTCTTTTCGGTGTAGCCGTCGCCAGAATCGCCGCCGCTGTCACCGCCGCTGTCACCGCCGCTCGGATTCGTGCCGGGGACATAGAGCGTGATGGATACGGGCTGGTTGCAGAGCTGGGACAGTCCCGGATAGTCGGGGTATTTCGCCGCATACTCGCCGAAGCGCTCACTGGAAAGCCAGCTCGTGATGGTAATGCTGCGGTTTTCCGTCTGGCGGGTGACGAGCAAATTCTCATGGGTGATGACACGCGCATCCGAGGAGCGGAAGCAGCGCCAGCTCTCCTCAACCTCCCAGCCGTCCATGGCGGAGGGGACGATACCGCTGCCCGTCATGCTATCGTAGCTATACGCAAAGACGAGCTTGCCGCTGCTGTCCAGATAGGCCTCGGTAAAGGGCTTGAGGTCGCTTGTAATGTTCTTCGGGTCGGTGTTCGCGTTTTTAATGCCGTTGAAGTAATTTGCCTTGACCTTCGCCATGAGCGCAAGCTCGGCGTTGATCTCACTGGTCGTCAGCGGCTGCACCTTGACCTTGATGTCGCGGGAGGCAACGACCCCGGTTTCCTTGTCGGTGATGGAGATGGTCAGCGTGACCTCCACGGCGGCCTTGCCGGGGAGAGGGCGGAACACCTCGGCGCGGGCGGCGTTATTCACGTCGGGCGGCGCAATGACCTCCGTATTCGAGCTTGTGATCGTGACGGGCTGGTACTTGCCGTCCACACCTATGTCCCGCGTGGTGGGGAAGCGGATGTCGTTCACGACATTGTTCGTATCAAGCGCCTCGCCGGTCACAATATCGCGCAGACCGGGGTCCTCGAGCGCGGCATCCAGCTTTGCAAGCAGCGCTTGCCGCAGCGTTTCCCTCGGGTCCTCCGACACGGGCTTGATGGTGACTTCAAAGGTCCGGATCGCCGTGACACCATCAACATTGTTTGCCTTCATCGTCGCGGTCAGCGTGACCTTGACGGCCTCGGTGGTCGGTGTGACCGTCACCGCGTAGGGCGAATAGTACGGATAGGACGGGGCAGCTCCGATTGTCAGGTGGTCGGTATCGCTGCTTGTCCATGTCACGGTTGCCCAAGAGTTGAAATTGGTGTAGTCGCTGTAATCGACCTCGCTTGCGTCCACGCCGTCCTTGATCGTGTATTTCGGCAGGGAGGTCAGGTCTTCCATGGTTACGTCTGCGGGGACGCTGATACGCGCAAGCTCGGCTTCCAGCGTTTGCTTGGCACGAGCCGTGTCCCACGTCAGCCTTACGGAGATCGACTTTTCTGCGGATGCACCGTCCTTGCGGAGAACGATGGGGACGGAGAGATAGGCGGCGTCGCCGGTCATGCCGGGGTTATAGTAGTAGGAGATAGCGCCGTCGGCAGCCACGGAAGCATAGCCGTTGGAGGAGCTCGCCGCCTCCTTGACCGTGACGGTGATGTCGCCGTACTTCGTGCTGTCCTTTTCCGTGAGGTAATTTTCCAGATAGGTGCAGATGTTCGTATCCGTGCCGTAAGCCGGTCTGAAGCTGCCGCTGAGCACACTGACCGCTTCTTTCAGCGAGGACTCCGCCTCCACCGCCTCGGCGGAGAGAAGCGTGAGCGTATAGGTTTTTTCCTCGACTTGGCTCGTGCTTGTGTCTGTGACGGAGGCGCGTAGCGTAACGGTCTCGCTCCCGCTTGTCGGCAGAGAATTGACCGTCTGGCCGCTCATCAGCGTGGTGCTTATGGCGGTATAGCTCGCCGTCCAACCGTCGCCGCTTTCGGGCAGGCTCAGTGTGCCGGTAGTGCGGACGGTATTGCCGCTGGGCAGCGCCGCCTCTATGGTCTTGAATGCCTTGGCGAATAAGGTCTCCGCCCAGACAGCATAGAGGGTAACGATGTTGTTGTCGGAATAGCAGGTCTTTGTGTAGGTGGCTCCGGCATCATACTTGGTAGCCCAAGAGCTCGTAGAGGTGGCCCACTGGCTAAAGGTATAGAACTCACGCTCAAAGCCACAGGCCGGCAGGGTATACGCTGTGCCGGAATCGCAGACCATGTTCTCCATCGTCCCTGTGCCGCCGTTGGCGTCGAATTGGATGGTATACCGGTACTTGTGGTACTGCGCGTAGAGCGTCATGCTCTCGGTAACAACGGTGTCGGCTGTGACCTTGTCGCCGCCCGTCGCGGCGGTAAACCAGCCGTCAAACGCATGGCCGCTGGGTGCGGTGGGGCTGGTGACGTTGCCGAGCTTCGCGCCCTTGTCGACGGTCTTGTCCGTCGGCCCCCATTTGCCCGCGCCGACATCGAAGTGTACGGTCACGGCCTCTACCCAGTGGGCGTACAGCGTGACACCGCTCGCCGCGTCCTCAGCGGTGAAGTAGTAGGACTGGAGAATGTTCTCGCCGCCCTCCGCCGCCGTAAACCAGCCGAGGAAGCGATAGCCCTCGCGGGTGGGAGGCGAGAGATAGGAGTATGTTGCCTTACCGTCCTCATAGACGTAGTTGTAGTTTTTGCCGACAACGCCGGTGCGGGTCGTCGGTGTGCCGCCCTCATAGTTGGGGTTGACCGTGACGGCCACGGTGTTCCCGGCCCACTGCGCCGTGAGGGTGACAGTCGCGCCGTCCGTGGCGCTGAGGTTTTTCACGCTGTCCTCGTCTGCGTAGCCGCCGCTCCAACCGGCAAAGGTATAGCCGACGCGCACGAAAGTGGCCTTTGGCAGCGTCCTTTCCTCGTCATAGGCAAGGGTCATGTCATCCATAACGCCTATGCCCTCGTTTGCGTCAAAGCGGATGGTATAACGGTTTGCCGTCCATTGGGCGGTGTAGCTGACATCGGCGGTCACATTGGCCATGGGGTCAAGCTGGGTCGCGCCGCTGAACCAGCCGGAGAGGGTATAGCCCGTCTTGCTGACGCTGGGGACATTGGCTTCGCCGAGGGGCGAGCCCTGCTTGACGTTGACGGTCTTGACAGTCTCATCACCGTTTACGAAGGTCACGACATAGGCCTCCGCCCACTTCGCAAAGAGCGTGATGGCATTTTCCGGCTTGGAAATGCTCTGACCGTCGGTATAGACGACCTCGCCGGTGGCGCTCGTCGCCCAGCCGGTAAAGACGGCGTTCGCCTTGGTGAAGCTGTTGGCCTTCAGATTCGCCGTGCCGTAGACGCTCTGGTCGGTCATCGTGCCCTCGCCGCCGTTGGCGTTGAAGCTGATGACCGTCGGCGTACCGGCGGAGAAATTGCGGAGATAGACGGTGTCGTCGTTTGCGTCGCCGCCGCTATCCTTTTTGTAGGTAAAGGTGATCGTATCGCCCGTCTTTGCCTCGACCGAAAGGGCTGTCCAATCAATCACACCGCTGGCGGCGTTGACGAGCGTTTCACCGTTGTGCTCGATGTAAAGCTTGTCGTATTTTGCCTCGCTGGAGACCTTATACTCGAAGCTGATCATCGCATCGCCCGTCATGGTAAGGGTCAGTGTACTGGAGCTATAGCTTTTCCCCTGATTGCCGGAACAAAGCGTACCGTTTATTGAGCCCCATTTGGTCGTACCAGTGCCGGGGTTGGCGGTAGCCGGAATACCGTGGAGCAGACTTTCGTCAAATGCACCGGGCGTAACTGAGGCCGCCGCCAGCATGATACCGTCGAGCGAGGACAGGGCAAGCGCATTGTCCGCCATCAGCCCCGTCAGCGCCATGTCCATCGGTATGGGCGTCTCCGTGAGCGTGGTCGTCCCTGCGGGCGCTGTCGGCGCTGTCGGTGTCGTCGGTGTCGTCGGTGTCGTCGGCTCCGTCGGTGTTGTCGGCTCCGTGGGCGTCGTCGGCTCCGTCGGCGTTGTCGGCTCCGTCGGTGTCGTCGGCTCCGTCGGTGTCGTCGGCTCCGTCGGCGCTGTTGACTGCGCCGGTGTTGACGGCTCGGACGGAGCGGGCGCAGGCTCGCTCACCGGCTCGCTCACCACTTCGGTGGGCGCTTCCGTGATCTCATCGCCCTCGTCAGCCAGCACGGGCTGTGCCAGCGAGAGAAGCATGAGGATTGCAAGGAGAAGTGCTGGGAATCTTTTACTTAGCCTTGGCATAAAAACACGACCTCCCATAGGTACCCTCTCCATGCCGGGAAAGGGCTGCCCGAAAATTTGGGCGTATCCCACGGTAAAGTCGTTTGTAATAGGTCTCCCGAAAAAAAGGGACGGAGAAACGCTTATGCGACCCACCGACCCATGTCGAATACAAACGTTTTAATCGGAAACATTTCGGCAGAAGAAATATCCTGACTTTGCTTCAACGCTCGCCCCGCCTTCCCGGTTTCCCAGTGGCACAAAAGGGGTTCGCTCCACATTACAGTTGCCGTTACAGTCCGTGATTCACACACGATTCCATCATTCCGCCGCTGTTATTCACTTTTACGAGAGATAGCTACCCGCCTGTAGAATAGCACAAAGAATGTGCCGTTGCAAGGGGGTAAGTCAGGGATTTTTCACGATTTTGTTTCATTTTTATCATTGTTATGTAACCCTTTTCCGCCGCAGCCAGTAACTGTAACGCGCCGCCTAATATGTCCGCGAGGGATAGACAAAAATGGCCATAGCGAAAACTCGCTATGGCCATTGCGTATCGCTGCGCTTGCTTATTGCAGATAGCCGTCGATGATCGACTGGGCGGTGGCGGCGTCGCGGCTGACGACGAAGATGACGTAGTTGCCGGAGACCTGCAAAATGGCGCTTTGCAACTTCGGCACTTCCGCCGGTACATAGCTCTCATACGCCGCGATCTGGTCGGACACGCGCTGCTCACACGCCGCCTTCACGCGGGAGGCCGCCGCCTCGTCCGCGCACTTCGCGACAAAGACCTCCTCCGCCGCCGCCATCGTGGACTGGTAGAGGACGCACTCGGTCACGTCGCCGTCGTTGTAGCTGTAGAAGTGGGGCACGAGCTCGGCGGGCATTTCGGATACAATATCGTCATAAATATCCGCCTGCGCCAGCTCCGCACCGAGGGCGGCAACGTCAATATCCTTACCCGCCTTGTCGCCGCAGCCGGTTGCAAAGGCGAACAGCGCCAGCGCCAGAAGCATTGCCAGTAGTTTTTTCATGTTGTATACCTCATTTCCTGCTGCTTATGGCAGCACATAATTGTGTTCCAGATAGTCGTACCATTTGGGGTAGTATTCCTTGACGCAGTGGATGCCGTCGCCGGTCACATCCGCCGGAAGATAGCCGTCATCTCCCGCCAAAACCGGGTTCATATCCATGAAGTAGCAGCCCTTTTCCTCCGCGACCTCGCGCAGTATCTGGCTCACCTCGTTGGCGTTTTCCATGTTATAGAGGCTGTCGCTCTCCGAGCGGTGGCGCGAGATGGGTGTGAGCGAGAAGAAGTAGATGATGGCGTCGGGGTTGCCCTCGCGGATGATGTCTACTGCCTCCTCGTTCTTCTCGCGCAGCGTCTCGCGGTCGTAGCCGATCTCGTTGAGGCCGAGGCCGATGTAGATCTTGTCATAGCCGCCCTCCGCCGCGTCGCGGAAATAGTCGCCCGCGCCGAAGATGGTGAGGCTCGTCGCCGTGTCGAACTTGGCCTTGGCAATGTTCTCGTCGTAGATGTAGGAATAAAGCCCCAAGCCCTCGATGAGCGAGTTGCCGATAAACACCGCGTTCTCGAAGTAGTCGTCCGGCGCTTGCTCCTCATGGTACGGCGGCGCGATGGGTGTCGGCGTCGGCTCCGGCGTGGCCGTTGGCTCGGCTGTCGGCTCCGGCGTGGGCTCAGCCGTCGGCGTAGGCGTTGCGGGCGCTTCCGTAATGATCGGCTGGGACGCCGTCTCCACCGGGGACGAGGCCGCCGCTCGCCTGTCATGGAGCTGCAAGCCCCCAAAGGTCGCACCAAAGGCCACGGCAAACACCGCCAAGCAAATCAAAAAACGGGAGAAAAAGCCCCTACGCATAAACACACACCCTCCGACTGTACAACACGGACAAGCCGCACTCCCTACTCTAATACATTCCGACAAAATATGCAAGCAATCGACGCATTAAATTTTATTAAGGAAAAGCTGTGCTTTACTCGTTGACCGGCGTATATTGACATGATATAATAGTATGTCTATTTGTGAGCAGGGAGAAACATAGAGATGTGGATTTCCGACCAATGGAAGGACTATGAGCTGCTGGATGCCTCCCGTGGCGAGAAGCTGGAGCGCTGGGGACGGCATATTTTGCTGCGCCCCGAGCCACAGGCCATCTGGGACACGCCACGCCTCGATCCGCGCTGGAGGCGACCCGACGCGGTGTACCGGCGCTCGTCCAGCGGCGGCGGCGCATGGGAGAAGAATGCGCTTCCGGCCTCGTGGACGCTGCGCTATGGTGAGCTGCGGCTGAACGTGAAGCCCATGAACTTCAAGCACACCGGCCTATTTCCAGAGCAGGCTGCCAACTGGGACTGGGCAATGGATAAGATACGCGCCGCCGGACGACCCATAAGCGTGCTGAATCTCTTTGGCTATACCGGCGCGGCCAGCTGCGCCTGTCTTGCCGCCGGTGCGTCCGTCTGCCATGTGGACGCCGCCAAGGGCATGGTCGCGTGGGGCAAGGAAAACGCCGCCGCCTGCGGTCTTGCCGAGCGTCCCGTCCGCTGGATCGTGGACGACTGCTTGAAATTCGTGCAGCGGGAGATACGGCGTGGTCGCCGCTATGACGCGGTCATCATGGACCCGCCCTCCTATGGACGCGGCCCCGGCGGGGAGATATGGCGCTTGGAGGACAACCTCTGGGAGCTTGTCGCCACCGTGCGTCAGGTCTTATCCGATACACCGCTCTTTGTCCTCATCAACTCCTACACCACCGGCCTTTCCGCCTCGACGCTCACATATCTCTCGGAAAGCATTTTTACCAAAGACTTCGGCGGCAAAAGCCGGTCGCAGGAGCTTGGGCTGCCCGTCACGGCGAGCGGTCTCGTGCTGCCCTGTGGGGCAAGCTGCCGCTGGGAGGCATAAATGGTTGACATAATTAAATTTGAAAACGTCCGCTACACCTACCCGGAGTCGGGCACAACGGCGCTGGACGGCGTTGACCTCACCATCGAGCGAGGCAGCTTTGTCGCCGTCCTCGGCGCGAACGGCTGCGGCAAGTCCACGCTTGCCAAGCACACGAACGCCATCCTCGTTCCCGCGTCCGGGCGTGTGCTCATCGACGGCATGGACACGGCGGATGAGACGAAGCTCATTGAAATACGGCGGCGCGTCGGTATGGTGTTCCAAAACCCGGACAACCAGATCGTCGCGAACGTCGTGGAGGACGACGTGGCCTTTGCGCCGGAGAATCTCGGCGTGGAGCCGTCGGAGATACGCCGTCGGGTGGATGAGGCGCTGCGCAGCGTCGGGATGTATGACCACCGACTGCACTCGCCCCACCTGCTCTCCGGCGGACAGAAGCAGCGCGTCGCCATTGCGGGTGTGCTTGCCATGCAGCCGGAGGCGCTCGTGCTGGATGAGCCGACCGCCATGCTTGACCCGCAGGGTCGCGCCGAGGTGCTGAACACCATCGAGCGCCTGCGGCGGGAGACGGGCATGACCGTCCTGCTTATCACCCACCACATGGCGGAGGCGGCCAGAGCCGACCGCGTTCTCGTCATGGAGCGTGGACACATCGCCATGGACGGAGCGCCCCGCGAGATATTCCCGCAGGCCGAGCGCCTGCAAGCGCTGGGGCTTGACGTACCCGAAACAACGGCGCTGCTGCTTGCGCTTCGGCGCGGCGGCATGAGCTTGCCGGACGACATTACCGATCCCGCGTCCTGCGCGGACGCGATCACGGAGGCACTATGCCGATCATAGAAACACAAGCCCTGTCACACATCTACAGTCGGGGCACACCCTTTGAGAAAAAAGCCGTTGACCGCGTATCGCTCTCCATCGAGGCGGGCGAGACCGTCGGCATCATCGGTCATACCGGAAGCGGAAAATCCACGCTCATCCAACATCTGAACGCCCTGCTCAAGCCGAGTGAGGGTCGTGTTCTGCTGCGCGGTGAGGATATTTTCGCCTCCAAGACCTCCATGCGCGAGGTGCGGCGGCACGTCGGGCTTGTGTTCCAATACCCGGAATACCAGCTCTTTGAGGAGACGGTCTATGCCGACATCGCCTTCGGTCCGCGCAACATGAAGCTCTCCGACGCGGAGATCGACGAGCGCGTCCGTGAGGCGGCGAGCTTCACCGGCGTGACCGAGGATATGTTCGGCAAATCGCCGCTGGAGCTGTCCGGCGGACGGAAGCGGCGCGTCGCCATTGCGGGCGTGCTTGCCATGCGCCCGGAGATCCTCATCCTTGACGAGCCTGCTGCGGGACTTGACCCCGCCGGTCGGCGGCATATTCTGGGCAACATCCTCGACTGGAAAAAGGCCAGCGGCGCAACTCTGCTCATCGTGACGCATGATATGAGCGCAGCGGCGAGCCTCTGCTCGCGCCTCATCGTCATGGACAAGGGGCGCATTGCGCTGGACGGCAACTGCTCCGAGGTCTTTTCCCACGCGGAGCAGCTTCGCGGCATGGGGCTCGACCTTCCGGCCAGCGCGGATATGGCGCTGCGCCTGCGTGAGCGCGGCGTTGCGCTCCCGCCCGACATCTACACGCCGGAGGCGCTGACCGCCGCCATTTTGTCCCTGTGGGGAGGTGACGGCAAATGCTAAAGGATGTCACCCTCGGCCAGTATTTCCCCGGCGACACCGCCGTCCACCGGCTCGACCCGCGCACCAAGCTTATTGCCACCACTCTCTATATCGCGGCGCTTTTCACCGCGAACGGCTGGGCGGGCTATGCACTCGTGACGGCAAGCCTCATCGCGGTCATGGTCATCAGCCATATCGCCCCACGCGCCGTCCTCAAGGGCTTAAAGCCGCTCATCTACATCATCATCTTCACCGCGATACTCAACCTTTTCTTCACCGCCGGTGAGCCTATTTTCGAGCTCGGCTTCATCCGCATGACGCGAGAGGGGCTGCGTAACGCCATCTATATGGTGCTGCGCGTAATGCTGCTCGTCGCCGGAACCTTCCTGCTCACCTATACCACCAGCCCGCTCGCCATCACGGACGGTCTTGAGCGGCTGCTCACGCCGCTGAAGCGGCTGCACGTTCCCGTGTACGAGCTTAGTCTTATGATGTCCATCGCCCTGCGCTTCATCCCCACCCTCATCACGGAGACCGACCGCATCATGTCCGCACAAAAGGCGCGTGGCGCGGACTTCGAGACGGGCAAGCTGACCGACCGCGCCAAGGCGCTGCTGCCGCTGCTCATCCCGCTGTTCGTCTCGGCGTTCCGGCGGGCGGATGAGCTGGCCATTGCCATGGAGTGCCGCTGCTACAACGGCGGTCAGGGACGCACCCGCATGAAGCAGCTTCATCTCGCGGGGCGTGACTTTATCGCCCTATTCCTCGCGGCGGCGCTGCTCGCTGCCGTCATCGTCGCAAGGAGCTTCGGATTTTGAGAAACATTGCCGTCAAAATTGCATACGACGGCTCGGCCTACCACGGCTGGCAGACCCAGCCGGAGCTTCCGACCGTGCAGCAGACGCTCACGCGGGCGGCTCGCGCCGTCTGCGGCGACGTGACGCACGTCATCGGCTGCGGACGCACGGACGCGGGCGTTCACGCGAAAAGCTACTGTGCCAACTTCCGCACCGACTGCGCCATCCCGACAGACCGCGTTCCGCTTGCGCTCAACACGCACCTCCCCATGGACATTGCCGTGCTCGACGCGGCGGACGCGCCGGAGGCTTTCAACGCCATCGGCTCGTGTATCCAGAAGGAATACGTCTACACGATTTTGAACTCCCGCATACCCGACCCCTTTTTGAATCAACGCGCCTCGTTTTACCCCCACCCGCTCGACGTGGCGGTCATGAACGCCGCCGCACAGGGCTTTGTCGGTACGCACGACTTCGCCGCCGTGCGCTCCGTGGGAACGCAGACGAAAACGACCGTGCGCACCGTCAAATGGTGTCGGGTCGAGCGCGAGGGCTCGCTTGTGCGCGTGTTCGTATGCGCCGACGGCTTTTTATACAACATGGTACGCGCCATCGTCGGTACGCTGGTCTACGCCTCGCTCGGCAAGCTCCGCGCCGAGGAGATACCCGCCCTGCTCGAAACGGGAGACCGCCGTCTCACCGGCCCCACCATGCCGCCGCAGGGACTTTATATGAATCGCGTCTGGTACGACGGGGCAGTCGGAAAAATGATGGACAAACCCGTCGAGTAATGCTAGAATATGTAGTTACATAAGGGGACACAATGGCTCGAACGACCCGCAAAAATCCATTGACCCGCAGCGAGCGGCTTCGTATCATCGCCGCCGCCGTTGCCGCCGTCCTGCTGCTCTCCGCCGCGGGCGCGTGCTGGTACTTCCGTGACCGGCTTTTCCGTCCCGGAACGACTGTCGTTTCCGCCGCGCAGACCCGCACGCAGGCGAGCTTTGCCTACGAGCCGGGAAGCGGACAGTGCTTTGCCACCGTCGGAAAGCTGCTCGCCGTCGTGACGAACAGCGGCTATGCGCTCTGCTCGCCGGACGGCACGGCGCTCTGCGCGGAAAGCGCCTCGCTGCAAACGCCCGCCGTCGTCGCTTCTACGGACTATGCCGCGTTCTTTGATTTGGACGGACAGACGCTCTATTTCGCGGACGCGGACGGCAGCCTCTCCTCTTATGATTGCGGCGGTAGCCTCGTCTCCGTCCGTTGCAGCGCGAGCGGCCATTTGGCCGTCGTATCGCGTGAGGCCGGTTGGCGGGCGCTCGTGACGGTGCTCAACGCCGCGCATGAGCCTGTCTACCGCTGGTACAGCTCCGACAGCTACGTTCTCTCGGCCTCCGTCTCGCCGGATGGCCGCAGTCTCGCCGTGCTTTGTCCCGGTGGCAGCGGAAGCGAGGTCAAGCTCTTCCGCCTGACGAGCGAGGAGCAGCTTGCCGCCTTTTCCGTTTCCGACACCATTTTGCTCGATTCCTGCTGGCTCGGCAGTGACCGCCTCTGCGCCCTCTCCGCCACGGGCGCCGTGTTCTTCGGTACGGACGGTCAATGGGTCGGCGCTTACGATTTCGGCGGGCGCTATCTGACGCTCTATGACGCGGGCAGCCGCTTTGTCTGCCTTTCACTCAGTCCCTACCGCTCCGGCTCCGACGCGACGATCGTCGCGCTCGACGACGACGGTAAGGAGCTTTCCGCCACGGAATGTGCCGGTGAGACGCTCTCGCTGGACGCGGCGGGAAGCGAATTTCTCATCCTAAACACCGGCAGCGCCGTCCTTTACGGCGCAAACGGCTCCAAACGGGGCACACTGTCCGATGTGAGCGGCTTCAAGCAAGCGCTCATCCGTAGTCGCGGCGAGGCGCTGTTGCTCGCCGCCGGCTTCGCGGAAGTCTACAAGTTCTGAGGGGGTACGCTTCAATGCACCTGAACATCACCTTGATCATGAGCATCCTTTTGATCGGCATTGTCGTCATCTGTGCATGGCAGGGCTTCAAAAAGGGTATCATCATGGGGATCGTCGAGATCCTCGTCATCCTGCTCTCCGTATTCGGGGCGCAGCTTCTGTCCGAGGCCTACGCCTATGAGGTCATCCCGGCGCTCAAGCCCTTTGTGTCCGGCTATATGGAAAGCCGCGTGGAGGATCAGGCATACACACTGCTCGGCTATGAGGCTGACGAGAATGGCGACTATAACGTCACCTACTCCCTCAATGACCTGCTCGATGTCAACCCGGAGATCATCCACTCCGTCTACCGCCAGAGCTATACGTCGCTCGGTATTTCCGACGCGGCGGCGGAAAAGATGGCGACCAAGGCCGACAGCTACCGCGAGGAGAACGGCTGCTCGGTCGTGGAGGCCGCCGTCTATGTGATGTGCCAGACCGTCACATGGGTGCTCGGCTTCGCGCTTGCGTTCCTGCTGCTCTTTATCGCCATGACGGTCATCGTCAACCTGCCCAATCTCTCGCTTCGTATCCCCTTTGTGGGACTGGTCAACGACCTCGGCGGGCTTGGGCTCGGTATCGTAACGGGCTTTTTGTTCTGCTCGCTCATCCTCTGGTTCTGCCAGTACCTCGGCATTGTCCTGCCGGAGGACACGCTCCGCAGCTCCAACGCGGCGGCGTATTTCATGGACATGAACCTTATCAGCCAATTCATAGACTTCTAATACTCGCATCATATTCGAGACATATTCCCAAGAAGGAGACATTCATGCAGCCTACTTTATGTGCCCGCTGTCATAAGAACATGGCGGTCATCTTTATCACAAAAATCGAAAACGGTCAAACGAAAAACGAGGGGCTTTGCCTCCACTGCGCCCGCGAGCTGCACATCCAGCCCGTGGACGACATCATTGCCAAGATGGGTCTGTCCGACGAGGATCTGGACGGCTTGGAGGGCGAAATGATGAACGTCCTCGGTGAGGAGGGTATCGAGGGTCTGATGGGCATTGATCCGTCCGAGTCGGACAACGACGATGACGACCAAGGCAAGACCGCGACCTTCCCGTTTTTGAGCCGTCTTTTCGGCGGTCCGCAGGGACAGGGGCAAAATCCGTCCCAGCCCGCCGACGCGGAAAAAGCGCCGAATCCCGGCCCGTCCACGCCGCCGCCCGCTCCTGCGTCAAACGGACGCGGCAAGAAGAAATTCCTTGAAAACTACTGCATCAGCCTCACGCAACGCGCCCGTGACGGCAAGCTTGACCGCATGATCGGTCGCGCCGAGGAGCTGGAGCGCGTTATCCAGATCCTCAACCGCCGTCAGAAGAACAACCCCTGCCTCATCGGTGAGCCGGGTGTCGGCAAAACCGCCATCGCGGAGGGGCTGGCGCAGCGTATCGTCTCCGGCGACGTGCCCTACAAGCTGCGCGACAAGGAGGTATACCTCCTCGACCTCACCGGGCTTGTGGCCGGAACACAGTTCCGTGGTCAGTTTGAAAGCCGGATGAAGGGTCTCATCGACGAGATACGCCGTCAGGGCAACATCATCCTCGTCATCGACGAGGTACACAACATCGTCGGCGCAGGCGACGCGGAGGGCAGCATGAACGCCGCCAACATCCTCAAGCCCGCCCTCTCCCGTGGCGAGATACAGGTCATCGGCGCGACGACCTTCACCGAATACCGCAAGCACATCGAAAAGGACGCGGCGCTCGAACGGCGCTTCCAGCCCGTCACGGTCGCGGAGCCCTCGCTGGCCGATTCCGTGGAAATCCTCAAGGGTGTGCGCCGCTACTACGAAGACCACCACGGCGTGACCATCCCGGACGAGATGTGTGAAAGGGCCGTGACGCTCTCCGAGCGCTACATCACCGACCGCTATCTGCCCGACAAGGCCATCGACCTCATCGACGAGGCCTGCTCGGATGTCGATTTGAAAAACCCGGACGCGGCCAAAAAGGCGGAGCTTGAAAAGGAAAAGGCCGATTTGGATAAGGAGCGCGAGCTGCTGCTGACCGCCGAGACGGATAATTTTGAGCGGCTTGCACAGATACGCTCCCGTGAGATGCAGATCGCCGACGAGCTGGCGCGTATTGCCGCGCTTGGCCGTCCCGTGCTGACCGAGCAGAATCTCGCCCGTATCATCGAGCTTTGGACAAAGATCCCCGCCGCCAACATCACGGAGGACGAATTCACCCGCCTTGCCGGACTGAACGAGCGCCTCAAAAGCCACATCATCGGACAGGACACGGCAGTGGATGCCGTGTGCGCCGCCATCAAGCGCAGCCGCGTGGGGCTGGCCGCCAAGCGCAAGCCCGTCAGCTTCATCTTCGTCGGCTCGACCGGCGTCGGCAAGACCGAGCTTGTCAAGCAGCTTGCCCAAGACCTCTTCTCCGCGCCGGAAAGCCTCATACGGCTGGATATGTCGGAGTTCATGGAGACATTCTCCGTGAGCCGCCTCATCGGCTCGCCTCCCGGCTATGTCGGCTATGACGAGGCCGGACAGCTCACCGAGAAAATCCGCCGCCGCCCCTATTCCGTCGTGCTTTTTGACGAGATAGAAAAGGCGCACCCCGACGTGCTGAACATCCTGCTTCAAATTCTTGACGACGGGCGTATCACCGACGCACAGGGGCGCACGGTCAACTTTGAAAACACCGTCATCATCATGACGACGAATGCCGGCTCGGACAAAAAATCCGGCTCCGTCGGCTTCGGTCAGAGCCTCAACGAGCTTGGGCGCGAGCGTGCCATGAAAGCGCTGCAGGACTTCCTGCGTCCCGAATTCATCAACCGCGTGGACGAGATCGTCTACTTCAACCAGCTCACGGAGGACAACTTCCGCGCCATCGCCGCGCTCATGCTCAACGAGCTGCGCAGCGTCATGGACGAGCGGCACATCGTGTTCACATGGGACGATGGCGTGATCGACTATCTCGTGCGCGAGAGCTATTCCATCCAGTACGGTGCGCGGAATCTCCGCCGCCTCATCCAGAAGCAGATCGAGGACGCGGTCGCCGCCGAGATCATTGACGGCCACAAGGGACAGGTATCCCACATCTCCGTCTCCGCGCCGGAGGGCAAGGTCGTCATCGTGACGGCATAACAACGCATAAAAAGGAGAGGGCGAGGGCGCAAAGCGTCCTCGCCCGCTGTGACAAAATGAAGGACTTCAAAAAACATCCATTCTTGACCTTTGCGTCATACTATAAGCCACACCGGCGGCTGTTCTACATCGACATGGCCTGTGCGCTCTTTTCCTGCGCCGCCAACCTCGCGTTCCCCTACGCCACGCGATACAGCCTGCAAACGCTTCTGCCCGTCAACAAATTCGGCGCATTCTTCGCCGTGATGGGCATACTCGCGCTGGCCTATCTGCTCTCGGCGCTGTGCAACTACGTCATCACCTACCTCGGTCATCTCATGGGTGTCCGTATCGAGGCCGATATGCGCACGGACGTATTGACGCACATCCAGACGCTCTCGTTCTCGTTCTTCGACAAAAACCGCACCGGCGTGCTTATGAGCCGTATCACAAACGACCTCTTTGCCATCACAGAGCTTAGCCACCACGGACCGGAAATGCTGATGACAAGCCTTATCACGCTCATCGGCTCGTTCATCATCCTCTGCACGATATGCTGGCCGCTCGCCATCATCATCTTTCTCATCGTGCCGGTGTTCTGCTTGTTCACATGGCACTGGAACGCCAAGATGGACAAGAGCAACACGGAGGTCAAGGCGAAGCTCGCGGACATCAACGCCGCCGTCGAATCCGGCCTCTCCGGCATACGCACCGCCAAGGCGTTCACGAATGAGCGAGCGGAGGAAAACAAGTTCCGCGGCGCGAACGATGCCTATAAGGAGGCCAAGCGCGGCTGGTACAAGACCATGGGCGTGTACCATTCGGGGCTGCTGTTCTTCGTCGACATCATGCAGCTTCTCTCCATCGCCGTCGGCGGCCTGTTTATCATGCAGGGGCGCATGGATGTCATCGACCTCATCACCTTCTCGCTCTATATTTCCGCGTTCCGCCGCCCCATCTTCCAGCTTGCCGACTTCATCGAGGTTTTCTCCGACGGCGCGACCGGCTTCAAGCGCTTCCGCGAGATCATGAACACCGAGCCGGAGGTCGCCGACGCGCCGGACGCGAGGGTGCTTGACAGTGTGGTGGGCGACGTGGAATACAAGGACGTGTGCTTCCACTACGACCACGGCGGCGCGGAGGTGCTTGACCATGTGAGCCTCAAGCTGCCGCACGGCAAGTGTCTCGCGGTCGTCGGTCCCTCCGGCGGCGGCAAGACAACATTATGTCAACTTCTCCCCCGCTTCTACGATGTCAGCTCCGGCGCGGTCTGCCTCGACGGTATTGACGTGCGCGACGTGACGCAGGCCAGCCTGCGCCGCCATATCGGTATCATCCAGCAGGACGTGTTCGTCTTCGCCGACACCATCCGCGAGAACATCCGCTATGGTCGCCCGGACGCGACGGATGAGGAGATCACCGCCGCCGCCATACGCGCCGAGATACACGCGGACATCATGGCCATGCCGAACGGCTACGACACCTACGTCGGCGAGCGCGGCGTTATGCTCTCCGGCGGACAGAAGCAGCGTCTTTCCATCGCCCGCGTCTTTTTGAAAAACCCGCCCGTCCTCATTTTGGACGAGGCGACGAGCGCCCTCGACTCCGTGACGGAGCAGCGCATACAGGCCTCGCTGGATGAGCTTGCGCGTGGTCGTACCAGCATCA
This sequence comes from Oscillospiraceae bacterium, assembly GCA_963642815.1. Classification (GTDB taxonomy): domain Bacteria; phylum Bacillota; class Clostridia; order Oscillospirales; family Oscillospiraceae; genus CAJOIG01. The sequence continues at coordinate 21,604 of CAVIIB010000007.1, read as the reverse complement.
TCATCGCCCACCGCCTCTCCACCGTGAAAAACGCCGACCTCATCGCCGTCGTGCAGGGCAGCCACATCGCCGAAATGGGCACTCGTGAGGAGCTCATCGCCAAAAACGGCGCCTTCGCCAAGCTCTGGCAAGCCCAAAATCTGTCCATGAGCTAAGCGACGATATATGTCGAAAGGCCGCTCCCCGTGGGGAGCGGCCTTGTTGATTCGGGATTCTGCTGATTCGCTTTTATTCCTCCGCGTCGCTGGCGCAGATGAGGCCGTAGCCGCCGTTTTTGCGCTTGTAGACCACGGCAAAGGCACCGTCCTCGTCCTCGTTGCAGAACGCGAAAAATTCATGGTCGAGCAGCTCCATTTGGAGGATGGCCTCCTCCGGCTGCATGGGCTTGATGGGGAAATGCTTGGCGCGGACGATGTGGAATTCCTCCGGCTCCTCATCCATTTCGGGAACAGCGCTGCGCTCGAAGGCATTTTCGCGCAGGCGCTTTTCGAGGCGCGTTTTGTTCTTGCGGATCTGGCGCTCGATAGAGGCCACAGCGGAGTCAATGGAGGCGTACATATCGCTCGTAAGCTCGGACACGCGGTAGTAAATGCCGTTGTTGCGCAGCGTGACCTCGGCGCGGAAACGGCCACGCTCGGTGCTGAAGGTGACGAACGCCTCACTCTCCTTGCGGAAAAGCCGGTCGAGCTTTCCGATCTTGCGCTCCGCATAGGCGCGTAGATCGTCGCTCACATCCATCTTCTTGCCGGTAAAGGTAAAAGTCATTGAAGCTACCTCCTTTGTGCTTCCAGTATAGCATAAAATGACCGTGGGAGCAATAGCCACCACGGTCATTGTTAAAAAATCTTCAATTTTCGTATGGCCGCGTCAGGTCGTGGTATCGTCCACCACCTCCGGCGTCGGCTCCGGCGTGGGATCCGGCGTGGGTGCGGGCGTCGCCGTGGGCGCGGGTGTCGGCTCCGCCAAGTCGGTGAGCACCTGACAGCCCGACAGCCGACCGGCCAGCTCCGACACCTGATCCCATGTCAGCCCCGTATCGGAGACATCGAGCTGGCGCAGATTCGTTAGGCCGTACAGCGCCGTGACATCCGTAATGCCCTCGTTCCCGGAGATGTCGAGGTATTCGAGCTTCGTCAGGTTGGCAAGATAGCCCGTCAGCGTAATGTCCGCGTTGTCCGAGATGTCGAGCACCTTTAGATTCGTCAGCTTTTGTAGGTCTCGCGCCGTGGTGAGCCGGTTTCCGGCGAGGCTCAACTCCGTCAGCGTGGTAAGCTCGGACAGCGGCGAGGCATCCGACACACTGTTACCGCTCAAATCGAGAAACTCCAGCTTCTTGAAGGATTTGAGGGCGCTTATATCGGTAATGTTGCAGTTCGTCGCCGTAATGCTCGTGGAGTCCACGTCGTATTCCGTGCCGCCCCACTTGACGGACATGGCCACATCCGGCGCGGAGATATTACAGTCGGGCAGCGCCTGTGTCAGCGACAGCAGCGCCGAGCCGGTCAGCTTGTCGTTGCCGTCCAGCGTGAGGGAGCGCAGCTTTTTCAGCCCCTTGAGGTATTCGAGGTCGGCGCCCTTGAGACTGCAATTTTTCAGGCTTAGGGTCGTAAGCTCCGAAAGGTTGGTGAGCGGCGAGAGCGTCATGGGCGTGTTGCCGTCCAGATAGAGCTCCGTCAGCGCCGTCATCTTGGAGATGGGCGTAAGGTCCTTGACCGAGTTATCACGCAGATCGAGATAGGTCAGATTCACCATCGCCGAGAGCGCCGTCACAGAGGTCACGCCATTGCCCTTCAGCGCGAGGTGCTTCATCGTGACAATGCCCTCCAGCGGCGTGAGGTCACGCACACTGTTCCCGCTCAAATCAAGCGTTTCAAGCTTTTTCAGATACACGAAGTCCTTGATGTCCGTAATGCCCGCGTTCGCCAGATCGACCGTCGTGCTGTCCACGGGAATGGTCTTCCCGCCGAGCTTCAGCTCCGTAGGCGCGTCCTTGTCGTTGAGGATGTCACAGCTCGGCAGCTTGCTTTTCAGCGTGGCAAGCTGGTCGTCCGTAAGCTCGATGTTGTTGAGGCTCAGCACCGTGAGCCCCGTCAGCTCATAGAGCGGCGAGAAGTCCGTAATGGGGTTGCCGTCGAGATAGAGGGATTTGAGCATGGTCAGCCCCTTGAGCGGCGAAATATCCTTGATGTTGTTGTCCGCAAGCTGCAAATATGTCAGGTTTTTCAGCGAGGACAACACGGAAATATCGTCGAGCGCGTTCTGGGACAGTGTGAGCGTTTGCAGCTTGGTGAGCTTCGAGAGCTCGGAAATATCGGAGGATTTCAGCCCCATATCGCTGAGCACCGCACTCACCGCGTTCAGCTTGAGGCTCACACTCCCGATTTGCAGTGTGCCGCCGCCGTCGCCCACAAGCTCATTTAATTCGAGCAGCTTTGCCTCCAGCTTCGCCGTGCCCAACTCCATATAGGCGTTATAGATGAGCGTTTTGGCGCTCTCCGGGTCGCCCTTCGCCACATAGATATCCGCCATCAGCAGATACACGGCCTCCTTTTTCGAGTTCGAGATACCCTTGACCTCCAAGGCCTGCTGGGCGTACTGGAGGGCGTAGTCGTATTCCTCGGCCACATAGCTGCGCTCCGCGTTCTGGTACAGGGTCTCGTATTTGCTGTTGCGGCTCGCGGCGCTGATGATGCATATCGTCACGATGATGATGACAAGTGCAGCCGCGCCAATGCCCGCGAGAAGGAGCGTCTGGTTGTTTTTGTGTTTTCTTGATCTCATGTTCGATCTCATATTTGATCTCATATCCGATGCCTCATTGTCCTTTCGGAGTGTCTACAGGTTAATTTACATAACAATACAGGTTGCATTATATAACAAGCCGTGAATAAAGTCAAATGGGCAGAGACGCTTCCCTGCCCATTCATATCATGTGAGGCGTGTCACCGTGAGGCTGCTGTTGGCGTAGCTGAGTACGCCGCCCGTGTTGTTGACGACGGAGAGCGTGTCTGCCGCCGTGGGCGACAGAATGCTCGTCAGGGTGATACGGCGCGTCTGTGTGCCGGTGACGGTCTCGCTCGCGGCGGCGTAGCTGATGACGCCGTTGCTGTTGGCAAGCGCCGCGCCCACGCTTGCGTCCGTGCCGGTCACATCCGAGGCAAAGCTGACCAGATACGTCCCCGGCTGCAAGCCCAGCACCGTGTCGCTCTGGCGGGCGATATTCCCGGCGGTCGAGCTCACCGTTACCGTCTCAAAGGGTATCGCGGCGCTCGCCGCCGTCGAGCCGCCGGTCACGGCATAGGCCAGCGCGTTCTCCGCCGTCGCCGTCGTCCCGGTAGCGCCGGTCGGTCCGGTTGCGCCAGTCGCGCCGGTTGTACCGGTTGCACCCGTCGGCCCCGCGATCAGCGAGGGACAGCAGCAGCCCGCCGGAAACGGCGGCAATGGACGCAGCCCGTTTTGCCGTCCGTCCAGTATATTCATTTTCACATCATTGCATTGCGGCATAGTGTTCCTCCTATCGGGCGTATCCGCCCGCTCCAATCTATGCCGCCGCCCGCCGCGCTGTGAAAAGCCGAGGTTGGATTCACCGCATATAATACGCGGCGACAGGGCTGGACACCAATATGCCGTCCACCTCACCGGAGGACAGGGCGGCAAAAAGGCTGACGGTGCTGGTCTGGTAGATGACGCTGCCAAGGGCGGCGACAAATTTCGGCTTCTGATTCAAAACGTCGATGTCCGAGGTCATGACCCCCAGCGTCTTGCCGCGCAGTCCCATGCGGCTTCGCGGCCCGTCCAGTCGCGTGACGAGGACATACTGGCCGGACAGATATTCCGGCGTACAGCTATAGTCGCTCGATTTCTCCGCCGCCGGAACGCCCATGGCGCAGTCGATGTTGCCGCTGGCAAGCTGGACGGCGATGTCATCCGCCCCGATGGGGCGCACCACCATGCTCCAGCCGAGGTAGCCGCAGACGTAGTTCGCCACGTCCACGTCAAAGCCGCGATACTCCCCGTTCTCGACATAGCTTAGCGGCGTATTGTCCGTGTTCACGCCGATGATGAGCGTCCGGGTCTCCACGCTGTCGCGGTACTCGTCCATCGCGCCCTGCTCGGCTCGCATGGCAATACGGTCGTCGCCGAACCATGTGAGGCTCGCCGTGCGCAGTGTTCCGTTGGCGGCAAGCTCATGCATGACGGCGGTGACGACCTCACAGAGGCGGTCATCCTTGCGAAACGCCATGACATAGCCGCCGTCGGATTCATAGGTCTCGATAATGCGCAAACCGCCGGTCGAGCCGCAGCCCACAAGCGCCAGCAGCATAGCCGCCAGCAGCGCAAAGGTGATGATTTTCCGTATGGCGCAGCTCCCCCTTTCCGGCAAAGTTCGCCTGTATATTCTACCCCACGGCGGGGTTGAAATCAAGACTGATAGCTTTCCAGAAAACGGCATGTACGCTCCTTTTCCGGCGCAGCAAACACGCGGCGCGGGTCGCCCTGCTCCACGATAACGCCATCGTCCATGAAGATGACATGGTCGGCCACATCGCGGGCAAAGCTCATCTCATGCGTGACGATGATCATGGTCGTATGCTGCTCCGCGAGGGCGCGTATCACGCGCAGCACCTCCCGTGTCAGCTCCGGGTCAAGGGCGCTCGTCGGCTCGTCGAAGCAGAGGATGTCCGGCTTGAGCGCGAGCGCCCGTGCAATGGCGACGCGCTGGCGCTGACCGCCGGAGAGCTGATGCGGATAATTGTCCATGCGCTCGCCCATCTCCATCTTTTTCAGCAGCTCAACAGCCTCGGCACGGATGACCTCGCTCCGCTCTTTTTTATGCGCTCGCCAGTCGGGCTTTTCCTTTTCGAGCAGCAGCCGCGCCAGCATGACGTTTTCCAGCGCCGTATACTGCGGGAACAGGTTGAACGACTGGAACACAAGCCCGAAGTGCAGCCGCTTCCGCCGTATCTCCGACGGCTTCTGTGTTGCGGGATCGTCCGCGTCAAACAGCGTTTCGCCGCCGACCGTGATGGTGCCACGATCGGGCCTTTCCAAAAAGTTCAGACAGCGCAGCAGCGTCGTCTTACCAGAGCCGGACGAGCCGATGATGGAGAGGGTCTGCCCCTCCTCCAGGCAGAGGTCAATGCCGCGCAAAACCTCGGTTTTTTCAAAGCTCTTGCATATATTTTTCGCTTCCAGCAGCGCCATGTTTACCCCTCCCTCAGCGGAAATAGTCAAGCCGTTTTTCAAGCCGCCCCAGCAGCACCGTCAGCACACCGCTGAACACGAGGTAATACGCGCCCGTGAAAAACAGCGGCCAAATCGCGCCGGAAATGCCTTGGCTTCCTTTCATAAACGCCTGTCCCGCCCAGATGACCTCCTGCAAGGCGATGATACGCGACAGGGACGTATCCTTGACGAGCGTGATGATCTCGTTCGACATGGGCGGCACGATGCGCTTCACCATTTGGAGCAGCGTGACCTTGAAGAAGATCTGGCGGCTCGTCATGCCGAGCACCTGTCCGGCCTCCGTCTGTCCGACGGGCACACCCTGTATGCCGCCGCGATAGATCTCCGAGAAATAGCAGGCGTAGTTGAACACAAACGCCACGCAGGCGGCGAGAAAACGCCCCGTCTCGCCGCTGCCCCAGAGCTGGTAGTTCCAGACAAGACCGGGAAAGAAGTAGATGACCAGAAGCTGTAGCATGAGCGGCGTACCGCGCACGAGCCACACGATGAACCGTGTCAGCCAGCGCAGCGGTTGGAAGCGGCTCATAGAGCCAAAGGCGATGATAAGCCCCAGCGGTATCGAGCCGATGAGGGTGATAAAAAACAGCTTTAGTGTCTGCAAAAAGCCCGCGTTGAGCGCGGCAAACACGATAGGAAATTGTTCGGCAAAGCTCGTCATATCTCTCCTGCTTTCAATGGGATATAAGCGCACGGTGTCCCCGCTGTCAAGACGGCAGCGGGGATACGGTGTTCTTTCCTGTTCTTACTGCTCGACAAGAGCGGCTTGGATGCCGTAGGTCTCGGCGGTTTTCTGCATACTGCCGTCGGCATAGGCGGCGGCAAAGAACTCATTGAGCTTGTCGGCAAGCTCGCTTCCCTTGCGGAAGCCGACGCCGTACTGCTCGCCCTCGTCCTCGTTCAGACCGATGGTGTAGGTGAGGCTGTCATAGCCCGTTCCCTCGCCGACCATCGCACCGGCCATCAGTGCGTCGATCACGGCGGCGTCAGACGTACCGGCGGCAACCTCCATCAGAGCGGTGGCTTGATCCTTGACCTCGGTATAAGAATAACCCAGCTTGTCAAGCTCGGCCTGTCCGGCGGAGCCGGACTCGACGGCGAAGCTCAAATCGGCGCAGTCGGCAGCCGTCTGGTACTGCGCGGCCTTGTCCGCAGGGACGACGACAACTTGGTAGTTGTTGCAATAGGCGTTCGAGCAGCTCATGGCGCTCGTGACCTCGTCGGTGAGGGTCATGCCGTTCCACACACAGTCGATGGAGCGGCTGTCAAGCTCCAAGATCTTGTTGTCCCAGTCGATCTCGACAAACTCGACGCTCACGCCAAGGCTTTCGGCAAAGGCCTTCGCCATGTCCGCATCAAAGCCGATCCAGCTTCCGTCCTCCGCTTGATAGTCCATCGGCTCGAAATCGGTAATGCCGACGACCAGCGTTCCCTTGTCCTGAACGTAGGCGAGGTCGCTCTCGCTCGACGAAGCCGACTTGCTTCCGCAGCCGGTGAACAGCGCCGCGACCATCAGCAGCGCAAGTATCAGGGTCATTGCTTTCTTCATTGCTTTATCCTCCGTGTAATTTTTTATCGTGCTATCAAATTAGCACACTACTACGCTAAAGTCAAGTGTATTTTTCACGCTTTTTTTGCTTTTTACATTTTGTTCACCTTTACTCTGGAACTGGGCTTATAATTGTGGTATATTAACAAAGGAATTTCGCCGTAAGGAGGAATCGACTATGACAAAAAAGGCTTTGATCGCGGAGGACGACGCCAATATCGCCGAGCTTCTGCGTCTCTATCTGGAAAAAGAGGGCTTTGAGGTGCTGATCGCGCCGGACGGCGGCAAGGCCGTGGAGCTGGCGCGGAGTGAAGATCCGCAGCTTCTCATGCTGGACATCATGCTCCCCGTCAAGGACGGCTGGCAGGTATGCCGCGAGGTGCGCAGCTTCTCGCAGATGAGCATTATCATGCTCACCGCCAAGGGTGAGACCTTCGACAAGGTGACGGGGCTTGAGCTCGGCGCGGACGACTATGTTACCAAGCCCTTTGACGCCAAGGAACTCATGGCGCGTATCCACGCCGTCATGCGCCGCCGTGGCGGGGATGAGCCCGCCCCGAAGCAGCGGCTCGAATTTGACAAGCTCGTGATCGACCTTGATTCCTACGAGCTCATCGTGGACGGCAAAAAGATAGACACACCGCCCAAGGAGATGGAGCTTTTATTCCACCTCGCAAGCGCTCCCAACCGCGTCTATACGCGCAACCAGCTCCTCGACGAGGTATGGGGCTTTGACTACTTCGGCGACAGCCGCACGGTCGATGTCCACATCAAGCGCCTGCGCGAAAAGCTGGAGGGCGTTTCCGACCAGTGGCGGCTGAAGACTGTTTGGGGCGTGGGCTATAAATTCGAGCTTGGCAGCGATTGAGCCGCCCCGCCCACCTATTATATATGGTGTGAATCGTGAAAAGTATCTTCTTCAAAAACTTTGTCGTCACGGCGGGGATGTTCGCGCTGTGCTTCCTGATCTTCGGCGTGAGCCTCTTTTTCATGGCACGCGGCTACATCATCCACGAGGAACGCGCCCACATGGAGGAAAACGCCGAGGAGGTCGAGCGCACCGCCGACGCCTTCCACCACTTCGGCGGCTTGCAGAGCATTGACCTGCGCATGAACATCTCCTCGATGGCGCGTTCGACCGGCAAGCACATCTTCCTGTGCAGCACCAAGGGCGAGGTCGTGTCCTGCTCGGATATGGAGTGGGTCTGTGCGCACATCGGCAAGCAAATCGACGACGCAGTGCTGACGCAGCTTCGAGAAACCGGCTGCTATGAGGCACTGACCAGCCTCGACGGCTTCTATGATGCCAAGCACTTCGTCGTGGCCAAGACCATCGCCAACCGCCAAAATCAGCTCATCGGCTATGTCTTCATCAGCTATGACTCCTCCGAGCTTCTGGAAAACTGGGGGACAATGCTGGCCATCTTCATCACCATGTCGGTGCTCATCCTGATCCTCGCCGTATCCATCGAATGGGCGGCCTCCGTGCGCAACACTCGCCCGCTCAAGGAGATGGCTGCCGCCGCACACAGCTTCTCCAAGGGCAACTTCTCCGCCCGCGTCAGCCCCCATCCGGGGCTCAACGAGATAAGTGAGCTGACCGACGCCTTCAACTCCATGGCCGAGTCACTGGAGCGCAACGAGCGTACACGCCGTGAATTTATCTCCAACGTCTCCCACGAGCTGCGCACACCGATGACGAGCATTGCCGGCTTTGCCGACGGCATACTGGACGGCACAATATCACAGGCGGATTCGACCAGATACCTCCAAACCATCTCCTCGGAGACCAAGCGCCTCAACCGCCTTGTTTGCAGTATGCTGGATATGTCGCGTCTCCAAGAGGGCGCGGACAGCGCCCAGTTCACCGTCTTCGACCACACGGAGCTTATCCTGCGGACGCTGCTCAATTTTGAGGAGCGTATCGGGAAAAAGTCGATGGACGTGGAGCTCGACGTGCCGGAGGAACACCTCTATGCGCTGGGAAATATGGACGCGCTGACGCGAGTGGTGTATAATCTCATGGACAATGCCGTAAAATTCGCGGACGAGGGCGGCAAGCTCGCCATCCGCCTCTGGAAGGAAAACGGCAAGCTCTACACCCGCATCGCCGACCAAGGGCAGACCATCCCGCCCGACGAGCTGCCGCGCATTTTTGAGCGCTTCCACAAGGCGGACAGCTCACGCGGGCTTGACCGTGACGGTGCGGGGCTTGGGCTTTATATGGTCAAGGCCATTCTGGACAGCCACGACCAAGACATCTATGTCACGAGCGAAAACGGCGAGACCGCCTTTATCTTTACACTGGCAAAAGCCGAGCCGCCCACCACAGCTCCTGCGGTGGAGCACGACGGCTGATGAAAGGAGCTGGACAGCTTGCTTTATAATGAACAAAACCGCAATGGCCGCTGGTATAACGGTCAGAGCATGACCGGCGACGAGGCCGACGACTGGTACGCGGACGAGACGGAAAACGCCGCGCCGCAGACGGAGGAGTCTGCGCCCGAGGTGCCGCCCGCCTCCCCCTATTTCCAGCCCAGCGGCAGCGGCTACTCCCCACGGGGCGCTGTCCCCACACCACCGGGTAAGCAGGTGAATGCCGCGTGGCGTGTCATCGCCATCGTCGCGCTGTGTCTGCTGGCTGCCTCCGTGGGCCTGTTCCGCATTCTTGCGAATATCAACCTTTATTTTTCGCAGGACGACAGCCTCCCCAGCGTCAACTTCTCCACGGATTGGGATGACAACGCCGCCGACTCCGGCATTGACGAGGACGCGGATATGTTCGAGTATTTCGAGCAGTATTACACGAGCGACCTTGACATCAGCATCCCCGCCGCCGACACGGGCACGGGCGTTACGCTGACCTTCTCGCCCACCACCGGCGCGGATATGAGCCTACAGGACATCTATAAGCAGGTAAATCCCGCCGTGGTCAGCATCCTCTGCTATCAAGACGGTCAGAAATTCAGTTGGGGCAGCGGCGTGATATTCACCGCTGACGGCTATATCATCACCAACACCCATGTGCTGCAGGGCGCGGACGCCGCCGACGTGAAGCTCTCCGACGGCGAGACATACAGCGCCCGCCTTGTCGGAAGCGACACCACCACCGACATCGCCGTCCTCAAGATACAGGGGCAAAGCCTCCCCTATGCCGATTTTGCCGACTCCGCCAACTGTCAGGTGGGTGATGAAGTGGTCGCCATCGGCGATCCGCTCAGCGATGCCTACGCCGGAACGATGACCAACGGCATTATCTCCGGCATTGACCGTGCGCTCACAAACAACGGCTACTCCGTGACCATGCTGCAAACGAACGCCGCCCTCAACAACGGCAACTCCGGCGGTCCGCTCATCAACAGCCACGGACAGGTCATCGGCATTACGAACAGCAAGATCATGTTCACCTACTCCGCCGTCGTGGAGGGTATCGGCTTCGCCATTCCCTCAAGCGTCATCAAGCCCGTGGTGGACAGCATTATCGAATACGGCTATGTCCCCGGTCAGCCCGCGCTCGGCATTGTGGCGGGCTCGGTGAGCGAGGAGGCCATGCTGCGCTATGGTCTGCCGGAGGGTATCTATGTCACCAGCGTGGACGAGCGCTCCGATGCCTATGCGCAGGGCATACAGGTCGGTGACGTTATCACCGCCGTCAACGGTACGCCCGTCACCAGCGTGAACGAGGTCAACGCCATCAAGGACGGTCTTGCCGTCGGCGACGAGATCACCTGTACGGTCTATCGCGAGGGTGACAGCTTCGACATCCGCTTCCGCCTCATTGACAAGGGCGCAGTCAGCTAAATCTCCCTCTGAATAAAGATTCACAAAACCGTGGTTTCTTCGGAAGCCACGGTCTTTTCTTGTCCAAACCGACAATCTGTACAACTCGCGTGCGCCTCATTTGCCTTTTTGTTGTAGATGTGAATAAAAATGAATTTTCCTCTTGACCTCATCCGCATTTTGCGTATAATTATGCACATAAAACAGTTATTCATTCAAGGAGCGTACTTGCCATGAAAAAGGAAAACATCAAAAAAATCGTTTTGGCCTATTCCGGCGGACTGGATACATCCGTGATTATTCCGTGGTTAAAGGAAAACTACAACAACGCGGAGATCATCGCCGTGGCCGGGAACGTGGGACAGGCCGACGAGCTGGACGGCTTGGAGGAAAAGGCACTCAAGACCGGCGCGTCCAAGTATTATGCCGCCGATTTGAGCGCCGAGATGGTGGATGACATCATCATCCCCTCCATGCAGGCCGGAGCCATCTATGAGGACTATCTGCTCGGCACCGCCTTCGCCCGCCCCATCATCGCCAAGAAGCTGGTGGAGATAGCCAAGGCCGAGGGCGCGGATGCCATCGCCCACGGCTGCACCGGCAAGGGCAACGACCAAGTACGCTTTGAGCTTGCCATCCGGCATTTTGCGCCCGATATGCCCATCATCGCCCCGTGGCGTGAATGGGAGCTTACGTCGCGTGACGAGGAGATCGACTACGCCGAGGCGCACGGTATCCCCCTCAAGATAAGCCGCGAGACAAACTATTCCAAGGACAAAAACCTCTGGCACCTGAGCCATGAGGGGCTTGACCTGGAGGATCCGTGGAACGAGCCGCAGTATGAAAAGCCCGGTTTTTTGGAGATGGGTGTCTCCCCCATCGACGCGCCGGATGAGCCGACCTATGTCACCATCGACTTTGAAAAGGGCGTTCCCGTCGCGCTCGACGGCGTGAAGATGAGCGCCGTGGATATGATATGGAAGCTCAACGAGCTGGGCGGCAAAAACGGCATCGGTCTGCTCGACATCGTGGAAAACCGGCTTGTCGGCATGAAGTGCCGCGGCGTGTACGAAACACCGGGCGGCACTATCCTCTACAAGGCGCACCAGACGCTTGAGACGCTCTGCCTCGACAAGATGACGGCGCACAAAAAGCAGGAGCTTAGCGTCTGCTTCGCCGAGCTTTTGTACAACGGTCTCTGGTACTCCCCTCTCCGCACGGCGCTCAGCGCGTTCGTGACCGAGACGCAGAAGACCGTCACCGGCACGGTGCGGCTCAAGCTCTACAAGGGCAACATCATCAAGGCCGGTGTTAAGAGTCCGTACTCCCTCTATTCCGAGGCGATAGCCACCTTCGGCGAAAGCGACTACGATCAGGCGCAGGCCGGCGGCTTCATCCAGCTCTGGGGTCTGCCTACGCAGATACAGGCGCTGCTGGAGCAGGGCAAGCTCCAGAATTGAGCGGGGTCACACCATGAGCAAGCTATGGGACGGACGGGTCGGCGTTAAAACCGACCCGCTCGCGGACGACTTCAACTCGTCCCTCCGCTTCGACTGCCGTATGCTCCGCGAGGACATTGAGGGCTCCGTCGCCCACGCCGCCATGCTTGGTCGGCGCGGCATCATAAGCCCGGACGAGGCCGAGGCGCTCATTGCGGGGCTTGGCGGGCTTTTGGAGGACATCGAGGCCGGAACGCTCGCCATCGACCCGGAGGCCGAGGACGTTCACAGCTTCGTGGAGCAGACGCTGACACAGCGGCTCGGTGAGCTTGGGAAAAAGCTGCATACCGCCCGCTCGCGCAACGATCAGGTTGCGCTTGACCTGCGCCTCTATCTGCGGCACGAGCTGAGCGAGATACGCACACTGACGCTCTCGCTGCTCGCCTCCCTGACGGAGCAGGCCGAGGCGAACGCCACCGCCGTCATGCCCGGTTACACGCACCTGCAGCGGGCGCAGCCCGTCAGCTTCGGTCATCATCTCATGGCCTATGCCATGATGCTGCGCCGCGACATCGACCGGCTGGACGACGCGAGCCGCCGCCTTGAATGCTGCCCCATCGGCTGCTGTGCGCTCGCCGGAACGAGCTGGGACATCGACCGCGCATGGGAGGCGGGGCAGCTTGGCTTCACCCACATCGCCCTCAACAGCATGGACGGCGTATCCGACCGCGACTTCTGCCTCGATTTCCTCTCCGCCTGCGCCATCCTCATGATGCACCTCTCCCGTCTCTCGGAGGAGCTTGTGCTCTGGTCGAGCTGGGAGTTCCACTTCATCGAGCTTGACGATGCCTTCACCACCGGATCGTCCATCATGCCGCAGAAGAAAAACCCCGACATGGCGGAGCTTTGCCGTGGCAAGACGGGGCGCGTCTATGGCGACCTTATGGCGCTGCTCACCGTCATGAAGGGGCTGCCGCTCGCCTACAACAAGGATATGCAGGAGGACAAGGAGGCCGTATTTGACGCGGCGGACACCGTAAAGGCCTGTCTCCGTGTGCTTGCGCCCATGCTCGCCTCCATGCACATCTGCCGCGAGACGCTTCGCAACGCCGCCGCCGGTGGCTTCATCAACGCCACCGACATGGCCGATTATCTGACCGCCAAGGGGCTGCCGTTCCGCAGCGCCTATAAGCTCACCGGGCAGATCGTCGCCGACTGTATTGCCAAGGGCGTGGTGCTCGAAGCACTCACGCTGGAGCAGCTTCGCGCCTACAGTGAGCTTTTTGACGCGGACATATACGACACGCTATCCCTCGACCGCTGTGTGTCCCGCCGCCGCTCCGTCGGTGGTCCCGCGCCGGAATCCGTTTCCGCACAGATACAAAGCTGCAAGGAGTTCCTTGCGGCACAAAATACGAAATAAGGAGAACGACCATGAAAAAATCATCCAAGCTCATTGCCCTTGTGCTGCTGCTCGTTGCCGCCCTCGGCCTCTTCTCCGGCTGCGGCAAGCAGGAAAGCGGTCTCGCCGCCATCCAGAAGAAGGGCGTCCTCACCGTCGCCACAAGCCCCGACTTCCCGCCCTTTGAGACACTTGAAAACGGTGAGGTCGTCGGTATCGAGGTCGATATACTCACAAAGGTCGCCGAGAGCCTCGGCGTGACGCTCCAGATCGAGCAGATGGATTTTGAGTCCGTCATCCCCGGTGTGCAGGCCGGAAAATTCGATGTCGGTATGTCCGGCATCACCATCACCGAAAAGCGCAAGAAGAATGTGGACTTCTCCACGCCCTACTTCCTCGCCGCCCAGACCATCGTCGTCCCCGCCGACAGCGAGATGAGCAGCAAGACCGACCTTGAGGGCAAGAAGATCTCCGTCCAGACCGGCACGACCGCCGAGGACTACTGCATGGAAAACGGCTATGAGGTGATGGCCTATACCTCCAACAACGATGCGGCTGCCGCCCTCACCGGCGGTAAGGTGGACGCATGGGTCGTGGACAACGAGGTCGCCGTGGCGATGGCCGACTCGCTTGGGCTTGTCATGCTGGACGAGGCCATGACGACCGAGCCCTACGCCTTCGCCTTCGCCAAGGGCAGCGACGAGCTTGTCACCGCCGTGGACGCGGCGCTGAACGCCATGCTTGCGGACGGCACGATCGCGGAGATTTTCGCCAAGTGGGGCGCGAGCTACGTTGCCCCCTGAGCCGAACGTATGAGTTTGTTTTCTTCCGTCGCCGACTTTTTCTCCGCGTGGGGCGCTAAGCTCGCGGAGACCTTCCTCGAACAGGATCGCTATAAAATGCTGCTGGAGGGACTGGGCAACACGCTCATCATCACCGTCGGCGCACTCGCCATTGGCGTTATCATCGGGGCGCTCATCGCCATCCTCAAATACTGCGGCGAGGGCAACCCCGCCCTGCGCCCGCTCTGTGTGCTCTGCGACCTCTACGTCACGGTCATACGCGGCGTGCCGGTGGTCGTGCTGCTGCTCATCTTCTACTTCATCATTCTCACCGCCTCGGACGGTATCGCCGTCGGCATTGTGACCTTCGGCATCAACTCCGGCGCGTACATGGCGGAGCTTATGCGCAGCGGTATCGCCTCCGTTGACCCCGGCCAGATGGAGGCCGGACGCTCGCTCGGTATGTCGCGCCTGCAAACCACGGCGCTCGTCATCCTGCCGCAGGCCATGAAGAATATTCTGCCGGCCATCGGCAACGAGCTTATCGCCCTGCTCAAGGAGACGGCGGTCGCGGGCTATGTGGCCGTGCAGGATCTGACGCGGGCGGGCAACCTCATCCGCAACAACACCTTTGACGCGGTGAACCCGCTGCTGGCCGTGGCGCTCACCTATCTGGCGCTCGTCGTGCTGCTCACATGGGCGCTCGGCAAGCTCGAAAAGAACCTGCGCCGCAGCGACCGGCGCTGATACAAAACGCGGCGCGTGGCCGCAGGAGGGACTTTTATGGATTTCAAGGGAAAACACTTTCTGAAGCTGCTCGATTTCAGCAGCGAGGACATTGCAGCGCTGCTCGCGCTTGCCGCCAAGCTCAAGGCGGAGAAAAAGGCCGGTATTCCCCACCGCCTGTGCGAGGGCAAAAATATCGCGCTCATCTTTGAAAAGACAAGCACGCGCACCCGCTGCGCCTTTGAGGTCGCCGCCCACGACCTCGGCATGGGCGCGACCTATCTCGACCCCAGCGGCTCGCAGATCGGCAAAAAGGAGAGCATCGCGGACACGGCGCGGGTGCTGGGACGTATGTTTGACGGTATCGAATACCGCGGCTACGGTCAGGAGATCGTGGAGACGCTGGCGCAGTACGCCGGTGTGCCCGTCTGGAACGGTCTCACGAACGAGTTCCACCCCACACAGATACTCGCCGACCTCCTCACCATACAGGAGCATTTCGGTCACTTGAAGGGTATCAAGCTCGCCTACATGGGCGACGCCCGCTATAATATGGGCAACTCGCTCATGGTCGGCTGCGCGAAGATGGGTATGCACTTTGTCGCCTGCACGAGCGCCAAATACTTCCCGGACAGCGCCCTCATCGCCCAGTGTCAGGCCATCGCCGCCGAGACGGGCGCGGTGCTGGAATTTTCCGAGGACACCGCCGCCGTCAAGGGCGCGGATGTCATCTACACCGACGTGTGGGTCTCGATGGGCGAGCCAGCCGAGGTCTGGGAGGAGCGCATTGCCGAGCTCAAACCCTATCAGGTGAACGACGCGCTCATGGCGATTGCCGGAAAACAGGCCGTGTTCATGCACTGTCTGCCCGCGTTCCACGACACGAACACGACCATCGGCGCGGATATTGCCGCCCGCTTCGGCGTGTCGGAGATGGAGGTCAGCGACAGCGTGTTTGAAAGCCCCCGCTCCCTCGTCTTCGACGAGGCGGAAAACCGTATGCACACCATCAAGGCCGTCATGGCCGCCACCCTCGCGTAAAAAAGCGTGTAAAATAACACAGGCTCTCCAAGCTGGGGAGCCTGTGCTTTTGCGTTTGTCAGAAAATGCGCGATTTCTCCGAATTTGCACTAAGCCCATGGCTCCCCTGAAAGGGGAGCTGGCAGCGGCAAAGCCGCTGACTGAGGGGTTATTTTTTTGCGCTTGTGCTGACTTCGAGAAACCCCTCCGGCGCTTCGCGCCACCTCCCCTTTCAGGGGAGGCATAGGGATTGGCGGTGTTCGCGGCTTTCCCTTTCAGGGGAGTAATGGGGATCGGTGTGTTCGCGTCACTCGCGGCGGAGGGCGTCGATGGGGTTGAGGTTTGCGGCCTTGATGGCCGGAAGCAGACCGAATACGATGCCTATCACCATGGAGAACAGCACCGCGATCACCGCCGCCGGGGCGCTTATCATCGTGGGCGTTCCCATGACCGAGGATATCATCCGGCTCATCACGACACCGGCGACCACGCCCAGAATGCCGCCCAAGCTCGTCAGCACCGCCGCCTCGGTCAGGAACTGCCACAATATGCGGCGGCGACGTGCGCCGATGGCCTTTTTGAGCCCGATCTCGCGGGTACGCTCCGTCACGGTGACGAGCATGATGTTCATAACGCCGATACCGCCGACAAGCAGCGAGATACTGGCGATCCAGAGAAGCTGGCGGTTCGACGAGGTGGCGAGCGCCTGCATTTTCTCCGCCTGCTCGCTCAAATCGCCGCTGCGATAGCTGAAGCCGAGGCTGGGGCTTACCGCCGTGAGCTGGCGCTCCGTGAGCAGCTCCGCCGCCTGCTGGCCTATGCGGGTCATGTCGTCCGTGGAGGCCGCCTTGAGCGCCACGGTCTGCGGCTCGTCAAAGCGGTAGAGTATCGGCCACGTCGTCAGCGGCACGAATACCGTCCCGCTCGATGTGTTGGCGTACATATAGTAGTCGCTCAGCGTCTCGATATCCATGCCGGTCGTCCGGCTGCGCTCGACCACGCCGACGACGGTATAGGTCTCGCCCATCAGCTCCAGCGTCCTTCCGACGGGGTTTTCCCCGGCAAAAAGACTCGTATTCGCGTCGCTGTCCAGCACAGCGACCTTGCGGCATTGGGAGAAGTCCGCGTCCACGAAATCGCGCCCGTTCACGAGCTTATAGCCGTAGGCGTTGAAATAGTGGCTGTCCACACCGTAGAGCGCACCGCTGAACGCGGTGTTTTTATAATACGCGCCGTCCACATAGTCGCGTGTGCAGTAGAGCGAGACCTCCTCCACGTTGTCAAGGGCGGCAAGCTCCTGCCGCGTGTCCTCGCTGACGGTGCTGATACCCTCCGGCGGCGACTGGTAGTTAAAGGAGTATTGCGAGTCGTTCTGGTACAGCGAGACGACCACGGCGTTTGTGCCCGCACCAACAAGGTTTTCCTTGATCTGCTCATTCGTGCCCTTGATGGTGGCGACGATGGTGATGATGGAGGCGATACCGATGATAATACCGAGCATCGTCAAAAACGAGCGCAGCTTGTGCGTCCATACGCCCTGTACGGCAAGAGAAAGATTTTCAAACATAGCTTTTCCTCCCTTCCCGTCAGCCCATGTAGTAGCTGTTGTTATACAGCTCGTCCACCGTGGCCTCTCGTGTGGTCGCGCCCTCCTGCACCGCCTTGCCGTAGGGGAACGCGATGTAGTCATCGGCGGTCAGCCCGCCGCGTATCTCCACATAGCTGCCCCACAGGCTCTGCCCGGTCGTGACATAGCGCTTTTCAAGCCGCCCGTCCGCACCCTGCACATAGACATAGCTGCGTCCGTTCTCCTGCCGCACAAAGGGGTTTGCCAGAAAGAAGCCGCTGCCGCTGTCCGTGCCGCCGGGTGTAAAGGTCATGTTCACATACTCGTTTTCCCGCAGGGCGGAGTCCTCGTCCAGAAAGACCTTGAACGGGTACTTGGAGATATTGCTGTTGCCGTTGCTCCAATACCAGCCGTAGCTGCTGCCGTCGCTCGGATAGTCGGATATTTCCGTGATCGTGCCGGTCATCTGCTCGCCGCTCTCCCAGCTTTGCACCGTCACCGTGTCGCCGACCTTCATCGTGGCGAGGTCAAGCTCACCCATGAGCCCCTGCACATAGTAGCCGCCGCCGCCGGACACCAGCACCAGCGGCTTATTCTCCGCGAGCGCGTCCTCCGCCGTGCGTACCGTCTTGACCACTCCGTCAATGCGGCTGTATACCACGCCGTTTGACAGCTCATATTCAATGGTGTCGTATTCAAGCTGTGCCTTGCGCAGCTTAAAGTTGAGGTCGATGAGCTTCTGGTCGGCCTCGGCCTTCATCTTTTGCAGCTCGCGCCATGTATAGCTCGGCCCGCTGTCCCAGCCGCCGCCGTCATAATCGCTGCCGCCGGACGAAGAACCGCCGGAATCATAGTCCGGGTCGGGGTCGGTCAGCGTAAAGCTGAGGCTGCCGCTTTTCTGCACCTGAAACGCCATTTCCCACACATCCAGCAGCTCGCCCTCCGGCGAATCGCTCTCGCGGCGCTCAAAGATGGCATAGCGCACCGTGTCATAGGGGTTTTCCGTCGGCTGCGGCGCTTCCGTCGGGGTCGGCTCCTCGGTGGGTGTCGGCTCCTCCGTCGGCTCGACGGGCTCGGTAGGCTCTGTAGGCTCTGTAGGCTCCGTGGGTTCTGTTGGATCCGTCTCTCCTGTCTGCGTCGTTTCCTCCGTCGTCTCCTCCGGGGTATCGGGCGTGTCCGGCGTGACCGGCGCGGGCGAAATTACGGGATTGATGATAACGCCGTTAAGGATTCGATTGGCGATAAACTCCGTCGTGTAGGTGTCAAAATCGCCCCATATAAAGATATAGGGGTCGGTCTGCGTACCGCTGCCCTTGCGCAGATAGGGCGTGTCCACCGGCGTAAGCTCCCTTGTGTCGCTCTCCGTCTGGCTGTGGTTGCTACCGGAATAGACGCTGTAGCTGTCCATTTCCTTGCGCTCCTTCTGCGCATTCTCCAAATCGAGCTGTAGCTGCTCTATCTCAATGCGCTTGCGCTCCAGCTCCAAATCGTTGAGCGTGGTATCGAACGCGAGGATGGGGTCGCCGGTCTTGACGCTCTGCCCCTCCTTGACGTATATCTCCTTGATCTGCTGGGTCTTGCTGATGTAGACGGACTGGATACGGTCAACCGTCACGCTTCCCTCCGTCTGCGCCTCATTCGCGCCGCTATAGCTCGTGCCGAGCTCCTCCGCCCGGTAGACGCTCACCTCCGAGCCGCTGCGGCTTTTCACAAGGCGCAGCACACCGTATATCGCAGCGCCCAGCAGCGCAATACTCCCGACGATGATGAGCAGGCTTTTCAACCACTTCGGCATCGTCACACCTCCTCCGGCAAAAGCTCGCCGTCACGGATACGGCGCAGGTGCTTGGCACACGCGCCGACCTCCGGCTCATGCGTGATGAGCACGATGGTCGTTCCCATGTCGTTAAGCTCCTGAAACAGCTCCATGACCTGATGGCCGGAGACGCTGTCGAGCGCTCCCGTCGGCTCATCGGCCAGCAGCAGCTTCGGTCTCGCTATCATGGCGCGGGCGATGGCCACGCGCTGGCACTGGCCGCCGGAAAGCTGGTTCGGTCTGTGATTCATGCGATCCTCCAAGCCCACCATTTTGAGCGCCTTGGCGGCACGGCGGCGGCGCTTCTCCTTGGGTACGCCCGCATACAGCAGCGGCAGCGCCACGTTGTCGAGCGCGTCGAGCTTGGGCAGCAGGAAAAAGCTCTGGAACACGAAGCCGAGCTGCTTGTTCCGTATGTCGGCAAGCTGGTTGTCGCTCGCCTTGGACACATCCTCGCCGCTGAGCAGATAGCGCCCGGAGGTGGGCGTGTCAAGACAGCCGATGATGTTCATCAGCGTGGTCTTGCCGGAGCCGGACGGTCCCATGATGGCGAGGTAATCCCCCTCCTCCACATCGAGCGACACGTTTTTCAGCACGGGCACGGTGTCCTTTCCCAGCGGATAGCTCTTGCAGATATTGCGCATCTGGACAACCATCATCCGACCTCCGTCCCGCTCTCTGCGGTCATGCTCTCGCCGGTCATGCCCTCGTCGGTGACGCTCTCCGTGGTCATACCCTCGGCGGTGACGCTCTCCGTGGTCACGCTCTCCATCGGCGCATACTCCGCCGTCATGCCCTCGGTGCTCATGCCCTCCATGCCGCCCGTGCTCTCCATGGACATAGCGCCGGAGACGCTCTCCTCCTGCTTCGTCACGGTCATGCCCGCTTGCAGCCCGTCCTGCGGGAAGGCGATATAGTCCTGCGTCGAAAGACCGGACAATATCTCATATTCTCCAAGCTCCGCGTCATACGCTCCAAGCGTGACCGAGCGCTTTTCCAGCGTGTCCTTCTTGCCCGCCGCCCAAACAAAGGCATCTGAGCCGGTCGCGCCGAGGTAATACTCCGGCAGCCACAGCCCCGTCTTGACGTTGCTCTGCCCGTAGTCCGGCTCGATGTAGACGTGCTGACCGAGGATGAGGCCGTCCTTGCCGGCGAGCGAGACATAGAACGGGTATTTCGACGTGCTCGTCATCTCGTCGTTGCCGCTATCGCCCATAATCACATAGCCGCTGTTGCTGTTGTCCGATTTCACCGGATTTTCCCAGTCAATTTTCTCAATCGTCCCGCTCCACGTCTGGCTGTCGTCCATGCGCGAGCGTATCAGCACGCTCATGCCCTCGCTCAAGGTACCGGCGTTCAGCTCGTTGATCTGCCCCTCCACGCGGAAGGTGTTCATGTCGGAGATGGTGATGAACGAGTCGGCACTCGTGCCGTCGCCCGTGCCGCCGGACTGCTCGCTGTCGTCCGCCGAGCCGACGCTCATCACGCGACCGCTTATCTTGGCGCAGACCTCGGTATTTTCAAGCGAGCTCTGCATATTGGCGATCTCGCGCTCCTTGAGCCCCTTGTTATATTCCGCCTCGCGGACGTCGGCCTCGGTGCTCTGGATTTGCAGCGTATAGGCCAGCTGCTGGGACGAGCCGGCCGAGGCTCGCTCGCTCTCCAGCTCCTCGATCTGCGCCTGTCCGGCCGTGATGGCGTTGTTGTAGCCCTCCAGCTCCAGCTGCAGCTTTTCCAGTGAGAACTGCAGCGCCTGCGTGTCGTAAGTGAACAGCACGGCGCCGGCCTTGACCTCGTCGCCCTCCTCGACCTTGACCTCGCCCACCTTTTTGTTGGTGTCGCGGGCAACCTTTTCCGTCTGGCCGGAGACGACCTTACCGGCATAGCGCTCAATCACGCCGAGCGAGCCAACGCCGGTGATCTGCGCCACCGACTGCACCGTCACCGTCTCGCCGTCCGCACCGCTCCGCCCCGTGCAGGAGCAAAGCCCCGCCATCATCAGCGCCGCCAGCAGCGCGGCCAATGCTCTCTTGTACATACGCATACGCTTCCTTTACTATGTGATGTGTGTGCTAGTCTATTCTTCCGACCACAGGTCGGGTGTATACCTTTGTTGGGCTTGGATAACCCCTCCACCGCTTCGCGGTCCCCCTCCCCTTTCAGGGGAGGCTGGAGATTGGTGGTAAATTGCGGCGCTCCCTTTCAGGGGAGGCAGGGATTGGTGGCAACTCCAAGGCTCCCCTGAAAGGGGAGCTGGCAGCGGCAACGCCGCTGACTGA